>JBEHXI010000042.1:0-37243 GCA_048498775.1 Actinomycetota bacterium | reverse complement strand
CAGCCAGGGCCTGTCGGAGGCCGAGTTCCGGGCCTACTCCCCGGAGCTGCGCGGCTCCTTCCCGCTGCATGCCGGCGGGCGCCGGTTGCCGCCCGCCGGCAGCGCGGGTCTACGGCCGGGGATCGCGGGCGTCGTACCGGGCGAACCCCGGCCAGCGCAGCGCGAGCAGGACGAGGACCAGGACGCAGGCGAGCCCGCCGCCCACCACCGTCGTCCGCAGCGAGGTCAGGTCGGCCACCGAGCCGGCCAGGAAGTCGCCCAGCCGCGGTCCGCCCGCGACCACCACGATGAAGACGCCCTGCAACCGCCCGCGCATGTCGTCCGGGGTGGCCGCCTGGAGCACGGTGCTGCGGAAGACCATCGAGACGGTGTCCGAGCAGCCCGCCACCGCGAGCAGCACCAGGCCGAGCCAGAGCTGCCGGGTCAGCCCGAAGACGGCGACCGCGCCGCCCCAGGACGCCACCGCCAGCAGGATCGCCAGTCCGTGCCGCCGGATCCCGCCCAGCCATCCGGAGAACACCCCGCCGATCACCGCGCCCACCGCGGGCGCCGCCACCAGCAGGCCCACCGTCCGCGCGTCGCCGCCGTACCAGAGGGAGGCGATGGCCGGGAAGAGGGCGCGCGGCTGGGCCAGCACCATGGCCGCCATGTCGGTGAAGAACGTCATCCGCACGTTGGGGCGGGTGGCGAGGAAGCGCAGCCCGTCCAGCACCGAGGCGCGCCGCGGCCGCTCGCCGTCCCCGGTGCCGCGGTCGGGGCGCATCTGCGGCAGCCGCCACATGGCGTACAGGGAGGCGCTGAAGGCCGCCACGTCGATCAGATAGGCGGCCTGGTAGCCCCACAGCCCGACGATGACACCGCCGAGCATGGGACCGGCCATCAGCCCCAGGTTGGTGGTCAGCGACTGCAGGGCGTTGGCGGCGGGGAGCTGCTCGGTGGGCAGCAGCCGGGGGATCATCGCGCTGCGGGCGGTGGAGTTCATGGCGAAGCAGATCGCCTGGAGGGCCACGACGGCGTAGAGCAGCCAGACCTGGTGGGCGCCGGTGAGCGCGGCGGCGGCCAGCACCACCGACAGCGCCGTCGCGCCCGAGGCGCTGGCCAGCCCGAGCTTGCGGCGGTCCACGGTGTCGGCCACCGAGCCCCCGTACAGCCCGAAGACCACCAGCGGGACGAGGGAGAACAGCCCGACCAGGCCGACCGAGAAGGTGGACCGGGTGATGGCGTAGACCTGCAGCGACACCGCCAGGGCGGTCATCTGCTGCCCCATCCAGGAGACGGTGTTGCCGAACCAGAGCCGGCGGTAGTGGACGCTGACCCGCAGCGGGGTGATGTCGGCGAGCAGGCGTCGGCGCACCGGCGCGGCCGGTCCGGGTGTGGAGCGTTCCGGGTCCTGGGCCCGGCTTCGTATGAGCGGCACACCGCACCGTAGCAACCGCAGGAGCCGCTGGTCCGCACGGGTGACGCACCCCGGCAGGTGGGCCTATTGCGCGCCGAGGTGATGGATCGTCACCAAATGTGGCATAACCATACAAAGAGTCACCCACCGGGAGGTCCACGATGGCGCACCCGCCATACCCCGAACCCGCACAACCGGTCGATCCGCTCAATTCCCTCAATCCACTCAATCCGGGCTGGCAGGGCGAGCCGCCCCGGCCGCCCCGCAGACCGTCCCGGGTGCTGCTCGCCGCCTGCGTGGCGGCGCTGCTCACCGGCGCCTGGCTGATCCACGACGGCCGCACCACCAGCCACCCGCCCGCCCCCGGCGCGGCCGAGGCGGTCACCGCCAGCGCCGCGCCGAGCGCCCCGGCCGGTGGACCGGTCATCGCACCGCTGCCCTACTCGCCACCGGTGCGGATCCGCATCCCCGCGATCCGGGTGGACGCCCCGCTGATGAAGATCGGACTCGACGCCGACCAGCACCTCCAGGTGCCGCCGGAGAGCGAGCCGAACCTCGCGGGCTGGTACGCCGAGGGCGCGGCACCCGGCTCGCAGGGCGCCGCGGTGATCGCCGGCCACGTCGACACCCACCAGGGCAAGGCCGTCTTCTACGACCTCGGGGCGATGCACAAGGGCGAGACCGTCCAGGTGCTGCGCGCCGACGGCCGCACCGCCGTCTTCACCATCTACGGCATCGAGGTGTACCCCAAGACGGTCTTCCCCTCCTCCCGGGTCTACGCCGACCCGCCCGGCGCCGAGATCCGCGTCATCACCTGCGGCGGGGCCTTCGTCAAGGGCTCCGGCTACTACGGCAACGTGGTGGTCTACGGGCGGCTGACCGCGGTGAAGCAGCCGGGCGCCATCAAGCAGGCGGCACCCCAGCAGTCACCCGCGGCCACCTCCTCGGCCCACCGGCACACCCCGTCCCCCACGGCCACCCGGTCCCCGGACGACCAGCCCACCGCCACCGACCCCACCGCCGGGCAGTCACCGGCCGGGCTGCCATCGGCCGACCAGCCGTCGGCCGGCGCCTCCACGGCCGGCGCCTCCACGGCGGACGCCGACCAGCCGGAGGCGGAGCAGAGCGCGACCGCGACCGCGACGCGTTAGGACCGCGTCGCGGCCGGGCCGGTGCCTCCCGCATGCTGGAGAGTCGTCGTCGGCGGGAGGTGACGCGAAGCGATGGGGCACTGGCTGGTGGACGCCTACCGGGTGCGGATCGTCGGCCCGGGGCGTGAGCCGCTGTTCCTGCTGCTGGTCGGGCTGATCGGGTCGTTCCTGTTCATCCGGGTCAGCGTGCGGATGATCCGGCGCGGGGTGCGCTGGTGGCCGGGGAACGTCACCCCCGGCGGGCTCCACATCCACCATGTGGTCTTCGGCCAGGCCCTGATGCTCATCGGCGGCATCGGCTCGTTCGCGGTGCGCGGCGACGCGCCCGAGGCACACGACGTGCTGGCGCTGCTGTTCGGCATCGGATGCGGGCTGGTGCTCGACGAGTTCGCGCTGGTGCTCCACCTGAAGGACGTCTACTGGAGCGAGCAGGGCCGCACCTCGGTGGACGCGGTGATCCTGGCCGCCGCGGTGATCGGCCTGCTCCTCCTCGGCGACGCCCCGCTGGGCGGCCTGTCCGGTCATCTGACGGCCGCCCAGTTCGGGTACTGGGCCGTGCTGCTGGCGCTCGTCGTCATCAGCCTGCTCAAGGGAAAGGTGTGGACCGGGCTGCTCGGGGTGATGCTGCCGCCCCTGGCACTGGTCGGCGCCATCCGGCTGGCCCGCCCGAACAGCCCGTGGGCCCGCTGGCGCTACTACTCCCGGCCGCGGCGGCTGGCCCGGGCCGAACGCCGCGACGCCCGCATCCACCAGCGCATGGTGGAGGTGAAGAAGAGGGTCTACAACGCGGTCGCGGGCGCGCCGCTCCCGGAGGTGCCCCCGGCACGGGCGGCCCGTCCCGCCCGCCCGCCGCGCCCGCCCCGGCCGGCCGCGCCCGCCGGTCCTCCCGGCCGCTCGGCCCTCGGCCGGCTGGTGCGGCCGCTCGCCGGCCCGGCCGCCACCTCCGTGGTGTGGTACCTGCGCACCGCCGCCACGCTGGACGTGGTGGGCGGCCTGGTGGCGCCCTTCAGGGAACGGGTGCGCCGGGCGACCAGCGGTGACTTCATCACGCCGTTCCTGGTGACGGCCGGCTTCACCGCCGCGGTGTTCGCCGTCCTGCTCGCCGTGATGCTGCGGCGCCGCAAGCGGGCCGCGTGGGTGGTGGCCACCGTGCTCGCCGCCGGGAACACCGCGCTGTACTGGCTGGCGCTCGCCGCCCTGCCGGCGCTGCGCGTCCACCCCGTCAACTGGGCGTCCGCCATCGTGACCAGCGCCGTCCTGCTGGGCCTGGTGGTCGCGGAACCGGCCTGCCGGGTGCGCGGCGAGCGCGGCAACACCGCGCTGGCGGCCGGGTACCTGCTGCTCGGCGGCTTCACCGCCGCGGTGATCGGCACCGTGCTGGTCCACCAGACGAACACCGAGCCCGGGGTGGGCTGGGCCGCCAGCCTGCGCTACGCGCTGCTGCGGGTGTTCACCCTGTCCACGCTGTTCGGGCTGCCCGACATCGAGGTCCCGCGCTGGACGGACGTCGTCGTCAACCTGCTGAGCGTGGCGCTGTTCCTCCAGGTGCTGCGGGCGTTCTTCCGCTCCCCGCGGGTGCGCGGCCGGCTCGCCCCGCAGGCCGAGCGGCGGCTGCGGGCCCTGGTCGCGGCCCAGGGCGAGGAGGACTCGCTCGGCTACTTCGCGCTGCGCCGCGACACCTCCGTCACCTGGTCGGGCTCGAGGGACGCGGCGGTGCTCTTCCGGGTGCTCAACGGGGTCGCCCTCGCCTACGGCGACCCGGTGGGCGCGGCGGCCGGGCGGCCGGACGCGGTGCGCCGCTGGCTGGAGGTCGCCCGCTCGCACGGCTGGGTCCCGGCCGTCACCGGCGCCGGGCGCGCCGCCACCGCGGACTACGAACGCGCCGGGCTGCGGGCGCTGGCCTTCGGGGACGAGGCGGTCGTCGAGGTCGCCTCGTCCACCCTGGAGGGCACCGCGCGCCGGGCGCACGAGCTGATCCGCGCGGCCGGCTACCGGGCCGTCGTACGCCGCCAGCGCGAGGTGCCGGCCCCGGAACTGGCCCGGCTGGTGCAGCTCGCCGACGCCTGGCGGCGGGACGGCCCGGACCGGGAACTGGTCATGTCGCTGGGCCGGCTGGGCGATCCCGCGGACGGCGACTGCCTGCTGGTGGAGTGCCGCGACCCGCACAACCGCACCTGCGCGCTGCTCACCTTCGTCCCCTGGGGCACCGGCGGGCTGACGCTGGACCTGATGCGGCGCGAACGGGAGTCGGCGGACGAGCTGTTCGGCTTCCTCATCGGCGAGGTGCTGCTGCTCGCCCGCGCGGGGGGCCGGCCGGTGGGCTCGGTGCGCCGGGTCTCACTGAACTTCAGCATGGGCCACGCCACCGGGGAGAGGGGCCGCCCCCGCCTGTACCGGGGCACCGTGCGGCTGCTGTCCCGGCGGCGCCGGCTGGAGTCCCTGGACCGGATCGCCGGCGAGTTCGCCCCGCGCCGCCTGCCGCGGTTCATGCTCTACGAGCGGCCCACCGAGCTGCCCCGGATCGCGCTGGCGACGTCCACCGCCGAGGGGCTGCTGCTCGCGCCCCGGCTGCGGGCCCGTCAGGCGGGCGAGGAGCCCTGACCGCCCTCGCCCAGGTGCTCGGCGAGCCGGAACAGCGCCGGCAGCGCGGCCCGCACCGCGGCCCGGTCACCGGCGTCCAGGCTGCCCAGCGCGGCGTCCAGCCGCCGCTCGTGCGCCCGCGTCCAGGCGGCGAGCTGCTCGCGGCCCGCCTCGGTCAGCGTCACCGCGGAGGCCCGGCGGTCCACCGGGTCCACCGCGCGGGCCACCAGCCCCGCGTTGATCATCTGGCCGATCAGGCCGCTGACGGTGCTGGTCGCCAGGCGCTGCCGGGCCGCCAGGTCCCCGATCCGCGCCGGCGAGTGCCCGGCCAGCACCTGGAGCAGCTCGACCTGCGCCATCGGCAGGGTCTCCCACGGGTACTCGGTGCGGATCGACGCCCGCAGCGCGCGCCGCAGCCGGGTGACGGCCTCGGTGAGCAGGTGCGCGTCCGAGGCACCCCCGGCGGGCGGCGTTCCAGGCTGCTGCGGCATGGCTCGACTTTAGCCCTCCCCCCGGACGGAAGCCCGTGCCGAGATTCCGGTTGGTCCCCGGACGCGTCCGGACGGGCGGCTGGTGCAGAACCGGGCGATACCGGACGGACCCCGATCCGGAATCCGGTGGTATGGACCGGCGACGCTCCTTCTCTCCCGTAATCGGTGGCACAACGACAGGACAGAGCGGGCGTGAACGGGAGGAGACACCCCAAGTGACTCCGTTCACGGCACAGTTGCGGACGGAGGGCTGCCGGTTCGTCACACAACCCCGGTAAGATCCGCCGGACCAGGCTGAGCCCCTGATTGCCCACCTTCCGCTTAACCGCTCACGAGGATCTGATGACACGACCCATACCGGAGGCGGTGTTCTGGTGCCTCCTGGCCGGCGCACTGGCCATCGTGGTCCTGCTGATACGCGAACGGCAGATCAGCGCGCGGTTGCGCGCGCAGGCGGCTCGGCTGGACGCCGGGGTGCGCGCCCGTGACGAGGAAGCCCAGCACCTCGCCACCGTGCGGCTGCCCGCGTTGATGGAGGCCACCCAGCTCGGTCAGTCCCCCGCCCCCGTGCTCCAGCACCAGGAGCTGGCGGGCAGCCCGTTCGGCCAGAGCATCCAGCAGATCACCGACCTGTTCAGCCGGTCGGTGGAGACCGCGCAGGCCCGCGCCGACCAGTCGGCGAAGGCCGCCCTGAAGGCCTCGATGCGTGCCCTGCAGGGCCTGGCCAACGAGCAGCAGCTGGCCATCAGCAGCATGCAGGAACGTCACGACAACCCCGACGTCCTCGCCGACCTGCTCCAGATCGACCACACCAACTCGCAGTTCGGCCGCCGCGCCCAGGCCATCGCGGTGCTCTGCGGTTCCTGGCCGGGCCGTCAGCGCGCCGCCTCGTCGCTGCTGGACGTGGTCCGCGGCGCCACCTCCCGGATCCGCGACTACCGCCGCATCCAGGTCCACTCGCAGATCGACGTCGCCGTCATCAGCCGGGCCGTCGAGCCGGTGGTCCTCACCGTGGCCGAGCTGCTGGACAACGCGGCCCGCCACTCGCAGCCCAACACCGCCGTCCAGGTCAACCTCCAGCCCGCGCACAACGGCACCGCGATCGTCATCGACGACGCCGGCGTGGGCCTGACCGACCAGGAGATCCGCCGCGCGACCCAGCTGCTCTCGGGCCGGGAGACGGTGGACATCAAGCACCTCGGCGACCCCCCGCAGTTCGGCTTCGCGGTCATCGGAGTGCTCGCCGCCCGCTACGGCTTCCATGTCTCGGTGGACACCCGCTCTCCCTACGGAGGCGTGCGGGCCGTGGTCTTCCTGCCCAGCGCGCTGCTGACCCGGCTCGACGAGGAGGATGCCGTCATCGCCCAGCCCGTACCGGCTCCCGCCCCCGCTCCCAGCCCCGCCCCGGCCGCCGCTCCGGCGAGCCGCGCGAGCGGACCGTCCTCCCACCCGGAGCCCCAGGCCCCGCCTGCGCCCCGTACTCCCTCGACGGCCGGTGGCCTGCCCAAGCGGCGCCGCCGCCAGCCCACGGCCGAGAACAGCGGCGCCACCGCGCAGCCGGAGCAGGCCGCACCGCAACTCCGCTCCGCCTCCGACGCCGCCGCAGTGATGGGCGCGTTCGCCCGCGGCACCCGGTCCGGACGCTCCGCGTCCTCGGACCAGGAAGGGACCTCTTAGAGATGAACGGCATCGACGTCATGAACACCGCCAACAACACCAACGACAACGACCGCCTCAGCTGGATGCTCGACGACGCGCTGACCGTGCCCGAGGCCCGGCACGCGATCCTGCTGTCCGCGGACGGCATGCTGCGCGCCCACTCCAAGGGCATCAGCCGGGACGAGGCGGAGCGGCAGGCCGCGGCGCTGTCCGGCCTTCAGTCGATCAGCCGCTCCACCTCCGAGTTCTGCGGGCAGGCCGACACCCCGTGGCGCCAGACCCTGATCGAGTTCGTCGACGGCTTCGTCTTCCTGGTGGCCGCCGGTCCGGGTGCCTACCTGGCGGTGTCGGCCTCCCCGATGGTGGACATGGAGGCGGTGACCTTCCGCATGCACAAACTGGTCGACCGGCTGGGCAAGGAACTGACCAGTCCCCCGCGACAGGACACCGGCAGGGCGCTGTGACGCCCCCGCCGCGGCCCCAGAAGAAGGGTCTGGTACGCCCGTACGTCGTGACGGAGGGGCGTGCCCACCCCACCCGCAACACGCTCGACCTGGTGACGCTGGTGTTCGCGGCCGGCGACCAGGTCGCCGGCCTGAGCCCGGAGAAGCGCCGGGTGGTGGAACTGTGCCGGGGCGGAGCCCTGTCGGTCGCCGAGGTGGCCGGCCATCTGGAGCTGCCCGTCAGCGTCGTCAAGGTCCTCATCTCGGACCTGGTCGACTCCGGCCAGCTCATGACGCGTTCGCCCATCCCCTCTGCCGAACTCCCCGATATCCAGATCCTCCAGGAGGTCCTCGATGGGCTCCGCGCTCGTCTCTGACGGCACCGGCAGCGTGGGCGCTGCGGGCGGCGTCTATGTCGCCGACACCGTGCGGACCGCGGTCAAGCTCCTGGTCGTGGGGCACTTCGCGGTCGGCAAGACCACGTTCGTCGGGACCCTCTCCGAGATCAAGCCGCTGCGCACCGAGGAGACGATGACGCAGGCCGGCGCGCTCCTGGACGACCTGGCGGGGGTCCCGGAGAAGACCACCACCACGGTGGCGATGGACTTCGGCCGCCTGACGCTCAGCGAGCATCTGGTGCTCTACCTGTTCGGCGCGCCGGGCCAGCAGCGCTTCACCCGGCTGTGGCAGGACATGACGACCGGCGCGCTCGGTGCCCTCGTCCTGATCGACACCCGCCGCCTTGAGCACTCGTTCGACGTCATGGGCCTGCTGGAGGAGCACGGCGTGCCGTACGCGGTCGCCGTCAACTCCTTCGACGGCGCGCCCGTCTACAGCGAGGAGGAGTTGCGCGACGCGCTCGACCTCCTCCCCGAGACCCCGCTCGTGACCTGCGACGCCCGCGACCACCGGTCGTCCACGGAGGCGCTGATCGCGCTCGTCCAGTACCTGTACTCGCGCCAAAGCCAGGAGTCCGCGTGACCCAGCCCACGCACCGCCCCGCACCACCGCCGGGCTGCCCGGCCCACGCCGCGGAGCCCGGCCCGCCCGGCACCCCCGGCAACCCCGGAGTCCCGCTGTACGGGCCGGACTTCGCCGCCGATCCCAAGCGCGTCTACTCCAAGCTCCGCCAGCAGTACGGGGCGTGCGCCCCGGTGGAGCTCGCCCCGGGCGCCGGCGCCACGCTCGTCACCAGCTACCACGCGGCGCTGCACGTGCTGCGCAGCACCGAGACCTTCGGCAAGGACGCGCGCCGCTGGCGGGCCCTGGCCGACGGCCGGGTGGCGGCCGACAACCCGGTGGTGCCGATGATGGCCTACCGCCCCAACTGCCTGCTCACCGAGGGCCACGAGCACCGCAGGCTGCGCAGCGCCGTCGAGGACAGCCTGGGCCGGGTCGACCCGAACGCGCTGCGCGGCTACGTCGAGCACAGCGCCGACGAGCTGATCGACCACTTCGCCGCCAGGGGCGAGGCGGACATCCTCGGCGAGTACGCGGCGGTGCTGCCGCTGCTGGTCTTCAACCAGCTCTTCGGCTGCCCGCCCGAGCTCGGCGACCGGCTGGTCGAGGGCATGCGCGGCATCTTCGACGGCATCGACGCGGAGCGCGCCAACGCCCTGCTGACCACCACGGTGCTGGACCTGATCGCACTCAAGCGCCGCCAGCCCGGCGCGGACGTGACGTCCTGGCTGATGGCGCACCCCGCCCGGCTGAGCGACGAGGAGCTGATCCACCAGCTGGTGCTGATGATGGGCGCGGGCACCGAGCCGGAGCAGAACCTGATCGCCAACGGCCTGCTCCTGCTGCTGTCCGACGACCGCTTCGCGGGCACCCTCAACGGCGGCAGCCTGCCGGTCGAGGACGCCCTCGACGAGGTGCTGTGGACCGACCCGCCGATGGCGAACTACGGCGTCCACTACCCGTTCTACGACGTGGAGCTGGAGGGCACCCGGCTGCACGCGGGCGAGCCCGTCGTCATCAGCTTCGCCGCCGCCAACACCGACCCGGCACTGATCACCGACCAGCGGGCCGGCAACCGCGCCCACCTGGCCTGGAGCGCCGGCCCGCACGCCTGCCCGGCGCAGAACTCGGCCCGCCTGATCGCGGCGGTCGCCATCGAGAAGCTGCTGGACCGGCTTCCCGACATGGACCTCGCGGTCCCGGCCGAGAAGCTGACCTGGCGCCCGGGCCCCTTCCACCGTGCTCTCGACGCACTGCCGGTGCGCTTCCCGCCGGTCGCGGCACCACTGCCCGCGGCCACGCCCACCGCACCGGTCGCCACGCCGTACCCGGCGCAGGCATCCGTACCCGCGTCCGGACCCCTGGGCGCGTCCGCACCTTACGCCGAGACCCCTGGAGACAGCCGATGGAAACCCAGCACGGCCCAGTCGTCATCGACCCCTCCGGCAGCGACATCCACGCCGAGGCAGCCCGCATCGCAGGCCTCGGGCCGGCGGTCCGTGTTGAGCTCCCTGGCCAGGTGGTGGCGTGGTCGATAACCACGCAGGAACTGCTCAAGGAGCTGCTGACCAGCCCGCTGGTCTCCAAGGACCCGCGGCAGCACTGGCCGGCGTTCGCGAACGGTGAGATCCCGCAGGACTGGCCGCTGTTCACCTGGGTCGCGGTCACCAACATGTTCACCGCGTACGGCGGTGACCACCGGCGATTGCGCAAGCTGGTCGCCCCGGCGTTCACCGCGCGCCGCAGCCTGGCGCTGCGGCCGCGGGTCGAGGAGATCGTCGCCGACCTGCTCGACGGGCTGGACCAGGTCCCGGCGGGCGAGGTCGCGGACATCCGCGAGGGCTACGCCTACCCGATCCCGATCCAGGTCATCTGCGAGCTGATGGGCGTGCCGGACCACGCCCGCCCGGGGCTGCGCAAGGCCGTCGACGGCATCTTCAACACCTCCCTGAGCCCCGAGGAGGCGTACGCCAACTACCAGGAGGTCTACCGGATCCTCAACGCGCTGGTCGCCGAGAAGCGGGAGAACCCCGCTGACGACATGGCCAGCCTGCTCATCGCCACCCGCGACGAGGAGGACGGCGGGCAGCTGACCGAGCAGGAGCTCGTCGACACCCTGCTCCTGGTGATCAGCGCCGGCCACGAGACCACCGTCAACCTGCTGGACAACGCCATCCACCTGATGCTCACCCACCCCGAGCAGCTGGCCAAGGCCCGCTCCGGCGAGGTGAAGTGGGCGGACGTGATCGAGGAGGCGCTGCGCTTCAAGGCGCCGGTGGCGCACGTCCCGCTGCGGTACGCGGTCGAGGACATCCGGATCGGTGACGTGGTCATCCCCAAGGGCGACCCGATCCTGGCCTCGTACGCCGCCGCCAACCGGGACCCGGCGGTCCACGAGGACCCGGACCGCTTCGAGGTCACCCGCGCGGACAAGGAGCACGTCGCCTTCGGGCACGGCGTCCACTTCTGCCTGGGCGCGCCGCTGGCCCGTCTTGAGGCGGAGGTGGCGCTGCCCGCGCTGTTCGAGCGGTTCCCCGACCTGAGGCTCGCCGTCGCGCCGGAGGAGCTGGTGCCGGTGGAGTCGTTCATCTCCAACGGCCACCGCAACCTGCCGGTGTTCCTGCGCCGGTAGCCGGCGCCGCGGCCCGCTGACGGTGTCCCTCCCCGCGCCGCGGGGAGGGACACCGCCGTCTGCTGACGCCGCATCAACCGGAGCGGTGTCAACGCCTGTTCAGGACGTCCCTGGTTCGGCACCATGGGCGCCGTGGACACCGAGACACTCGTCGACACCTGGCAGCGGCTGCTGTCCGCCTCCGGCTCGCCGTGGGTACTGTTCGAACATGGGACGTGTGTGCTGGTGCACGGCCCGCAGGCGGAGCTCGCGGAGCGGGCCGTCGCGCTGCTGCGGGAGTTCGGCCCGGTGCGGACCGCCTCCCCGGCGGCGGACTTCGCCGTGATCGACGTCCGGGACGCCGACGGCTGGGTGGTCACCGGCCACCACCAGGACGTCCTGACCTATGTCAGCCCCGAGGAGGCCGGCGCCGGCGGCAACGTGGCCGTGGGCATGTGCGGGCGCGCCAAGCGCCACCTCGACGGCACCGAGTTGCACGTCGTCCATGTCGAGGACCACCCGGCCCCGGTGCGGGACGTTTGCTGACGCCCCGTCAGATACGCTCGGCGACCGCGCGGGCGGCGGCCCGCACCCGGTCGGACAGTCCCGGCAGGGCCGCGGTGATCCGCGCCGTGGGCCCGGAGAGGCTGATTCCGGCCACCACCGCGCCGGAACGGTCCAGCACCGGCGCGGCCACACAGGACAGCCCCTCCTCCAGCTCCTCCAGGTCCACCGCGTAGCCGCTCTCCCGGATCCGGGCCAGCTGCTCCTCCAGCCGGTCGCGGTCGGTGATGGTGTGCGCGGTCCGGCCCTCCAGCTCCGGCCGCGGGTAGCGCTCCCGCAGTTGCCCGGCGGTCAGCCCGGCCAGCAGCGCCTTGCCCGTCGAGCTGCAGTGCGCCGGGGAGCGCTTGCCGACCCAGGAGTGCATCCGCACGGTGTGCCAGCCGTCCACGAGTCCGACGGTCACCGCGTCGGTGCCCTCCAGGATCGCCAGGTGGCCGGTCTCCCCGACCTCGGCCACCAGCTCCCGCAGGGCCTCCAGCGCGGCCCGCCGCACGTCGGCGCCGGAGCGGGCCACCTCCCCCAGCGTCACCAGCTTCGTCGCCAGACGGTAGCGGCCCGGGCCGTCCGCCGGCTCCAGATAGCCGGCGGCGGCCAGGGTCGCGGCCAGCCGGGACGCGGTCGAGCGGTGCAGCTCCAGCTGCCGGGCCATCTCCCCGATGCCGATGACCATCCGGTCGCGGCCGAACATGTCCAGCACCGCGAGCCCGTGCAGCAGCGAGCCGACCAGACCCGCCCGGTCCTCGGTCACCCGCGGGTGGCGTGCTCGGCCGCCCGGTAGGCCATGGCCATGCCGACGGCGAGGGTGGCGCCCGGCGCGGGGTAGCCGTCCGAGGTCCAGAAGGCGGCCGCGTTGCCCACCGCGTACAGCCCCGGGACCGGCGCGCCGTCCGCGGTGCGGACCACGGCGTTGTCGTCGGTGACCGGGCCGCCCTTGGTGCCGATGGTGCCGGCCAGGATCCGCACCGCGTAGTACGGCGGCTCGTCCAGCGGCGCGAAGTTCGGGTGCGGCATGGACGGGTCGCCGCAGTAGCGGTCGTACGCGCTCTCGCCGCGGCCGAACTCCTCGTCGCGCCCGGCCTCGCAGATCCGCTGCCACTGCTCCAGCGTCTCGGCCAGGCCCGCCGCGTCCACGCCGATCGCCTCGGCCAGCTCCGCGGACGTCCGTCCGGTGGCCACCCAGGTCGGCAGCGGCTTGCCCGGCAGCACGCCCGGCAGGGAGTAGGTGCGGCGGAAGCCCTCGTCGAAGACCATCCAGGCCGGGTCGTTGACGTACCGGCCCTCGGCGTCGGTGCGGTGCAGGGCCTTGCCGATCTCGTTGTACGGCTGCACCTCGTCGGCGAAGCGGCGGCCGGCCGAGTTGACGATGATCTGGCGCGGGGCGCCGCGCTCGCGGACCAGCGCCCGGTAGAACGGCCGGCCCTGAAGCGTCTCGCCGGGCACCGCCAGCATCGGCATCCACCAGCCCTGGCCGAGGTTCTCCGCGCGGGCGCCGAGCCCCTCGGCGATGCGCAGCGCGTCACCGGTGTTGGTGGGCGGGGCGCCGGTGGCGTGCAGCGAGTCGGGCAGCTGGGAGGCGAGCTGCTCGTTCCAGTCGTAGCCGCCGGTGGCCATGATGACCGCGCCGGTCGCGACGGTGGCGGTGCCCTGCGGGCCCTCCAGTTCGGCGGCGGTGACCGCGCCGTCCGCGCCGCGGGTGACGCCGGTCAGCCGGGTGCCGGTCAGCACCGTCACCCCGGCGCGCACCACACCGTCCAGGAGCCCCGCGACCAGGGCGGGACCGCCGGTGAACACCCCGTCGCGCCCGCGCCGCTCCAGCAGCTCCCAGTCGTAGCCGCCGGGGTAGCGCCACCGCTCCCACTCGCCGTGCGTCATCGGCACATACCCGGGGGCGGTCAGGACCGCTCCGGCCAGCGGCGTCAGCGCGCGGGTGTCGATCGGCGTGATGTCCAGGACGCGGCCGCCGAGGGTGCCGCCGGGCGCCGAGGGGTGGTAGTCGGGGTACTCGGGGCACACCGTCCAGCGGTGCGGGCTGTGCTCCTCGACGAAGCGGGCCATCTTCGGGGCGGCGTCGATGAACGCCTCGATCATCTCCGGGTGTTCGTCGCTGAACAGGCCCTTGAGGTAGGCGCGGGCGGCCTCCGGGGTGTCGTCGGCGTTCTCGGGGAAGTGGTTGCACGGCACCCAGGTGCGTCCCCCGCCCAGCGAGGTGGTGCCGCCGAGCCGCTCACCGCGTTCGACCAGCAGGACGCGGGCGCCGCGGACCGCGGCGGCCAGTGCGGCGGTCAGGCCGGCCGCGCCGCTGCCCGCGACGACGACATCGGCCTCGGCCGGCGGGGTGGAGGGGGTCTCGCTCATGCTGTGCCTTCCTGGGTCCGGTCGAGCCCGGCACGCGACCAGCCCGCGGTCTCCAGGGCCGCCAGGTCGCGTTCCAGCCGGGGCTGCGGGTCTTCTCCGTCGACGAGTTCGTACACGGTGGGGCCGGTGAAGCCGATGTCCGCCAGGGCCTGCGCGAAGGCGGCGAAGTCCACCTCGCCGCGGCCCGGCGAGGTGTGCGCCCACCGGTCCCGCCAGGTGTCGCTGACGTGCGCGATCGCCAGGTGCCGTCCGACCCGGCGCACACCGTCGGCCGGGTCCTCGGTGGCCAGGGCGTTGGCGGTGTCGTAGGCGACGCGCAGCCACGGGGTGTCCCAGCGCTCGGCGAGGGCGACGAGGTCGTCCGCGCCGCCGAGGAAGCCGTAGGGGTTGTTCTCCAGGGCGATGACGACGCCGAGCTGCCGGGCGCGCTCGGTCAGCCGGCCCAGCGCCTCGTCCAGCACGGCGCGGGCGGCCTGCTCGGGCGCGGGGGCCAGGGCGTGGCGCCGCCCGGGGATCACCACCACGCAACCCGCCTCCAGCTGGGCGGCCAGTTCGAGTTCCGCGGCGATGTGCCGTTCGCTGACCTCGCGCAGCTCGGGGTTGGTGCTGATCAGGTTGAGGTCGGCGTAGCTGGGGTTGACCGAGACGACCTCCAGCCGCAGCGCGCGCAGCGTGCGGGCCAGTTCCTGCCGCTCGTACGCGCCGAGCGCGGGGGTGAACAGGTGCGGCGGCGAGGTGGTCAGCTCGATGGAGCGCACCCCGCCCGCGGCGAGCTCGCGCAGCGCGTCGGTCAGCGGCCGGTGGTGCAGCCAGCCGAAGGTGCAGCCGGACAGTGGCAGGTTCATGCGTTCCCCCCGGTGGCACCCAGGTTGAGGACGATGACGCGCGGGTCGGTCATGTCCTGCACCGCGTACTTGGGGCCCTCCAGGCCGTAGCCGCTGTTCTTCACCCCGCCGTACGGCATCACGTCGGCGTGGTAGCTGGAGGTGTCGTTGATGATGACGCCGCCGACCCGCAGCCGGCGGGCGGCGGCGAAGGCGGTGTCGATGTCGCGGGTGAAGATGCCGGCCTGCAGGCCGTAGTCGCCCGCGTTGACCAGGTCGATCGCCGCGTCCACGCTGTCGGTGGGGGTCAGCGCCACGACCGGGGCGAAGATCTCGTCGGTCATGATGCGGCTGTCGGCGGGCGCGTCGCGCAGCAGCGCCGGGGTGAGCACCGGGCCGTCGCACTCTCCGCCGGCCAGGACGGTGGCGCCGCCGGCGGCGGCCTGCCGGATCCAGGAGGCGGCCCGCTGCGCCTCAGCCGGTGCGATCATCGGACCGACCTGCACCCCGGGGGTGCGCGGGTCGCCGGCCACGAGGCCCTTGACCCGGGCGGCGAGCCGGTCGGCGAGGTCGTCGATGACGGAGGTGTGCGCGATCAGGCGCTGCACGCTGGTGCACACCTGCCCCGCCTTGCGGAAGCCGGCCCGGGTGACCAGGTCGGCGACCAGGTCCAGGTCGGCGTCGGCGGCCACGATCGAGGCGCTGTTGGAGCCCAGTTCCAGGTGGGTCTTGGCGATGCCGGAGTGCTGCTTGATGGCGAGCCCGACGGCCGTGGAGCCGGTGAAGGTGTAGAAGCGCACCCGGCGGTCGGCCACCAGCGCGGCGCCCACGGTCTCGCCGGGGCCGCAGACCAGTTGCAGGTACCCGGGCGGCAGGCCCGCCTCGGTCAGCACCCGGGCCAGGGCGGTCGAGCAGAGCGGGGTCAGCTCGGCCGGCTTGAGGACGACGGCGTTGCCCGCCGCGATGGCCGGGGCGATCTTGTGGGCGACGGTGTTGAGCGGCGCGTTGAACGGGGTGATGGCGGCCACCACGCCGACCGGCACCCGGATGGTGAAGGCCAGCCGGTTCTCGCTGCCGGGCGCTCCGGCGACGGGGATCTCCTCCCCGGCGATGCGCAGCGCCTCCTCGGCGGAGAGCCGGAAGGTCTCCTGCGCCCGGGCCAGCTCGCCGTCCGCGTCCGCGGGGGTGAAGCCGGTCTCGGCGATGTAGGTGGCGCGGATCTCCTCGCGGTGCTCGCCGAGCAGCCGGGCGGCCTCGATGAGGATGTCGTGGCGCCGGCGCGGCGGCAGGGGCCGCTCGGCCGCCGCGGCGGCGCCGGCGACCGCGTCGTCGACGTCGGCGGGCGTCGCCTCGCGCAGCCGTGCGAACGGCTGGAGACTGAACTTGTCGTGGACCGCGAACTCGGGGCCGCCACCGCGCCACCGACCGTCGATCAGCAGACCGGTCGCCCCGTCCAGCAGATTCGCCATGATCCCCTCAAATGTCGCTTTGTCGCTTTCACCGCACACCTTGACTGTGACCTCACCCTCCCATAGCGTCGCGCCATAAGCAATGGGCTTGCGTAATACGCAAAGGACGAACATGAGTGGTCTCAAGGGCGCGGAAATCATCACCGAGTACCTGATCCGCGAGGGTGTGCCCTACGCGGTGGGACTGTGCGGGCACGGCGATCTCGGCCTGCTCGACGCGCTGTACGACCGGCGGGACGAGATCAAGACGCTGTCGGTGCACCACGAGTCGGCGGCCGGGTTCATCGCCGACGCCTACTACCGCATCAAGCACGAGCCGCTGGCCACCTTCACCTCGTGCGGCCCCGGCTCGGCGAACCTGCCGGTCGCGCTGGGCTCGGCGATGATGGACGCCTCCGCGTTCCTCGCCATCACCGGCAACGTGGCCACCTCCCAGTTCAACCGGGGTCCGTTCCAGGAGACCGGGCGCCACTTCCAGGCCGACTTCCCCGCCGTGGTGCGGCCCTACGTCAAGCGCAGCTACCAGGCCACCCGGGCCGAGCAGTTGCCCCTGATGATGCGTCAGGCGTTCGCGCAGATGCTCACCGGCCGCCCCGGGCCCGTCCATCTCGACGTGCCGCTCGACGTGTTCGTCGAGACCACCGACGAGCCGGTGCCCGACCCGCGCGAGTGGCGCCGCGGCGTCTCCTCCGGCGCCGCCGCCGCACCGCGGGACGTCGAGCGGATGCTGGACCTGCTGCTCGGCGCCGGACGCCCGGTCATCGTGGCCGGCTACGGCGTGGAGAACGCCGAGGCCGGCGACCGGCTCGCCGCCTTCGCCGCCGCCGCGGGCATCCCGGTGGCCACCTCGCCGCTCGGCAAGGCCAACGCCGCGCCCGGCTCGCCGCTGTTCCTCGGCGCGACCGGCCGCAACGGCACCTACCAGGCCAACGCGGCCACCCGCGGCGCCGATGTGATCCTCGCGCTCGGCACCCGGTTCGACGACCGCTCCACCAGCTCCTGGCTGCCCGGCTACACCTACGAGATCCCCGGCACCAAGCTGATCCACGTCGACATCGACCCCATCGAGCTCGGCCGCAACTACCCGGTCGAGATCGGGGTGGCCGCCAACCCCGGGGACGTCCTGGACCAGCTGATCGAGCGGCTTGAGGCCCGGCGCGCCGCCGGTGACCCCACGGCCCGCCCGGACGTCCCGGAGCGGCTGCGCTGGCTGGACGAACTCGCTACCGCGCGCCGCGAGTGGGAGGCCCATGTGGCGCCCAACCGCCTGTCGGACGCGCGCCCGCTGCGCCCCGAGCGGGTCCTGGCCGACCTGCGCGGGGTGCTGCCCGACGACGGCATCCTGCTCAGCGACGTCGGCGTGCACCACAACTGGATCGTCCAGGAGTGGCAGCCGAACGGCCCGCGCACCCTGCTGCAGAGCTGGGGCTTCGCCTCCATGGGCTTCGGCGTGGCCGGTGTGCTCGGCTCGCTGCTGGCGGCCCCGGAGCGGCCCGCGGTGGCCGTGGTGGGCGACGGCGGCTTCCTGATGATGCCGAACGTGGTGGCCACCGCCGTCGAGTACGACCTGCCGGCGGTGTGGCTGGTGTGGAACAACGGCGGCTACATGTCGATCCGCGACCAGCAGCGCGGCTACTTCGGCGCGGACCGCGAACTGGCCACCAGCTTCCAGGACTCGGCGGGCCGCCCCTTCTCCCCCGACTACGCGGCGATGGCCCGCTCGATGGGCGCGCAGGGCCTGCGCGTGGAGACCCCCGGCGACCTGGGCCCGGCGCTGAAGACGGCCCTGGAGTCGGGCCGCCCGACGGTGCTGGACGTCCAGGTGGACTCCGAGGTGAAGCTGCCGGCGGTCGCCACCTGGGACCTGCCGCCGCTGCCGCACCCCGAGCCGACCTTCCCGCCGCGCGGCTGAACCGCACGGCACCGAAGCGGCGGGCCGCTCCCCTCTCCGGGAGCGGCCCGCCGCCTTCGCGTTGCGAGGCGTGCCGCACGGCAGCTTCCGCGGCGTCCCGCACCGCAGCACGCAGACGACCGCCGCCATCCCTGCACCCTCAGGGACGGCGGCGGCCGCGTTGTCCGGACCGGCTGTCAGCCCTTGCCCTCCACGAACAGCCGGCCCAGGTCCACCTCGTGCTCCAGCCGGTCCACGCCGCCCTGGTAGCGGACGTTGCCGAGCACCAGGACGCCGACATGGTCGGCCACCGCCAGCGCCTTGCGGACGTTCTGCTCCACCACCATGGTGGTCAGCCCCTGCCCGACCAGCGTGGCGACGCTGTCGTACACGAAGTCGACCATCTTCGGGGACAGCCCCAGCGACGGCTCGTCCAGCAGCAGCACCCGCGGTTTGAGCATCACCACCTTGGCGATGGACAGCATCACCTGTTCACCGCCGGAGAGGGTGTTGGCCAGGTGGTGGCGCCGCTCGTGCAGCCGAGGGATGAACTCGTACGCCTCCTGCATCCGCTCGCGGACGGCCTTCTCGGAGCGCACGGTGTACCCGCACATCCGCAGGTTCTCCTCGACGGTCAGGAACGGGAAGACCACCCGGCCCTGCGGCACCATGCACATCCCGCGGTGCACCAGGGCGTGCGCGGGCCGTCCGGCGACGTCCTCACCGCCCAGGAACACCGAGCCCTTCCACGGCTTGACCAGGCCGGCCACCGTCTTGAGGAAGGTGGACTTGCCCGAGCCGTTGGGGCCGATGATCGTGGTCACCTTGCCCTGGGGGACGTCCAGGTCGACGCCGTGCAGGGTCTCCAGACGCCCGTACCCGGACACCAGGCCGCGGGTGCTCACCAGCGGCTCGGCCGGCGGGCCGGCCGTCGTCGTCACGTCAGTCACCGAGAAACGCCTCCCTGACGTCCTTGTCGGCCAGCACCGTCTCCGGGTCGCCGGTGAGCTGCACCCGGCCGCCGTTGAGGACCGTGAGCGTGTCGCACAGGGTCCGCACCACCGGCAGGTTGTGCTCGACGAGCACCAGGGTCATCCCGCGGTCCCGCAGATCGCACAGCCGCGCCACGATCTCGTCGGCCAGTCCCGGGTTGATCCCGGCCAGCGGCTCGTCGAGCATCAGCAGTTTCGGGTCCAGCATCAGCACCTGCGCGATCTCCAGGAGCTTCAGCTGCCCGTAGGACAGCCCGCCGGCCTCCAGCTCGGCCACCCGCAGCAGGCCGGTGAACTCCAGCAGTTCGTACACCTTCTCCTCGCCCGCCGCGTGGCGGCGGCGCCCGCCGCCGGCGAAGACCAGGAGGTTCTCGGCGACGGTGAGGTTGGGGAAGATCCGGGTGAGCTGGAAGGTGCGGATCAGCCCGCGGCGGGCGACCTTGTGCGGGGGAAGCGCCCCCAGCGGCTCGCCCGCGAAGCGGATCTCGCCCTGGTCGGGCTGCTGGTAGCGGGTGATGATGTCGAACAGGGTGCTCTTGCCGGAGCCGTTGGGGCCGATCAGGCCGGTGATGCTGCCGGTGGCGACCTCGAAGGAGACGTCCTGGAGGGCCTTGAGGCCGCCGAAGGACTTGCCGACACCGCGTACCGAGAGAATCACGTCGGCCGTGCCGTCCAGGCCCGTGGCTGTCTGCGTCACCATCCGATGACCTTCCTCCAGCGGGGCGACCGGCGCAGCAGGCCGAGGACGCCGTAGGGCATGTAGAGCATCAGCGCCACCAGGATGCCGCCGTAGATGACCAGGTCCAGGCCTGTGGTGCCGTCCAGTTGCGCGGAGAGCACCTGGGAGAGCGGCACCAGCAGCGCGGCGCCGATCGTGGCGCCCAGGTAGCTGTTCATCCCGCCGAGCACCGCCATCAGCACCACCTGCACCGACAGGGACAGGCCGAAGACCGAGCCCGGGTCGATGAAGAGCATGAACTGGGCGTAGAAGGTGCCGGCCGCGGCGGCGATGGCGGCGCTGACCGCCAGCGCGATCAGCTTCTGCCGGGTGACGTGGATGCCGCCGCGGGCCGCCGCCACCTCGTCGTCGCGCAGGGCGATGAGCTGGTAGCCGAAGGCGGAGCGCCGCACCCGGTAGGCCACGACGACCACGGCCAGCCAGATCGCCATGATGATCCAGTAGTAGACCGAGCGGTCCGCGAACTGGAACCCGGACGGGGAGTCCCCCGCGTACGGCAGCGGGATGCCCTGCGAGCCCTTGGTGATCGTGGACGCGCCGTTGGCGAACTCGTAGCCGACCTGCCCCAGGGCGACGGTCACCAGGGCGAAGTAGTCGCCGCGGATCCCGTACCGGAAGCAGGGGTAGCCGATCAGGACGGCGAGCACCGCGGCGAGCGCCATCCCGGCGAACATCCCGATCCACGGGCTGATCCCGAAGTCCAGGAAGAGCAGGGTCGAGGTGTAGGCGCCGGTCCCGATGAAGGCGGCGTGCCCGATGGAGTGCATCCCGCCGTAGCCGCCGACGATCGTCCAGCTGGTGCCGAGGGCGGCGAACCAGAAGAAGAGGATGACCACCTGGAGGTAGTAGAAGGTGATGCCGGGCGCCAGGGGCAGCACCGCCAGGGCGGCGAGCACCGCGAGCGCCGGGATCAGCACCTTCGCTCCGGCCTGGGACAGGCCCCCGGGGTGCAGCGAGCGGTGGACGGCGGCCGGCGGAGCGGCCGGGGGTGTGGTGGCGGTCATGCGATCCTCGCAGTCCGGCCGAAGATCCCGTTGGGCCTGGCGATCATGGCCACGATGAAGACCAGGAAGACCAGGGCCGTGGAGAGCTGGACGCTGACGTAGGTGGCGAACAGGTTCTGGATGATGCCGATGGCCAGCGCGGCCAGGGCGGCGCCGAAGACGCTGCCGAGGCCGCCGAGGATGACCACGATGAAGGCCATGATCCCGAAGCTGTCCCCGGCGCCCGGGTGGATCGGGTAGATCGGCGCCATCAGCGAGGCGGCCACCCCGATCAGCCCGGTGCCCACCGCGAAGGCCACGGCGTAGACCCGCCGGACGTTGATGCCGGCGAGCTCCGCGGACTCCGGCTGCTGGGCGACCGCCCGGATCGCCGTGCCGATCCTGCTGCGGTGCAGGAAGAGATAGAGGAACGCGACGGCCAGCGCGGAGCCGATCACCGCGATGGCGGTCGAGACGGTGACGCGTACGCCGAGGAAGCCGAGGACCGAGTCACCGTAGGAGATGGTGACCGAGCGGTAGTCGGCGCCCCACAGCGCCAGGCAGCCGTTGCTGATCACCATGGCCAGGCCGAAGGTGATCAGCAGCTGGCTGGTGCGCTCCTTGCCGAGCACCCGGCTGACCAGCGTGGTCTGCACGAGGTAGCCGATGCCCGCCATCACCGCCGCGACGGCGGGCAGCGCCAGGTAGGGGTCGAGGCCGACCGTGCTGTGCAGTTCGAAGACCGCGTACAGCGCGAGCGTCAGCAGCGCTCCCTGCGCGAAGTTGATGATCTTCACTACGCCGAAGATCAGATTGAGGCCGACGGCGACCAACGCGTAGATGGCGCCGAGGGCTATCCCGCTCGCTATGGCTGAGGGGAGTTGCATGAGGGGACTCCAGAGTCGTGCGTGACGCGCCGCGTCAGCGCTGGGACCACGTCGGCATCGGGAAGATCGGGTCGGCCACCGCGAGGGTCTGCGGGTAGACGACCTTCAGCTTGCCGCCCTGCCACTGCATGATGTAGCTGCGGGCCAGCGTGTTGTCGCCGTTGGGGCCGAACTTGGCACCGAAGCCCTGCGGGGTGGATCCGTACGGCATGTTGGTCAGCGCGGCGGCCTTGTCGATGGAGTCCATCGTCACCGAGCCGGAGGCCACCGCCCGCGGCAGGACGTCCTTGACCAGGATGTACGCGCCGCCGAGGCCGTCACCGCAGTGCACGGCGCAGGGGTGGCCCTGCTGCTGGGCGAACTGGTCGCGCAGCTGCTCCAGGACGGTGCGGGCGCTGGTGTCGAGGTTGTCGGCCTTCATGTTGGCGACGGCCGGCGCCTCGACGTCGTAGGCGCCCTCGATGCCCTTGGCGCCGAACTTGTTCAGGAACGCCGAGGAGCTGAAGCCCGCGGAGCCGATGACCGCCTTGACGTTGAAGTCCTGGGTGCGGGCGGCCTGCCAGAACAGGTTGGTGGAGGCGACCAGCGGGGTGATGAACAGGACGTCGGGGTTGGCGGCCTTCAGCCGCAGGACCACCGGGGTCATGTCGGAGGAGGTCTCCGGGTACGCCTCGGTGGCGACCACGTTGAGGCCCTGCGCCTTCGCCTGGGAGACCAGTTCGTCGCCGACGCTGCTGCCGAACGCGCCGTCCTCGTGGGCGATGGCGATGCGGACCTGGTTGGCGGGCTTGCCGAGCTTGCTCGCCAGATAGGTCTTGAGGAAGTCCAGGTCGGCGGCGGCGTAGGTGGTCGAGGAGCCGACGGTACGGAAGAAGCCGGGGCTGCTCGCCTTGTTCACGGTCGGCGAGACGGCGCCGACCTCCCACATCACCACCCGGTTGCGCTGTGCGACCGGGAGGATCGCCTGGGCTATGCCGGAGGAGTAGGAGCCGATGAGGAGCTGCACCTGGTCGTTGTCGATCAGGCGCTGCGCGGCGGTGGCGCCGACGCCCGGGTCGCTCTGCGAGTCGGCCGTGAAGACCTTGATCTTCGCGCCGCCGGCGCCGCCGTGCGCGTTGGCCCAGTCCAGCATCATCTGGACGCCCTTCTCCTGGTCGGAGCCGAGCGCGGCCATGGAGCCGCTGGTGGGGAAGACGAGACCGACGCGGATCTCCTTGACACCGCCGGCCGAGCCGTTGGTGGGACCGCAGGCGGTGAGGCCGGCGGTGGCGAGCAGAGAGCAGCCGAGCCATGCGCTGATGTGACGCCGGGCAGTGCCACGAGCTGACATTTCCTGACCTCCGAAACGGGATGAAAGAAGCCCGGGGTGGGCGGGGGGTTCGGGTCTTCGCCCGGTATCCGTCGGCCGGCTGCGAGGGGGTGCGGTCGGCCTGGGATGTGCGGCTCGGGCGGGAGACACCACAAGAGGTGGGTGGTTCGGTGCGTGTGTTCGTGCGGGTCCGGACGGCTCACGAGGCGGGGTGTGTCGCGTGAACCTCCACTCCTGAGCCAGGGTGTGGACCGCGCTGCCGGCGCCTTGGTACTCCCCAGAACACATCGCTATGCGATGGCACACACGTGTATACTATTCAGGATCCGGGGCGTCAACCGGTTTCCGCACATGGCGATAAGATGCTCGCCGTAGAGACAAAGGGGTGCCCGTGCCGGACTCGACCTATGAACGGCTGCGCGACCTGTTCCTCGGCGACGCGATCGAGCCGGGCGCCGCGATCACCGAGGCCACCCTGGCCCAGCGGCTGGGCGTCAGCCGCACACCGATCCGCGAGGGTCTCAAGCGGCTCGAACAGGACGGCCTGATCGAGCGTTCCGGCCGCGGAGTGCGCGTCAAGGAGCGCAGCCCCGAGGAGATCCTGGAGATATACGAGGTCCGCGCCGTGCTGGAGGCCGCCGCGGCCCGCGCGGCCGCGGCCCGGCGCACCGAGCTCGACCTGTCCCGCCTGGAGGCCATCTTCCAGGAGATGAGGGTCCTGCCGGACGGGGACACCGAGGGCCGGGTGACCTGGAACAACCGCTTCCACGAGGCGCTGTGGAAGGCCAGCCACAACGGCACCCTGGAAGACGTCATCACCCGCCTGCTCAGCCGCCTGGTCCGCTACCCGCAGACCACGCTGGACTTCCCCGGCCGCTGGGAGCGCGTCCTGCGCGAGCACGAGGAGATCCTCGAGGCGATCCGCGCGCAGGACCCGGAGCGGGCCGCCGCGGCCGCCGCCGAGCACATGACCGTCGCCCGGGACACCCGGCTGCGGATGTACGCGCAGGCCTCGGTGGGCAGCGAGGCCTGAGCCCGGCGGGGCACCGCCCGGTGCTCGTGACGAGGGCGCAACGGGCCGCCACCGACCCCCGGTCGGTGGCGGCCCCGTTCTGTCCGCGCCCGGATCAGCCGCGCGTCTCACCGACGCCACCGCTGAACTCCCGTGCCGCCTCGGTCAGTTCACTGACCCGCGCGCCGTCCAGCGGGGTCGCGCCCGCCCAGGCCGCGCCGCGCACCGCGGCGGAGAACGCCGCCACCTGGGCGACGTAGGGATCCGCCGGCTCGATGTCCACCACGGTGCCCGACGAGTCGGTCAACTGCCCGCCGCCGCCCCAGAACCCGGTCAGCCGCAGCCAGCCCTCGGTCCCGCTGACCTCGATGAACGTCGCCGGTCCCGGGGTGCCGGTGGACGCCCGCATCACGACCGTCGCCTCACCGGCGGCCATCATCACCCACGACAGGTCGTCCACGGCCAGCGAGCGGCCCGGCGACGACAGCCGCGCCGCCCAGAAGTCCAGGTCGCCGAAGAGGAACCGGGCCACATCCAGCAGGTGGGTGCCCAGGTCGTTGATGCTCCAGCCGCCGCTCTGCGCCGGGTCGGCGCGCCACGTGGCGGGAGCCGCGGGGCCCGCCACACAGTGGTGCAGCATGACCGAGGAGACGGTGCCGATCCGGTTCTCCGCCAGCGCGTCGGCCAGCGCCCGGATCCCCGGGTTGAAACGGTGCTGGAAGCCCACCCCGGAGAGCACCGGGGCGGCGGCCAGCTCACCGGCCAGCGCCAGGGCCCCGGCCGCGTCGACCGCCAGCGGCTTCTCCACCAGCACCGCGCGCCCCGACGCGGCCACCAGCCGGGCGTGTTCGGGATGCGCGAGGGTCGGGGAGGCGACCCACACGGCCTCCACCTCGTCGTCGGACAGCATCTGCTGGAGGCTGTCGTACGCGGTGGCCCCGTGCTTGGCGGCGAACCGCGCGGAGCCCTCGGCGGAGGAGCCGAACGCCCCCACCACCCGGTGGCCGGCGGCACGCACACTCGGCGCGAACCGGCTGTCCACCCATCCGCTGGTGCCCACGAAGGCCCAGCCGACCGGACTGTCGGACACTTCCATCAACTCCTTGAGATAAAGCGGCGGTTCAGGCGCCCTGCGCCGGGCGCTCCAGGTTGTCCTGGTAGATGGCGAGCAGCCGGTAGATCCAGTGGACGAACTTGGTGTACGGGGCGATCGCGAACGACACCACGATCGAGGCCAGATGCACCACCAGGACGGGCGCGAAGACCGGGGTGGCACGCAGCGCGAGGGTGAGCAGACCGGTCACCGACAGCACCAGCAGCGCCCACAGCAGCCCGTAGTCCGCCGCCCGCATGGTGTCGGTGCCCTGCTCGGGGTCGCTGTGGCGCTTGACGGCCACCAGCCCGGCGCAGCCGACCAGCATGCCCAGGCCGCCGAGGGTGCCGGTCACCACCGGCACCGACAGCAGCGGGTAGGGCGGCTGCATCCCCAGGACGTCCTGCATGATGCCCGCCGCGGTCGTCGAGACCACGCACAGCGCGAAGCCGTAGGTGAGCGCGAGATGGAACCGCTTGCGCGCGCTCGACGGCTCGCCCTCCGGATACGAGCACTGCTCTCCCCCGCCGCTCATGTGCCGCAGGTTCACGCCCTGCGCCAGCGCCCGGCGCCAGGCACCGGCGTTCAGCAGGTCGCGCAGGGCGCCGTGGGTGTCGCGCCAGTACCGCACCACCGCGCCGGCCAGCACCGCCCCCGCCCAGAGGAACGGAGCCAGCACCACCGCCAGCAGCACCAGGTAGGGCAGGACCGCGTACGGCGATCCGGACGGCGGAGCGGCGAAGGTCCCGCTCCCGGTGGTGAGTGCGCTCAGCGCCCCCAGCAGCACCAGCACCCCGACGAACGCGGCCGCCACCGCCCGCCATCCGCGCAGCCAGGACGGCAGCGCGCCCGGCCACGCGTAGCGCCGGTACGTCACCTCCCGGACCTGGGCGAACACCTTCGGCGGGTTCAGCTCGAACTCGTGCGGCGCGGTGTACATGCACGCGGTGAAGCAGTCGCGGCAGTCGTGGCACAGGTTCGACAGATGGGTGATGTCGCCCTCGGTGAGCGCGGTGCGCAGTTCCAGCGCCGGCCACACCGGGCAGTAACCCTCGCAGTAGCGGCAGGAGTTGCAGACGTTCAGCTGCCGCTCGGCCTCGGCGAACAGGTCATCGAGCGGCATGCCGCGCCGCCTCACGTCCGGCTATCCGGCCCCAGACCGTGCCGATGGTCAGTCCGAACCCGGCCATGTAGCCGGTGGACAGGATGTTGCCCGACATGATCTCCCCTGCGGCGAAGACGTTGTGGAAGGTGGAGCCGTCGGCACGCCGGATCCTGGCCTGCTCGGTGACGGCGACTCCCAGGTAGGTGAAGGTGATCCCGGGGCGCATCGCGATCCCGTAGTACGGGGGTGTGTCCAGGCGCTGCGCCCAGTTGCTCTTGGGCGGGGTCAGTCCCTCGGTGGACACCCCGTCCAGCACGGCGGGGTTGAACTCCCCGCCCGGCCCGCGGTCGACGGCCTGGTTGAACCCCTCGACCGTGGCCTCCACGGCCGCCCGGTCCAGGCCCAGCTGGTCGGCCACCTCGCCGATGCTGCCGGCCTGGAAGGTGCCGTACATCGGGGGCAGGAACTTCCCGCTGACCTTGGAGTCCCACAGCGCGTAGCCGATCTGGTCCGGCTGGAGCGCGATGTTGCGGCCCCAGATCGCGTACCGCTTGGGCCAGATGTCGTCGCCCTCGTCGTAGAACCGCTCGCCGTCCCGGTTCACCACGATCCCGAACGGGATCATGTCCAGCCGGGTGGCGATGCCGCCGTCGAACTTGGGGCTGCGGGCGTCGATGGCGACGGCGTGGAAGCCGCGCTCCTCCCCGGCGCTGGCCGCTCCCGCGTCGAGCAGCTGCCGCAGCACCGTCCCGTCGTTGTACCTGGGTCCGCGGATGTGGTAGTTGAGCGCCGCGTCGCCCCAGTACTTCCGCAGCCACTCGATGTCGGCCTCGAAGCCGCCGCTGGCGCACACCACGGCCGTGGCGCGGACCCGCCGCAGCGCTCCCTGGGCCCGGACCACCAGCTCGGTGCACCGGTCGCCGTCGAAGACCAGCTCCTCGACCGTGGCCTCGTACAGGACGTCGATGCCGGCCCGCGCCGCGGTGCGGTAGTAGGTGTTGACCAGTGCCTTGCCGCCGCCGAGGAAGAACCGGTTGGTGCGCCCGAGGTGGAGGGTGCCGTGCAGCGGCGGCTGCCAGAGCACGCCGTGCTCCGTCATCCAGCCGGGCACCGACTCCGACTCGCGCACGGTGAGCTCGGCGAGCTGCTCGTTGCTGGGACCGGTGCCCACCCCGCACAGGTCCTTCCACACCTCGTCGAAGGTGTAGGTGCCCGGGGTGTAGCGGTCGGACTCGTTGTGCACGCAGCGGATGTTGCGGGTGTGCCGGCTGTTGCCGCCGCGGAAGACCACCGGGGCACGTTCCAGCATCAGGACGCGCGCGCCCTGGTCGCGGGCGCTGAGCGCGCTGACGAGGGCCGCGTTGCCGCCGCCGATCACCACGACATCCCACGGGCCCGCGAGGAACCCGTCGAGGTCGGCGGGCGGCGTCGCGGTGCCGGCCGGGTTCCTACGCGGCACGGGGCCCTCCTCGGTGAAGGGCCCGCGGGCGGCCGTCCGGAGCCGGGTGCGCCCCCGCGCCGGATGTCGCGGGCGGCGCGTCGGGGCCCGCGGTCCGGCCGCGGGCGCACTGCCTGGATGGATGTGTCATGTGTGCCACGCTCCCTGTCGTGTCCACGCGCATCCTAATGCATACACGAGTACACACTACGATGTGAGCCACGTCACACCCCCGAGCCATCGCCGCAGGCCACCCGGCACGCCACCGGGCCCGCGCGGGCGGTGTGCACATTTCGCTACACGCCCTGGCCGAAGCTTTTCCGATTCCGTCCGAAAACCGATTGCGACAAGCGCGGGCCGGCGGAATGCGACACCGCCTCCTCATTCGACGGACCCCGCGTCCATTTGTGCGGATCCCCGCTTGTTCTCGCAGGTCAGAGGCCCATCCGCATCCGCCGGAAGCGACACCGCGAGAACCGTCACGGCTCCAGCGCGAAGTCGGCCCCTCCGGCCCGCTTCTTCATTCCGGATTCTCCGCGACGACATTTACCTGCCACATGCATGCACAACCCTGAGGCAGGATTACCCCCACTCCGGAACGGATTTTCGCCACCATGACCACCCTCACGAACCCCGAAGGCCTGACCACCCTCGACGGCCCCGCACCGGCCACCCCGGCCCTGCGCAGGCTGCACGGCGCCGCGGCGGTGCGCATCGGCTACGGCCTCGTCTGGGCCGTCGACGCCTCGTTCAAGTGGCTGCCCGGCTTCATCCACGGCCAGACCCTGGACGACGAACTGGGCAAGGCCAGCAAGATCCACACTCCGGTCATCCACCAGTGGATCGAACTGTGGCACTCGGTGGGCACCGCGGCCCCGGGCCCGTTCGCGGTCGGCACCGCCGTCATCGAGACGCTGATCGCGCTCGCCCTGCTCCTCGGCGCGTTCACCAACCTGGTCTGCGTCGGCAGCGCCGTCTTCTCCTTCGGCATCTGGTCGGCCGCCGAGGGCTTCCACCTGCCGTGGACCAAGCCGGGCATCACCGACCTCGGCCCCTCCGTCGCGTACATCTTCGCCTCGCTGGCCCTGATGTACGCCTACGCCGGCGCCACCTGGAGCCTCGATGCCCGCCTGCGCCCGCTGCTGGGCCGGATGGGCCTCGGCTGGGCGGCCGGCAGCACCCCCGTTCCGGCGGACGCCGCTCCGGCGTCCACCGCTCCGGCGTCCGCCTGAGGTGACCGGCGGCCCCGCAGACCTGTGGTTCCCCGGCCGCACGGACGGCCGGGGAACCACAGCCCGTTCACCCTCCGACCGGCCCGCCCCGCCAGGTCGGCAGCTCCCGCCGGCCCACCGCCACCTCGAAGGCGGCGCGCGCCAGCAGCCGCGTCGAGTCCAGCACCGGCAGCGGGGAGACCTCCGGCGTCACCAGCAGCGGGATCTCCGTGCACACCAGCGCCACCGCGTCACACCCCCGCCCGGCCAGCCGCTCGATGACCCGGACGTACTCGGCGCGCGACGCGTCGGTGAGCACCCCGTTCACCAGTTCCGCGAAGATGATGGCGCTGACCGTCTCGCGGTCCTCCGCCCCGGGCACCACGGCCTCCATCCCGCGCGCCGCCAGCGCCCGCGGGTAGACCGGCCCCTCCATCAGATACCGGGTCCCCAGCACCCCGACCCGCCGGCGGCCCTCCTCCGCCGCCCGCTCGGCGACCACCTCGGCGATGTGCAGCCCGGGCAGCGCCAGGTCCTCCCCCGGCAGTTCCAGCGGCTGGTGGACGGTGTTGTCCGGGCAGACGAAGAAGTCCGCCCCCGCCGCGGCCAGCCGCCGCACGCTCTCCGCCATCGTCCCGCGGATCGCGGCATGGTCCCCCTTCTCCCAGGCCGGCATCGACTGTGCCAGCCCGATGCAGTCCAGGGTCACGTCGGGATGCGCGTGCGGCCCGAGTTCGGCGAACCCCTCATGGCAGAAGGTCCGGAAGCACAGCGCGGCGCCTTCCGCGCTGTGCCCGGCGATGCCCAGATGTCTCATGTCGTCTCCGGCGGTGCGGGAGTGCGGTCGCACCTGTCATAGCGCACCCCTCCGCGGCATCGCACGACGGCCGGTGATGGCCGGTGAGAGCCGGTGATGGCCGGTGATTCGCGTTCCGCGTGACGTCAGCCTTCCGCTTCCAGGTCTGGCGTGTACATCTGTGTGGAGCCCGTGAAAGGTGAGGCGTTTCATCAATCGCGCCTCATACGAGCGTGCAAACGTGACGCACGGCGGGAGTCATTCAAGGGACTCGCGCCGCAGTGCGCCACGCATTGCGATCCACTACCAGAGAAGAAGGACGCTCATCATCGTGAGCAACACTCCCGGCATTGAGACCCGCGAGATAGCCGACGCCGAGCTCGACAACGTCGCCGGTGGTCTCTCCGTCAGCGGCTCCCTGAACGACCTGACCGCGACGTTCGCCCCGGGCCCCAACGGCCTGCCCGTCCTGACCGGCGGCTCCATCAAGTCGGCCAGCCTCACTGTCTCGGACATCCCCCTGGGCCCCATCACCGCCTGAGACAGCGGCCCCGGCACGGCGCTCGGTGCCGCTGCGCGGCAGCTGAGGGTCCGGGTACGACGTCGGCCGTCGAGACCGGTTCCGTTCTCGGCGGCCGACGTCGTCCGCGAATCGTCAGAGCAAAAGCCGAGAACGCGGTGCGGCCAAAGCCCTCCTGTCGACCGGCAGTTCGAAAAAGCCTTGTCCACCGCGCCGGTCCGCCTCCACCTCGCACTCCTTTTCGAAATCGGCGATAACGCCACCACACCGCCGCGCGAACTCCCGGTCAGCGGCGGAACAGAGCGGCCCAGAGGAAATCCTCGCCGAAATACGGGGAGTCGGGCGGCTCGTTCCGCATCCGGCGCAGCTCGACCTCCGTCAGGTCGCCGAAGATCCGGCGCAGCGACTCGGGCGTGTACGCGAGCCCGCCGTGCAGCCGGGACTCACGGTAGAAGGCCGCGTCGGGCAGCTCCGACCCCATCGCCCCGGCCGCGAAGCAGGTGAGGGAGAAGTGGCCGCCCGGGGCGAGGGCGCGGTCCAGCAGGGCGAGGTAGCTGATCCGGCGGTGCGGCGGCAGGTGGTGGAAGCAGCCCGAGTCGTGGATCAGGTCGTAGGGGCCGGCGAGTTCGCCCGCGGCGAGGGCGAAGGCGTCGCCGCGGTGGAAGCGGATGTGCGCTCCGGCCGCGCGGGCCCGCTCCTCGGCCCAGTCGACGGCCGCGTCCGAGAGGTCGACGGCGTCCACCTCGAAGCCCAGCGCGGCCAGGTGGAGGGCGTTGCGTCCCGGACCGCAGCCCAGGTCCAGCGCCCGGCCCCGGGCGATCAGCCCCCGCTCCAGGTAGGAGACCAGGCTCTCGTCCGGCTTCGCCGCGAAGAACGGCACCGGCCTGGAGCGGTCCGCGTAGAAGCCGTCCCACCAGCCGGCCCCGCCGTCCGTCCAGCGGTCCGCCTCCGGCGCGAACAGCCCGTCCAGCAGCCTGAGTACGTCCTCGACCGTGCGGATGTCCCGGTCCATCGCGCCCCCTTGAGGTGATGGCCCGATGATAGGCGGTACGGACGCAAAAGCCCAGGTCAGACGGTACGCGGCGAGACCGGGCGCGGCCGCTGTGACGCCCGGCGCGAGCGCCGGAAGCCCTTCACCCGCAGGCCGGTGCGAACGGGGGCGGGAGCCCCCCTGACGGGCCGCCACAGGCGCGCTCCGCCCGGCGCCGGGCGGGGTTTCTCACCGGCCCGTGCACCCGGCGCCCGCCACCTCCGCGTGCTGCGGGCCACCGGCCGGGCCCGGCGGTCAGGCGAGGGCGTCCGGATCGCACTCCCAGCAGGTGATGCCGTCGTAGCCGGCGCCCACCAGTACCCCGTCCGGGGCGAGGGACAGCGCCAGGACGTCGTGGTACGGGTGGGCCGCCAGGGTCGGCCCGCTCCCGAGCCGGTCGACGGTCACGACCTGGTCGGCCCAGGCGACCGCGATCACCGGTCCGACCCGCGTCCTCGCGGCGGCGATGGACACCGGCACGGTGCCCCGGTACGTCAACGCCCCCTCCAGAGGCGGCTTCGGCGGTGCCCACAGCGTGACCGACCCGTCGGCCAGGCCCGCGACCACGACGACGCCCCCCTTGTCGTCCCGCAGACAGCTCGCCGCGGTGACCGGGACACCGGCCGCGAGAGTCACCCGCCCGGCCGGTGTGCCGTCGGCGCCGAACAGCCGCAGCCCGCCCTCCGTGTCGCCCACCACCAGCGTCCCGCCGTCCCCGGTGGCGCCCAGGCACGTGGCCCGGGGCCCAGGCGCCGCCAGGGCCTGCGCGAGTCCGGTCCGGTGTTCCCCGGAGATCCTCAGCACCCCGTCGTGGTCCCGAATCACCAGCGCGCCGCCGGCCAGCCGCGCCAGGTCCGCCACCCCGGTCAGGGGCAGTTCGACGGTGCGGCCGGTCGCCGTGCCGTCCGCGGTGGACAGCGTCCGCACGTGCCCCAGCGCGTCAGCGGCCAGCACGGTCCCGTCCGCACCGGGCGCCAGCGCCTCCAGCGCCCCGGGCCAGTGCGCCGTGGGCGACGGGCCGTCCAGCACCGGCAGCGTCCGGCGCGGGAGCGTCCAACGGGCGGTGATCCCGCCGGCGCGGGCGGCCGGGGCCAGCAACTCCGCCAGCCGGGGCGCGGTGGCAAGCGCGCAGGCGTGCAGCGCGGCGGCCCGCTGCCCCGCCGTCAGCGCGGCACCCTGGAGCACCGGTGCCACCGGGTACCAGGTGGCGCGCAGCGACGGCGGGGTCACCGTTGCGCGGTCGTCCAGGGCCCGGGTGACGGCCTCGGGCGCCGTGTGGACCAGGAAGCCGGGATCGCTCAGCAAGGTGGCGGCGGTGCGGGTGCCGGGGGCGTGGGCGAGCAGGTGGTCGCGCACATAGGCCGGGGCGCGCTCCCAGTCCGGCCGGCCGCCCGGTCCGGCGGGCACCAGGCCGAGCAGGACGTCGAAGGCCTTCTCCGGGTCGGGGAACCACTCCCCGGAGCCGTCGTCGTGCCGGGCGAGCGTGGCCATCCGGGGCAGCGGAAGCCTGAACTCCGCCTGCTGCCCGGCGAGTTGGGCCGCCGCGCGGTCGACCGCCGCCGCCGCGTCCGGGTCCTGCGGACGCAGTCCGGCGTGCAGCAGCCGCCAGGTGGCCGCCTCCATCGGCCCGCGGGCCAGGGCCAGGGTCCGCAACGCCTGCCGGACCGCCGGTTCCTGCGCCGCCCACCAGGCCGCGCAGAGCTCGCCCTCGGGGGACGGGTCCGCCGGGAGCACGGCGGCCACCTGCCCGAGCGCGGGATGCGGGAAGACCGTGTCGGCCGGGACGACCGGGGCGGCACCGGCGATCCGGGCGTACCAGGCGGCGTAACCCGCCCGGTCGGTGAGGGCCGGGTCGTCCAGGTCGAGGACGCGGGCGGGCGTGGGGAAACCGGCGCCCCGCGGGTCCCGGGTCTCCGCCAGCACCCGCACCCACGGCAGCTCCAGCAGCGGCTCGATCACCTCGGGCACCAGCAGGGAGCCGGGCCGGGGGCCGCCGGAGTCGAGCAGGTGCAGGTCGGCCAGGACGATCAGCATCGGACGGCGGTCGGCGGCGGCGCGTCGCAGCAGACCGGCCGCGGATCCGCCACCGTAGTGGAGCTGGTGGCGCAGGATCCACACCGCCGGGCCGAACCCCAGGCCCTCGCACGGCACGAGGGCGTGGACCGTCGCGTTCCCGTGGACCGTCCGGGCCTCGGTGAACCAGGCGAGCAGCGCGCTCTTCCCGGCCCCCGCGGATCCGGTGACCAGGCACAGCCGCTCCGCGTCCGGATCGGCCGCCCAGTCCAGCAGCGCCCGCCCGGCGGGCCCGCGCCCCGCCTCCAGCGCGGGCCAGTCGTCGAGCGGCAGCGGTTCGGTCATGATTCTGCTCCCCCTCCTCGCCCGCGGCGAGTCACCGGTTCATGGCCGTCCGAGAACGGAGGCCGCGGTTCAGTACTCCGAGGCGGCGTTGTCGATGGCCTTGTACCAGTAGGCGTCGGAGTCGGCGAACGCGGCGGGGTCGACGGCCCGCAGCTCCGCCAGGAGGTTGTCGGCCGCCGTCTTGCGCACGTCACTGGGGCTTTCCGGGCTGATGCGCGCCCAGTCGCGGCGGATCGCGGCGAGGAAGCGCACGAAGAGGTCGAGACCGCTGTTCATGAACTGGACGATGCCGGCCGGGTCGTTGAAGACCCGGATCTCGCCGGTCGCGCCGTCCAGCAGGATCGCGTCGTCCCAGAAGTAGCCGATGACGACCCAGCCGTCGGCCGGCAGGTCGGTGAAGTCGCCGAGATTGGACTGGCGTTCCAGCGCGCCCTCCAGTCCGGCGCCGATCTCCTCGTCGGCGTAGAAGAGGAAATCGGGCATGTCCGGCAGTCCCGTCCCGGTCAGGAACGCCGCGGTGGGCTCGTGCGTGACCGCCGCGTTCAGCCGGTCCGCCGGCACGGTGGCCAGGTGGTCGGCCCCGAAGACGGTTTCCAGTTCCTCGCGTGAGATGGCGGAGCTCATGTGATCCTCGTCGATGCGTCAGGTGTGGTGGCCGGTCAGTCCCGCGACGCCGCGTGCCGCAGCAGCTCCAGGAACCCCTGTTCCCTGGAGGCGGCGGTGTCGCCGTAGTCGAAGTTGTGGGTGAACTCCGCCGCCGGGAAGGTGCTCGCCATCCACAGGGAGCAGTAGTGCCCCGGCAGGAAGCACGGCTGGAGCTCGGTGTGCACTTTCCGTACCTGGTCGGCCGTGGTCCCGGCGGCCTGCAGGCCGCTCCAGATCCGCTCCTCGGGGTGGGCGCACAACGCGCCGGAGCCGGTGACGATCCGGGGCTCCCCCGCGCCGTCGGCGACTTCGAACGCCCCGAAGGAGGTGTGGGACGCGGTGTGCCGGATGTCCTCCAGCACCCGCGACCACCAGCTGTCCACCGCTCCGACCGGGCCCTGCTCGATGTTGGCCAGCCGCCGCAGCATCATCCGGATGTGCTCCGCGGCCTCCGGCACGTTCCTGGCCGCGCCGACCAGCGTGAGCCCCTCGTCCAGCACGAGCAGCGACTCGAGGAACGCCGGCAGGGTCTCGTTCACCACCGCGCCCGGCATGCCGAGGCCGAGGAACTCGGCTCGCACCTCGCCGGAGTCGTCCACGCAGATCTCGGCCCCGCGGTCCGTGCCGAGGCGGAGCCAGGACGCTCCCTGACCGCGGCCGAGCGGCATCCCGGACGCCTCGGCGTATCCGCCCAGCCGGTCCGGGTCGCCGTCGTCCGCCGCCGAGAAATAGGGCCCCACGTGCCGGGGCATCCCGTATTCCCTGAGCAGACGCGCCTGCTCGGCGGGCAGTGCCGAATCCTCGCCGACATCCGTCCGCCGCAGACCCGACGCGCCGAAGCGCGCGATCAGCCTGCGTCCCAGGTCTTCGGTCATGGCGTCATCCTACTCATGCGATCCCGTACCGGTCTAACCGAACAAACCGCTGAGATAATGGCCGAGTTGCTGGTTCGCGACATCCTTGGTGGCCTTCGTGTAATCGAACGTGTGGGAGACCTTGAGGCCCGGATTGCGGAAGTATCTGTTGAGCCAGGTCCCGCAGTTGCGGTAGTCCTTGTCGCAGGGACTTCGCTCCGTATAGACACCCGTGACGTTGTGGCTGATGTTGTGCTCCAGGAAGGGAATGCCCGCGAACTGCTCGGAATGGGCGCCGTACGGCTTGCTCTGTCCGACCAGGATGAAGTTGTGGCCCTTTTCCGCGTCCGTGTAGTGGAACGCGGCGTAGTTGCCGCCGTCGGAATCCCCGTTGGCGAGCCTGGCCCGCGCCGTCGCCCGGGAGAGCTCGGTTTCCCCGGGGTCGATCCGGTGGGAACGCACCGGATCCTTGACCTTGCTCCCGAGATCCTCCGGATGCGCCTCGTCCGCACCGCGGAGCGTGTACTTTCCCCTTTTCCAGGTGTCGGTCTTCCCGTCCTCGCCCAGGATCTCGCCGATCCCCGAGGTGTCGTGCTTCGCCCAGTTCGCGAGATTGCCCTCGGCGTCCTTGGCGTCCACGAATTTTCCGTCGACGAGTTTCCGGACGTTCCCCTCGTGGTCGACCATGTAGACCGGAACACGGTCGGCGATCTCCGCGTCGGCCTTCTCGAAATGGTCGGCCGCCTTGCGGGTGGCCTGGCCCAGTCCGTGCAGCCGGGTGGAGATGGCCTTGGTGATCTTCCCCCCGGCCTCTTCGAGCGCCTTTGCGGTCTTGTCGATGATCCTTGTTACCCCGCCGTCACCCATCGGCCCCTCAGCCCCCCGTCCTGAAGGTCAGCGCACCGGTGCGGTTGCCGAACGTGCGCCCGTTGTCCATGGTGTTGTCGGCCTCGGTGGCGAGCGTGCCCGCGTGCTCGCGCATGGCCGCCGTGTCGAGTTTCAGCACGGGCGGCGGTCCACCGGCGAGATGGCCCATCTCCATGAACATCAGCCGCTGCGCGGCCGCGTCGATCCGCTCCAGGACCGGGCCGATGGTCGAGTCGACCAGCTTGCCCGCCACCTCGGACTCGAACCGCTGCATGATCGTGCTGAGGATCTTGTTCTGCGCCTCGATGAAGACCAGCTCGGCAGCCTCGGCGGCACCCAGGGTGACCACCGCGGCCGCCTGGTCGGCGACGAACTCGGCGGCGGCGATACCGAGTTGGACGATCACCTCGCCCTTCATCGCCTCCACGCCGACAGCGGCGACATCGAGCGCGCCGGCGAAGATCCGGCACGCCTCGATCATGTCCTTCATGTGGCCCGAGCTCTGCTCGCTCCAGACCTGGGCCAGCGCGGTGTAGGACTGCGCCGTGTAGGCCTCCTGGAGCTTTCCGGTCATGACGCCGTGCGCGGTGTTGTGCGAACGCTCGCACTGCTCGGCGAAGGTGCGCAGATGGGTGGCCGCCTCGCGCAGCTGATCCTCGTCGATCTCGGGCCAGTTGAAGCCCAGCACCCCGACGATCTCCACGAGCCAGTGCGGCAGGTTGATGGCCATGGAACGCCCCCGTTCTACGTAAGGCCGTCAATCCGACAACCCATCGTATGAACATGGTGGCGGTCAAATCCATTGCGCAGAGCGGTCGTTGCCACTACTCGGCCATTGCCGCGGCCGGTCGTCCCGGGGTCTCGGTGAGCCGCTGCGGCCGGCCGGAGGACGGGCGGCCGCGCGACGGCTTCCCGGAAGCTCCCGGCACCGCTCGCACCACGGGCGGGCGGTGCCGGTCCCGGGGCCGGTGGCCGGTCCAGGGAGAGGTCCCTGACCGGCGCCTACGTCC
>JBEHXI010000041.1:0-37639 GCA_048498775.1 Actinomycetota bacterium | reverse complement strand
CTGTGGCTGCTGACCGAACCGCTGCACGCGGTCACCTACTTCGACGAGCGGTGCCGCGGGATCGGCCGCGCCATGGGCCTCAGGGGCTTCTGGCAGGGCTACTTCGCGGCCCGCACCGCGCCCCTGGGCCCGGCCGCCCCGGCGCTGGTCACCTCGGTGCTGACGGTGTTCGCGCCGGGCATGGTGGCCCGCGCGGTGCCGGCCGCCTGGCAGGTCGTCTCCCCGGAGGCGGTCATCGAGGAGCGCGCCCGCCGCGCCGCGCTGGCGCTGCGGGCGCACGTCCCCGGCCTGGAGGAGAGCGCGGAGCGGCTGTCCGCCCCGCTGGCCGCCATGGTGGACGACGCCCCTCAGGTCGCCCGCCCGATGTTCGCCGCCAACCGCCCGCTGTGCGAGCGCCCCGACCCGGTCGAGCGGCTGTGGCAACTGACCACCGCGCTGCGGGAGTTCCGCGGCGACGCGCACGCCTGCGTCCTGGCCGGCCACGGCCTCGACGGCTGCGAGGCCATGGCGCTGGCCGGGGCCACCGGCCGGGTGCCCGCCGCCTCCGGGCGCGAGGACCGCGGCTGGAGCGAGGCGGAGTGGGCCGCGGCCCTGGACCGGCTGCGCTCCCGCGGCCTGCTGGACGACCGGGGCGGCGTCACCGAGCGGGGCCGTGAGCTGCGGGCCCTCATCGAGCGGGACACCGACCGGCTCGCCGAGCGGCTGCTGCGCCCGCTCGACGGGCCGCGCGCCGACGCGCTCCTCGCCGGGCTGCGGCCCGCCGTGGACCGGGTGCTGGCGGCGCGGACCCTGCCGTTCCCCAACGCGATGGGGCTGCCGCGGCCCGCCGACGTGCTCTAGGCCACGGCGGGTTCGGCGACCGGCGCCTGCTCCGGGACCGGCGCGGTGTCCTCGCCGAGCACGGTCTCGTCGAACGGCAGCTCGCCGGCGAAGACCGCCCGGGCCCGCGCCCGGTCGAACTCCCCGGTCCAGGTGCCGACGACCACGGTGGCCACCGCGTTCCCCGCGAAGTTCGTCAGCGCCCGCGCCTCGCTCATGAAGCGGTCGATGCCGACGATCAGGCCGACGCCGTCCACCAGGTCCGGGCGGTGCGACTGGAGCCCGCCGGCCAGCGTGGCCAGGCCGGCGCCGGTGACGCCCGCCGCGCCCTTGGAGGCGATCACCATGAACAGCAGCAGCGAGATCTGCTGGCCGATGGCCATCGGCCGGCCCAGCGCGTCCGCCACGAACAGCGAGGACATCGTCAGGTAGATGGCGGTGCCGTCCAGGTTGAACGAGTAGCCGGTGGGCACGGTGATGCCGACCACCGGGCGGCTCACGCCCAGGTGCTCCATCTTGGCGATCAGCCGGGGCAGCGCCGACTCCGAGGAGGAGGTGGACAGGATCAGCAGGAACTCGCGCGCCAGGTAGCGCAGCAGCGAGAAGACGTTGACGCCGCAGGCCAGCCGCAGCAGCCCGCCCAGCACCACCAGCACGAAGATCAGGCAGGTGGCGTAGAAGCCGATCATGACGACGGCGAGCGCCTTGAGCGCGCCCACCCCGGTCGCGCCGACCACCGCGGCCATCGCCCCGAACGCGCCGACCGGCGCCACCCACATGATCATCGACAGCACCCGGAAGACCAGCTTCTGCAGGTGCCCGATGCCGCGCAGCACCGGCTCACCGGCCGAACCCATCGCCTGCAGCGCGAAGCCCACCAGCAGCGCCACCAGGAGGGTCTGGAGCACCTGGCCGGTGGTGAACGCGGACAGCAGGGTCTTGGGGATGATCCCCAGGACGAAGTCGGTGCCGCCCTCGGCGGGGCCGGCGACCTGGCTGTGGCCCGCCGCCTTCGCCGCGGCCGTCAGGTGCAGCCCGGCGCCCGGGTGCAGCAGGTTGCCGACGACCAGCCCGATGGCCAGCGCCACCGTGGACATCACCAGGAAGTACAGCAGCGCAAGGCCGCCGACGGCGCCCACCTTGGCGGCCTTGCGGACCGAGCCGATGCCCAGCACGATCGTGCAGAAGATGATCGGCGAGATCATCATGGTGATCAGGCTGACGAAGCCGGTGCCGAGCGGCTTGAGCTCCTTGGCGGTGCCGGGCGCGGCCAGCCCCAGCACGATTCCGGCCAGCACCGCCACGACGACGGCCAGATACAGATAGTGGGTGCGGTCCCGGCGCGGGCGCGCGACGGGCGCGTCCGGCGCCGCCGCGGCCGGCTGGTGCGGCTTCGACATGTTCTACCTCCCGGTGTCCCGACCAAGCGGTCCCGGCGACTATGCGCGCCGCGGTGATCCCGGTCACCGTTGCGTACATAGAGTTCGCGACGGTTTTGCGCCACGGAGGCACACTGGGGGCGTGCCGATACCTCCCCGCCCCGCCCGGCGGCCCCGCAGCCTGGCCGGACAGCTGTTCGCGATGCAGGTCGCGGTGGTCGCCGTGGTCCTGGCCGGGTGCGCGGTGCTCGCCTTCAGCTACGCGCGGCGGCAGGCCGAGAGCGCGGCGCGCGACAAGGCCGTCGCCACCGCCCGGGCCATCGCCGACGCGCCGGTGGTGCACGACGCCGCCCGCTCCCCGCGGCCCAGCGTCGTCCTCCAGCCGTACGCGGAGCGGGTGCGCCGGGACACCGGTGTCGCCTTTGTGACGATCATGAGCCCGGCCGGGATCCGCTGGACCCACCCCGACCCCGGCCGCATCGGCGAGCACTTCCTCGGCGACACCGCTCCCGCGCTGGCCGGCCGCACGTTCACCGAGACCTACACCGGCACCCTGGGGCCCTCGGTGCGCGCGGTCACCCCCGTCGAGGACGGCGGAAGGGTCACCGCCCTGGTCAGCGCGGGGATCACGGTCGCGACGATCAGCGGCCAGGTGCGCGGGCAGCTGGTCACGCTGCTGGCCGTGGCGTCGGCCGCGCTGGCGGCGGGCGGCGCGGGCACCTATGTCGTCAACCGGCGGCTGCGGCGGCACACCCACGGCCTGGGCGCCGAGGGCCTGAGCCGGATGTACGACTACCACCAGGCGACGCTGCACGCGGTGCGCGAGGGGCTGGTGCTGCTCGACGCCGAGTGCCGCATCGCGCTGTGCAACGACGCGGCCCGCGAGCTGCTGGCGCTGCCGCCGGACGCGGTCGGCCGGTACGTCGCCGAGCTGGGCCTGCCCCCGTCGCTGACCGGGGCGCTGCTGGCCGGCGGCCCGCGGGTGGACGAGCTGCACCTGACCGATGAGCGGGTCGTGGTGGTCAGCACCCAGCCGGTGCGCGGCGGCGAGCACCGCGGCACCGTGGTGACGCTGCGCGACCACACCGAGCTCCAGGCGCTGGCCGGGGAGTTGGAGGGCCAGCGGGGCTTCACCGAGGCGCTGCGCTCCCAGGCCCACGAGGCCGCCAACCGGCTGCACACCGTCGTCTCGCTGATCGAGCTGGGCCGTCCGGAGGCGGCCGTGGAGTTCGCCACCGCCGAGCTGGAGCTGGCGCAGGCGCTCACCGACCAGGTGGTCGCGGCGGTCGCCGAGCCGGTGCTGGCCGCGCTGCTGCTGGGCAAGGCGGCGGAGGCGGCCGAGCGCGGGGTGGACTTCCGGGTCAGCCAGGACAGCCGGCTGGACGACGCGGTGCTGCCCGCCGCCCTGTCCCGGCGCGATCTGGTCACCGTCCTGGGCAATCTGATCGACAACGCGCTGGACGCCGCCGTGGAGGGGGCCGCGGCGCGCCGCCCGGCGGTGGAGGTCACGGTGCGGCTTTCAAGCGGGGAGTTGCTGCTGCGGGTCGCCGACTCCGGTGCCGGGGTCGATCCCGGGCTGCTGGGCGAGGTCTTCCGGCGCGGCTGGAGCACCAAGCGGGCGGACCGGGGCCGCGGCCTGGGCCTGGCGCTGGTCCAGCAGGCGGCACGGCGCTGCGGCGGCACGGTCTCGGTGGGCCGCGCGACCGGCGCGGTGTTCACGGTGACCCTGCCGGTCGGCGCCCGGGCGGCCGCTCCGGCCGCCGGAGCGGCCGGGGAGGCGCAGGCGTGAGCGTGGCCGTCGAGGTGCTGGTGGTCGAGGACGATCCGGTGGCGGCGGACGCCCACCGGATGTACGTCGAGCGGCTGCCCGGCTTCACGGTCGCCGGGGTCGTGTACACCGCGGGCGAGGCGCGGCGCTTCCTGGAGCGGCACCCCTCGGTGGAGCTGATCCTGCTCGACCTGCACCTGCCGGACGGCCACGGGCTGGCGCTGGTGCGCTCGCTGCGGGCGGCGGGGCACGGCGCGGACGTGATCGCGGTGACGTCGGCGCGGGACCTGGAGGTGGTGCGGCAGGCGGTCTCGGCGGGGGTGGTGCAGTACCTGCTCAAGCCGTTCACCTTCCGGGCGCTGCGGGAGCGGATGGAGCGGTGGGCGCGGTTCCGCAGCGAGCTGACCGGCGGCGAGGCCAGCGGGCAGGAGGCGGTGGACCGGGCGCTGTCGGTGCTGCGGACGGTGCCGGAGTCCGCGGCGCTGCCCAAGGGGCTGAGCGCGCCGACGCTGCGGGCGGTGACGGCGGCGCTGCGCGCGGCGGGCCCGGAGGGCATGTCGGCGGGGCAGGCGGCCGAGGCGGTGGGCGTCTCCCGGATCACCGCGCGGCGCTATCTGGAGCACCTGGTGGACACCGCCGGGGTGGTGCGCGCTCCGCAGTACGGGGGCGTGGGAAGACCAGAGCTGAATTATCGCTGGAATGACGGGAGTTCACTGAAGTGACGGGTGGGGCACTCATCGGATGGTTCCTTCTGCAGCCCCATTGACCTTGCTTTCAGCGGCCATTTACCGTCGCGGGCAGCCTGCACAGCCTCCCGGAGGGACGTGCCATGCGCTCGACGAAGATCCTCGGCCTGCTGTCCGCCGCCACTCTCGCCGCCGGGGTCCTGACCGCCTGCGGCAGCGACTCCTCGCACGATCCGAACACCATCACGGTCGCCTACGAACGCATTCCCGACAACAGCGTACGGGTGATGGACGACTATCTGGCGTTAGTCGTCAAGCAGTTCGAGAAGGCCAACCCGGGAAAGCACGTCAGGCTGCTGCCGATCACGGCGGCGGAGAACGACTACTACGCCAAGCTCCAGCAGATGATGCGGTCCCCGAGAACCGCCCCGGACCTGGCCTATGAGGACACCTTCCTGATCAATTCCGATATCGCGGCGGGGTATCTGCGCCCGATCGACGACTACCTCAAGGGCTGGCCGGACTGGAGCCGGTTCGTGGACACCGCCAAGGCGGCGGCCCGCGGCCAGGACGGCCACACCTACGGCGTCCCGGACGGCACCGACACCCGCGGCCTGTGGTTCAACAAGCAGATCTTCGCCCGGGCCGGACTGCCCGCGAACTGGCAGCCGAGGAGCTGGGACGACATCCTCAGCGCCGCCCGCGCCGTCAAGGCCAAGGTCCCCGGCGTCACCCCGCTCAACGTCTACACCGGCAAGGCGGCCGGCGAGGCCGCGGTGATGCAGGGCTTCGAGATGCTGGCGTACGGCACCGGGTCCGACCCGCTGTACGACCCGGCGTCGAAGACCTGGCACACGGCCGGCCGGGGCTTCACCGACGCGCTGGACTTCCTGCACACCGTCTACGGCGAGAAGCTCGGCCCGGACATCTCCGACGCCCTCGACCCCAACATCCAGACGGTCGTCGGCACCGACTGGGTGCCCTCCGGCAAGCTCGCCATCGCCCTGGACGGCTCCTGGCTGGGCAACAACTGGCTGCCCACCGGCGGCAAGCCCTGGCCGCAGTGGAGCAGCGTGATGGGCACCGCCACGATGCCCACCGAGCACGGCCAGGCCCCCGGCACGGTGAGCATGTCCGGCGGATGGACCTGGTCCATCCCGGCCAAGGCCACCCACCCGCAGCTGGCGTTCGACTTCGTGAAGACGCTCCAGAGCGAGCCGAACGCCGCCGAGTACGACATCCGCTCGGCGAACATCGCGGTCCGCAGGGACGTCGCCGCGGACCACCGCTATCTGACATCGATGCCAGGCATCGGCTTCTTCACCCGGCTGGTGAAGTACACCCACTACCGGCCCGCGCTGCCGGCGTACCCGCAGGTGTCCACCGCGATCGGCGCGGCGATGGAGGCGGTGTGCACCGGGCAGTCCACCCCGGCGGCGGCCGCCTCCGACTACGACCGGCAGCTGCGGCAGATCGCGCCCGGGGCGGTGCGGTGACGGCCACGGCCGCGGCCACCCGGCCCAGGGAGGGGGACGGGCGGCACCGGCGGCCGCGCGTCCGGCGCCGGGCCCTGCGCGGACCGCTGCGCGGGCTGCCGGTGCTGCCCTCGGTGGCGCTGCTGCTGTGCTTCCTGGCCGGCCCGATCGCGTACTGCGTCTACCTGGCCTTCACCGACATGCAGCTCACCGGCGCCGCGGAAACGCACTTCGTGGGGCTGGCCAACTTCCGCCACGCCTTCGCCGACCCCGGCTTCCGCAACGCCGTCGTGCTCACCCTGGTGTTCACCGCCGTCTCGGCGATCGCCGGGCAGAACACCCTCGGCCTGGCGCTGGCCGCGCTGATGCGGCGCGCCTCCCGGCCGGTGCGCACGGTCACCGGCTCGGTGGTGATCGCCGCCTGGGTCCTGCCGGAGATCGTCGCCGGCTTCCTGCTGTACGCGTTCTTCCGCCGGGAGGGCAGCCTGAACGCGATCCTCGCCTGGCTCCATCTGCCGCGCCAGAACTGGCTGTTCACGCTGCCGATCCTGGCGGTGTCGCTGGCGAACGTCTGGCGCGGCACCGCCTTCTCGATGCTGGTGTACTCCGCGGCGCTCGGCGAGATCCCGCGGGACGTCACCGAGCAGGCCGAGGTCGACGGCGCGAGCGCCTGGCAGCGGACCTGGCATGTGACCCTGCCGATGATCCGCCGCTCGATCGGGACCAACCTGATGCTCAACACCCTCCAGACGCTGTCGGTGTTCGGGCTGCTGTGGGCGATGACCCGCGGCGGGCCGGGCGACCGCAGCCAGACGCTGCCGCTGTTCATGTACGAGAAGGCGTTCCAGGACAGCCTGATCGGCTACGGCACGGCGGTGGCGCTGCTGCTGCTGGTGGTCGGCGCGCTGTTCTCGCTGGGGTACCTGCGGCTGCTGAGGGCCGAGGTGTGAGGCGCCGTACCCGCGCCCGGCTGGCGGCGGACGCGGGCCTGCTGGTGGTGGCCGTGGCGTTCGCGGTGCCGCTGGTGTGGCTGCTGCTGGCCTCGTTCGACGAGCACGCCACCGTGCGCACGGCCCTGCCGCACCCCTTCACCACGGCGAACTTCTCCGCCGTGCTCACCCCGGACACCGCCTTCACCCCGCTGCTCAACAGCGTGGTGCTGTGCGGCGGCGCCACCGCGATCACGGTGGCCGCCGCGGTGCTGGCCGGATACCCGCTCTCCCGCTACCGCTCCCGGCTGACCCGGCCGTTCATGCTGACCGTGCTGTTCTCCACCTGCCTGCCGATCACCGCGATCATGGTCCCGGTGTACGGGATGTTCGTGCGGGTCAACCTGATCGACACGCTGTGGGGCACCGCGCTGTTCCTGGCCACCGCGCAACTGCCGTTCGCCATCTGGCTGACGAAGAACTTCATGGACGGGGTGCCGATCGTCCTGGAGGAGGCCGCCTGGACCGACGGCGCCTCGCCGCTCCAGGCGCTGCGCCGGGTGGTGCTGCCGCTGATGGGCCCCGGGGTGCTGGTGGTGACGGTGTTCACCTTCATCGCCGACTGGGGGAACTTCTTCGTCCCGTTCATGCTGCTGCTCTCCCCCGACCAGCTCCCGGCGTCGGTGAGCATCTACACCTTCTTCGGCACCCACGGCACCGTGGTCTACGGGCAGCTGGCGGCCTTCTCGGTGCTGTACTCGCTGCCGGTGGTGCTGCTGTACGTGCTGATCGCCCGGCGGCTGGGGGGCGGGTTCGCGCTGGGCGGGGCGCTGAAGGGGTGAGCGTTCGCGGGTCCGGTCAGAACACCGACTCGGCCTCGCGCATGCGGTCCTCCGGCACCCGCTTGAGCACGGTGATCGCCTCCCGCAGCGACACCATCTCGATCTGGGTGCCGTGCAGGGCCGTCATGTGACCGAAGGCTCCCTTGTGGGCGGCCTCGACCGCGTGCCAGCCGAAGCGGGTGGCGAGCACCCTGTCGTACGCGGTCGGGACCCCGCCGCGCTGCACATGGCCGAGGATGACCGGCCGGGCCTCCTTGCGCAGCCGCATCTCCAGTTCGGCGGCGAGGCAGTTGCCGATCCCGGGGAAGCGCTCGTGGCCGTAGGCGTCGATCTCGCCCTTGGGGTACGGCATGGTGCCGTCCGCGGGGTGGGCGCCCTCCGCGACGCAGACCACGGCGAACTTCTTGCCGCGGGCGAAGCGCGCCTCGACCATCTCGCACACGTCACCGGGGTCGAAGGCGCGCTCCGGGACGAGGATGGCGTGCGCGCCGCCGGCCATGCCGGACTCCAGGGCGATCCAGCCGGCGTGACGGCCCATGACCTCGACGACCATCACCCGCTGGTGGGACTCGGCGGTGGTCTTGAGCCGGTCGATGGCCTCGGTGGCGACCGAGACGGCCGTGTCGAAGCCGAAGGTGCGGTCGGTGGCGGAGATGTCGTTGTCGATCGTCTTGGGCACCCCGACGACCGGCATCCCGGCGTCGGAGAGCAGCACGGCGGCGGTCAGGGTGCCCTCCCCGCCGATGGGGACCAGCACGTCGAGCCCGTAGGCGGCACACAGCTGCTCGGCGTTGTCGGCGGCCTCGCGCAGCCGGTCGCGCTCCAGCCGGGCCGAGCCCAGGATGGTGCCGCCGCGGGCCAGGATGCCGCTGACCGAGTTGAGGTCCAGCGGGCGGAAGCGGCCCTCCAGCAGGCCCTTGAACCCGTCCTCGAACCCGATGACCTGGTCGTTGTGCCCGGTGACGGCCCGGTGCGTCACGGAGCGGATCACAGCGTTCAGGCCCGGGCAGTCGCCTCCGGCGGTGAGCACTCCGATACGCATGGCGCTCCTCCAGTTCGGTCCGCTATTCATACCCTATGAGTCATATGTCGCTTTCGCTGGCGCGAGGGCGGCACGGATCCGGAAGGCGGCCGGCGGCGGGCCCGGCTGCGCGCGCCGCTCCCGGCCGCGTTAGCGTCGGGGCGGCACGCCGGGGGCCGGGTTCGACGGCCACGACGAGGGACGGAGAAGCGCGTGACGCGCAGCGTGTACGTGACGGGGATCGGCCGCGGTGACGGGCGCCAGGTCGTCGAGCTGGGAGTGATGGAACTCCTGACCCGCACGGTGGACCGGGTGGGCGTCTTCGTCCCCCTGCGCCACCCCGGCCCCGACCACCTCTTCGACCTGCTGCGCGCCCGCTACCGCCTCACCCAGGACCCGGCCACCGCCCGCGGCCTGGAGTACGCCGAGGCCGCCGCGCTGGAGGCCGGGCACGGCACCGACGAGCTGGTCTCCCGCCTGGTGGACCGCTACCAGGCGGTGGCGGCCGAGCACGAGGTGGTCCTGGTCCTCGGCTCGGACTACCGGGACACCCAGCTGCCCGCCGAGCTGGACCTCAACGCCCGGCTGGCCAACGAGTTCGGCGCCCCGGTCCTGCCGGTCGTCGGCGGCCGGCGGCAGAGCGCCGCGTCGGTCGCCGACGAGGTGCACAACACCTACCGGGCCTTCTCCGCGCTGGGCTGCGACATCGTCGCGGTGATCGCCAACCGGGTCGATCCCGGCGAGGTCGCCGCGGCCGCCGGGGCCGTGGCCGGCCGGCTGCCGGTGCCGGTCTACGTGCTGCCCGAGGAGCCGCTGATCGCCGCGCCGACGGTGGCCCAGGTGGTGCGGGCGCTGGACGGCGAGGTGCTGCTCGGCGACGAGGCGGGGCTGGCCCGCAACGTCCTGGACTTCGTCTTCGGCGGTGCCACGCTGCCGACGTTCCTGGCCGCGCTGACCGAGGGCTGCCTGGTGATCACCCCTGGTGACCGGGCCGATCTGATCATCGCCGCGCTGGCCGCGCACTCGGCGAGCGCGCCGCCGATCGCCGGCATCCTGCTCACCCTCGGCGAGCGGCCCGGACCGGACGTGATGGCGCTGGCGGCCCGGCTGGCGCCCGGCACACCGGTGGTCTCGGTGCCCGGCCGGTCCTTCCCCACCGCCGCCGAGCTGACCACGGTGGAGGGCGAGCTGACCGCGGCCGTCCCGCGCAAGGCGGAGACCGCGCTCGGCCTGTTCGAGCTGCACGTGGACACCGCCGAGCTGACCGCCCGGCTCTCGGTGGCCGGCAGCGGCCGGATCACCCCGATGATGTTCGAGCACCGGCTGCTGGAGCGCGCCCGCTCGGCCCGCCGCCACATCGTGCTGCCGGAGGGCACCGAGGAACGCGTCCTGCGCGCCGCCGAGGTGCTGCTGCGCCGCAACGTGTGCGACCTGACGCTGCTCGGCGACGAGGCGACGATCCGCAGGCGCGCCCAGGAGTTCGGCGTCAGCCTGGGTCTCGACGACCCGCAGCCGCGCCGCGGCGCCGTCGCCCGGATCACCGACCCGCAGACCTCGCCGCTGCGCGAGTCCTTCGCCGAGCTGTACGCGAAGCTGCGCGCCCACAAGGGCGTGACCGTGGAGCTCGCCCACGACGTGGTCGCGGACGTGACCTACTTCGGCACGCTGATGGTGCAGCAGGGCCTGGCCGACGGCATGGTCTCCGGGGCGGCGCACTCCACCGCGGCCACCATCCGCCCGGCGTTCGAGATCATCAGGACCGCGCCGGGCACCCGGACCGTCTCCTCGGTGTTCTTCATGTGCCTGGCCGACCGGGTGCTGGTCTACGGCGACTGCGCGGTCAACCCCGACCCGGACGCCGAGCAGCTGGCCGACATCGCGGTGCGGTCCGCCGAGACCGCCGCCCGCTTCGGGGTGGAGCCGCGGGTGGCCATGCTGTCGTACTCCACCGGCACCTCCGGCTCCGGCGCGGACGTCGACAAGGTGCGGCAGGCCACCGCGCTGGTGCGCGAGCGCCACCCGGACCTGCTGGTGGAGGGGCCGATCCAGTACGACGCGGCGGTCGACCCGGCGGTGGCGGCCACCAAGCTGCCGGACTCCGAGGTCGCCGGCCGGGCCACCGTGCTGATCTTCCCCGACCTGAACACCGGCAACAACACCTACAAGGCGGTGCAGCGCTCGGCGGGGGCGATCGCGGTCGGCCCGGTGCTGCAGGGACTGCGCAAGCCGGTCAACGACCTGTCGCGCGGCGCGCTGGTGCAGGACATCGTGAACACGGTGGCGATCACCGCGATCCAGGCGCAGGAGGCCGACGGATCACCGGACGAGGCGAAGGGGCGGGGCGGGCAGGCGTGACCACCGCGAAGGACGACACACAGACCGGGACGGCGGGACCGGAGGCGACCCGGGTGCTGGTCCTCAACTCCGGCTCCTCGTCGCTGAAGTACCAGCTGCTGGACATGGCGGACGGCACCCGCCACGCCGCCGGGATCGTCGAGCGGATCGGCGAGCCCGGCGGGGTGGCCGACCACGCCGAGGCGCTGCGGACCGTCAGCACCGAGCTGCGCGCCCGGGACCTGGGCCTGGACTCGCCGCGGCTGGCCGCCGTCGGCCACCGCGTGGTGCACGGCGGCACCCGCTTCACCCACCCCACCCTGATCACCGACGAGGTGGTCGCCGAGATCGGGAAGCTGGTCCCGCTCGCCCCGCTGCACAACCCGGCCAACCTGGCGGGCATCCGGGTCGCCCGGGCGCTGCGCCCGGACCTGCCGCAGGTGGCGGTCTTCGACACCGCCTTCCACGCCACCATCCCGGAGGCCGCCGCCCGCTACGCCATCGACCGGGCCACCGCCGACCGCTTCGGGGTGCGCCGCTACGGCTTCCACGGCACCTCGCACGCCTTCGTCTCGCGGGCCACCGCCGAGCTGCTCGGCACGGACCCGGCGCGGACCAACACCATCGTGCTGCACCTGGGCAACGGCGCCTCGGCGTCCGCGGTGCGCGGCGGGGTGTGCGTGGAGACGTCCATGGGGCTGACGCCTTTGGAGGGGCTGGTGATGGGCACCCGTTCCGGTGACATCGATCCGGCGGTGGTCTTCCACCTGTCCCGGGTAGGCGCCATGGCCATGGACGACATCGACGCCCTGCTCAACCAGCGCAGCGGCCTGCTGGGGCTGTGCGGGCACAACGACATGCGGGAGGTGGGCCGGCTGATGGCCGAGGGCGACCCGGACGCCCACCTGGCGTTCGACGTCTACGTCCACCGGCTGCGCAAGTACGTCGGCGCGTATCTCGCGGTGCTCGGCAGGGTGGACGCCATCGCCTTCACCGCGGGGATCGGCGAGAACTCGCCGGCGGTGCGGGCGGCGGCCCTGCGCGACCTGGAGCCGCTCGGGATCGAGCTGGACCCGGTGCGCAACGCGGTGCGCGGCCACACGGCGCGGCTGGTCTCGGCCGCCGGCAGCCGGATCGCCGTGGCGGTCGTCCCGACGGACGAGGAGCGGGAGATCGCCGAGGAGACCTACTCGCTGGTCCGTCAGCGGCCCGCATGAGCCCTTCCACCCCGTGTTCACGCGGCCGCGCTACGGTCGCCCACGACTAAATTCAAGAGCGGAACAAAACCGATAGGATCGCCGTCATGCGCCGAGCGAAAATCGTCTGCACCCTGGGGCCCGCCGTCGACTCCTTCGACCAGCTCAAGGCACTGGTCGAGGCCGGGATGAACGTGGCCCGCTTCAACTTCAGCCACGGCAGCCACGCCGAGCACGAGGAGCGCTACCACCGGGTCCGCAAGGTCGCCGAGGAGACCGGGCGCGCGGTGGGCGTCCTCGCCGACCTCCAGGGCCCCAAGATCCGGCTGGGCACCTTCGCCGAGGGGCCGGTCGAGCTCGTCTCGGGCGACGAGTTCACCATCACCACCGAGGACGTCGCCGGCGACCGCTCGACGTGCAGCACCACCTACAAGGGCCTGCCCGGCGACGTCCGGGCCGGTGACCCGGTGCTGATCAACGACGGCAACGTGGCCCTGCGGGTCATCGAGGTGGACGGCCCCAGGGTGCGCTGCCTGGTCGTCGAGGGCGGGATCATCTCCGACCACAAGGGCATCAACCTGCCCGGCGCCGCCGTGAACGTCCCCGCGCTGTCCGACAAGGACATCGAGGACCTGCGCTTCGCCCTGCACATGGGCGCCGACATGGTGGCCCTGTCCTTCGTCCGCGACGCCAAGGACGTCCGCGACGTGCACCGGGTGATGGACGAGGAGGGCCGGCGCATCCCGGTCATCGCCAAGGTGGAGAAGCCGCAGGCGGTGGAGAACATGGAGGACGTCGTCGCGGCCTTCGACGCCGTGATGGTGGCCCGCGGCGACCTGGCCGTGGAGTACCCGCTGGAGAAGGTCCCGGTCGTCCAGAAGCGCCTGATCGAGCTGTGCCGCCGCAACGCCAAACCCGTCATCGTCGCGACCCAGATGATGGAGTCGATGATCCACTCCTCGCGGCCGACCCGCGCGGAGGCCTCCGACGTGGCCAACGCCATCCTGGACGGCGCGGACGCGGTGATGCTCTCCGCGGAGTCCTCGGTCGGCAAGTACCCGATCGAGACGGTCAAGACGATGTCGCGGATCGTGGAGGCCGCCGAGGAGGAACTGCTCAAGCGGGGCCTCCAGCCGCTGGCCCCGGGCAAGAAGCCGCGCACCCAGGGCGGGGCGGTGGCGCGCGCCGCCGCCGAGCTCGCCGACTTCCTGAACGCCAAGACGCTGGTCGCCTTCACCAAGTCCGGGGACACCGCCCGCCGGCTGGCCCGCTACCGCGTCCCGGTGCCGGTGCTCGCGTTCACCACCGACCCGGCCACCCGCAACCAGCTCGCCCTGACCTGGGGCGTGCAGGCGGACCTGGTGCCGCACGTGGACACCACCGACGCCATGGTCGAGCAGGTCGACCGTGAGATGCTCAAGCGGAGCGACTACGCCAAGGGCGACACCGTGATCATCACCGCCGGCTCGCCGCCCGGCGTCCCCGGCACCACCAACCTCGTCCGGGTCCACCACCTCGGCGGTGGCCGCGACGAGTGACCCGGGCGGCCGGGGGCAGAACACCGGGGGACGGGCCGGCGGCCCGTCCCTCAGCGGCCCGTCCCTCAGCGGTCCGCGGCGGTCGTCACGATCGCTTCACAGCCCTTACCGGTTCGTAGCCCTATCGCAACAGGCTCTGGCATGAGCGGTTAACTCCGCCTCATAGGGTGGTGACATGATCGACCTGGCCGGACAGCAGGACATCGCCGCGCCCTCGGCCGGCACCCCACCGCGCACGGCACGCCGCCGCCTCGGCGCCCTGATCCGCCGCGACCCGGTACGGATCCGGTTCGACCGCACCGGAGCGCTGGCCGCCGCCGCGCTGTACCTGGCGATCGCCGCGGTCGGCGCCACCGTTCTCACGCTGCTCTCCGGCCACCTCGGGTACAGCGCCAACTTCGTGCTGCACCGCTGGGACAGCGACAACTACCTCAAGGTCGCGCAGTACGGCTACCCGCACCACCTGCGGTACCTGCCGGACGGCCGGCCCAAGTGGTCCACGCTGGCGTTCTTCCCGCTGGTCCCGGCCCTGATCGCGGGCGTCCACCTGCTCACCGCGCTGCCGTACCCGTACGCGGGCGTGGTGGTCTCCTGGCTGGCGGCGACCGTGGCGGCGGTCGGCGTGCACACCCTGGCCCGCTCGCTCGCCGGCCGCTGGGCCGGATACGCCTGCGTCGGCCTGTGGGCCTGCTCACCGTACGCGTTCGCGCTGTGGGTCCCGTACTCCGAGGCGTGCTTCACCGCGGCCCTGGTGTGGGCGCTGGTGGCCCTGCTCGCGCGCCGCTGGCTGGTGGCCGGGCTGCTGACCGCGGTGGCCGGCACGATCCGCCCGACCGCCGCCGTGCTCGTCATCGTGGTGCTGATCAGCGCCACCGCGCAGATCGTCCGCGACCTGCGCCGCCGGCGGGACGGCGGCGACGCCCGGGGATGGCGGTGGCGGCCGTGGGCGGCGCTGGCGCTCGCCCCGCTCGGGCTGGCCTTCAGCTGGCTGTACATCGGCGCCCAGGTGGGCCGGGTGGACGGCTGGTTCCAGGCGGAGAAGGCGTGGGGGCAGTCCTTCGACTTCGGGCGCGGCACCCTGCACTTCATCGGGACGGTGGCCGGCTACGGCCACGTCGACATCCGCTACCCGATGGTGCTGGCGGTGATCGCGCTGCCCCTGGTCGCCGCGGTGGCCCTGGCGGTGGACCGGCGGGTGCCGTGGCCGCTGGTGCTGACCCTGGCCGGCGCCTGGGAGTTGATGATCGGCACCCCGGGCTCCCCGATGTCCAAGCCCCGTTTCATGCTGCCGTTCCTGCCCATCGCGCTGCTGCTGGTGGCCCGGCCCATGGCCCGGCTGCCGCGGCCGGTGCGCGGCGGTGTCTACGTCGCGGGCGCGGTGTTCGCGGGCTGGTACGCCGTCGCGCTGCTGTTGCTGCTGCGGTGGTCGCCCTGACCGCCGGACGGACCTCATGGCGGGCGTCGGTACTATCAGTGTCCGGTCCGTGGACTCCAGTGTGATTGAGGTAACAGTTAGTGGAAGCGATCCTCCTGGTCGGCGGCAAGGGCTCAAGGCTGCGTCCGGTCACCGAGTTCACGCCGAAACCGATGGTGCCCACCGCCGGAGTGCCGTTCCTCGCCCATCAGCTGTCCCGGGCGCGGGCGGCAGGTGTCGAGCACGTGGTGCTCGCCACCTCCTATCTCGCCGAGGTCTTCGAGCCGTACTTCGGTGACGGCGCCGCGCTCGGCCTGAAGATCACCTACGTCCACGAGACGGAGCCGCTGGGCACCGGCGGCGCGATACGCAACGCCGCCGACTCGCTGACCTGCGGCCCGGACGCCCCGGTGCTGGTCTTCAACGGCGACATCCTCACCGGCCTGGACATCGCCGGCCTGGTCGGCGCCCACGTCGACGCGGGCGCCGACGTCTCCCTCCACCTGACCCGGGTCACCGACCCGAGCGCGTTCGGCCTGGTGCCGACCGACGGCAACGGCCGGGTGCTGGCGTTCACCGAGAAGCCCCAGCGGCCCGAGGAGATCGTCACCGACCAGGTCAACGCCGGCTGCTACGTGTTCCGCCGCTCGGTGATCGACACCATTCCGGCCGGCCGGGTGGTCTCCGTCGAGCGCGAGACCTTCCCCGGGCTGCTGAGCTCCGGCGCGCTGCTGCACGGCGTCGTCGACGAGACGTACTGGATGGACCTGGGCAAGCCGGCGGCGCTGATCCAGGCGTCCGCCGACCTGGTGCGCGGGATCGTTCCCTCACCGGCGCTGCCCGGTCCGGCCGGCGAGTTCCTCGTCCTGCCGGGCGCCGAGGTCGCCCCGGGCGCCAAGCTCGGCGGCGGCACGGTGATCGGCGCCGGGGCCCGGGTGGCGGCCGACGCGGTGGTCGAAGGTTCGGTGATTCTCGACGGCGCGCGAATCGAGGGCGGCGCCCAGGTGAACGCCAGCCTGGTGGGTAGGGAAGCCCGCGTCGGCTCGCGTACCGTACTCCACGGCGCCGTGATCGGAGACCGGGCCGAGGTCGGCGCTGACAACGAACTGCTGGGCGGGGCGCGAGTGTGGTGCAACTCGACGATCCCCGACGCCGCGATCCGCTTCTCCTCCAACTGCTGACGTTCGCGGCCCGACAGAGAAGAATCCTTATGAGTGCGACGAGCGCGACCACCACGTCCGACACCGCGGCCCTGCCCCCCGCGCCGCTCCGCCGGCCGGCGGAGCTGCCGCCCGACTGGAGCCGCATACCGCTCACCGTGGTGATGCCGACCTACAACGAGGCCGAGAACCTGCCGCTGATGGCGGAGGCGCTGATGGGCCTGGACATGCCGGGCCTGCGGCTGCTCGTGGTGGACGACAACAGCCCCGACGGCACCGGCGAGGTCGCCGAGCGGCTGGCCGAGCGGTACAACACCGCCGGCCGCACCCGGGTCAAGGTCCTGCACCGCACCGCCAAGGACGGCCTGGGCCGCGCCTACGCGGCCGGCATGGACCTGGCGGTCGCGGACGGCGCCCAGTACGTGCTCCAGATGGACGCCGACGGCAGCCACCCCGTCGAGTACGTCCCGCAGATGCTGGGCACCGCGCTGTCCACCGGCGCCGGGTTCGTCGTCGGCAGCCGCTACGTCTCCGGCGGGCGCCTGGCCGACGAGTGGGGCTGGCACCGCAGGCTGCTGTCCCGCTGGGCCAACGCCTATGTCAGCGCCGTGCTCCACACCGGCCTGCGGGACGTGACCGCGGGCTTCGCGATGTGGCGTGCCGACACCGTCACCGCGATGCGGCTGGCGGAGGTGCGCAGCAACGGCTACAGCTTCCAGGTGGAGCTCAAGTACCAGGCGGTGCGCGCCGGTTACACGGCCGTGGAGGTCCCCATCCACTTCGAGGAGCGCCAGATCGGCGCCTCGAAGATGAGCCTCGCCGTCCAGCTGGAGTCGGCGATCCTGCCCTGGCGCCTGCGGTTGGACTCGCGTGGCCGCCGCAGCTGAGACCGAACGGGACGAGCGGACCGGGCAGCCGTCCCCGTCCGCCCGCTCCCGGCTGCTGCCGTCCGGCCCCGGGCAGTGGATCGCCTGGGCCGGCGCCCTGCTGGTCGCCGCGCTGCTGACCGCCATGGCGGTGCGGCTGCCGTGGGCCGGGGACCTGGGCATCCACGCGGCCACCCTCCAGCGGCTGCGGCACAGCCTGGGCAACCCCGGCGACCCGCTGGTCGACGCGGACGTGGCGAGCCCCTACTACTCGCCCTGGATGGTGCTGCTGGCGCTGATCAGCAAGGCCACCGGGCTGGGCGTGTTCGGGGTGCTGCACCTGGCGGCCGCCGTGGACCTGGTGCTGCTGCTGACCGGCATCCGCGCCTTCGTGCGCACCCTGACCGACCGGCGGGCCGCGGTGCCGCTGGCCGTGCTGTGCGTGGCGCTGCTGGGCGGCTGGGAGCTGTTCACCTGGAGCGGCTTCCCCGGGCTGACCTCGCTGTCGCTGTGCCTGGCCTACCCGAGCACCTTCGCGCTCGGCATGGCCTTCCACCTGTGGGCGCTGGTGCGCCGGGCGGTGGCCGGCGACTGGGGTCTGGTGCGGTACCTGGGGCTCGGCGTGCTGCTGGCCGTGGTGCTGCTCAGCCACCAGTTCACCGGTGTGGTCACGGTGCTGGGCCTGCTGGCCATACTGCTGGCGGCGCGCCCGTGGCCGAGCCGGGCCGGGTGGCTGCGGGCGGCGGCCGGAGTGGCGCTGGCCGCCGCGATCCTGGCGGTCTGGCCGTACTACTCGTTCTTCTCGCTGCTCGGCGTGGGCGGGCTCGACGCCATACACCGTCCGCTGTACCACCGCCTCGCCGGTCACTTCGCGTTCGTCCTGCTCGGCGTGGCGGCGCTGGTGGTGCGGGCCCGGCGGGACCGGCGCGACCCGCTGGTGATCTTCTTCCTGCTCGGGGCGCTGGTGTACACGGCCGGTGGTCTGACCGGTCACTACGCCTACGGCCGGGTGCTGCCGGCGATGCTGCTGTCCGCGCAGATCGCCCTGGCCGTCGAGGCGACCCGGGCCGGCACCGAGGAGGGCGCGGGCGCGGTGCGCACCGCGCGGGTCTTCGCCTGGCTGGGGGCCGCGGCGCTGGTCGGCGGCCTGTGGGCCAACGTCGGCACGCTCGGCTACCTCACCCCGGTCCGGTCGGTGCCGGTGCTGCGCGACGCTCCCCGGCAGCACGCGTGGGCGTCCTACGCCTGGATAGGGCGCCGGATTCCCTACGGTCAGACGATCATGACCAAGGACTACTTCCCGCTGCGGCAGGCCCCGGCGTACGGCGCGTACACGGTGCAGTCCGGTTACCCGGACTTCTTCCTGCCGGACGACGAGCAGCGCACCAAGGACACCGAGCGCTACTTCGCGCCGGGGACCTCCCGCGCGGAGCGGCTGCACCTGCTGCACAAGTACCACGTGCGGTGGGTGGTGGAGTTCAGGAACGACGGCGGGCTGGGCCCGGACGACCCGGCGCTGCGGTTCACCGCCAAGGGCCCGGGCGGCGAGCGGCTCTACCACGTGGTCGCCTGAGTCCCCTGATCCCCGAAGGCCCCCGTTCGCGGGGGCCTTCGGCGTGCCGGGCCGCTCAACCGCCCAGCGCGTGCACCATGTTCATGAGGGTCTCGATCTGGTAGCCGCCCTGGATGGGGTAGTTGGTGGCGCCCAGATAGCCCCACCAGTCCCAGCAGGAGTTCGGGTTGACCCCGGTGACGGTGGTCTGCGGGTAGAGCACGATCATGTTGTTGGTGTCGGCGTACTGGTCGAGGTTGGCCCGGTCGACGAACGCGGTCCCCACCGAGCCGTAGTCCTGCCCGCAGCCGTGCAGGGCCACCATGAGCCGGCAGCTGCCGCCCGCCGCGCACGAGGCCGGGACGTAGGCGAAGCCGTCGGCGCCCATGCTCAGCGCGTACGCCGAGCCGCCCACCGCGTAGGAGTCCTGGGCGAAGTCCACCAGCCGGCCGGTGAGCGGCCCGGTGTTGGGGGCGGCCACCGAGCCGAGGAGCTTGGCCAGCAGCGCGTGCTCCGGGTCCGTCCCGCAGTCGTTCAGGTACGGCGAGGCGGTGACCGAGCAGCTCCCGGTCCCGTACGGCGTCACCCAGGCGTGCCCGGCCGCCGAGGAGGTGTCATAGCTCACCGAGGCGCCGAAGTGCTGGTAGAAGGAGACCCCGTCGTCGCTGACGGACTTCGCGACGGTGGTGTCGTTCTGCCCGTGGACGACGTAGACCGGGCGGCCGGCCAGGTCCGCGACCGGGTCGATCCAGCCGTAGGACGCCCAGGCGGAGGCGTCCGCCTCCAGGGTGGGCAGCTGGTCGGGGTAGGTGTTGCCCATGCACCCGTACACCGCCTGCGCCGCGTTGTCCTGGGCGCAGTAGTAGGGGCCCGCGGCGAAGACCGCGGTGCCCTTGATCAGGTGCGAGTACGCCACCTGGAGCTGCCCGGCCATGTAGCCGCCGGAGGAGACGCCGGCGACGTAGACCCCGGAGATGTCGTACCGGGCGAGGTCCCCGGCGACCGGGGCGACGGTGTACGGGGCGGTGGCCGCCTGCGCGGCCGCGGCGGGCGCCTGGACCGGGGTGAGCAGGGCGGCCACCGCGGCGAGGACGGCCAGGACGGCGCCGGGGAACCAGCGGGACGCGCGGCGGTTCCGTCTCATTGTTCGCTCCCGTCTCGGCGTCCCCGGGCAGCCCGGCGGGCGGCCGGGCCGGAGCGGGGGTGCAGGCACCGTAGAGCGGCACCGGCCGGACGGCGATGTGCGCGGCCGCCATGGCGGGCGGTGCCACCATGGCGGCCGGGGACACGAACCGCCGTACGGGGTACGGGAGTTGGGGCGGGGCGGCCGGAGGTTACTTCGCCAGGCCGCTGATCATCCCGCGCACCCGGCGCAGGCCGGGACCCGCGATCCGGCGCAGCGCCGGCAGGTGCGGCTCGGCCTTGGCCAGCAGGCCCGCCCGCTGCCACTCGACCTGGAGCCGGCCCGCGCCGTGGCCCTCGGGCTCGATGATCACCGTGTGCTCGGCGAGCCCGCGGTGGTAGGCGATCTTCTTGGTCAGCCGGGGGAAGGACAGCGGCGCCAGCAGCAGCCCGGTGTTGTGCTGCCGGTGCTGGGTGATGGCGATCATCGGGTGGCGTACGCCGGCGAAGCCGTGCGGCGGCAGCGGCACCGCCGACAGGTCCAGCGTCGCGGTGCCCTCGAAGACGCCCGGGCGTACCGGGTCGAGCCGGAAGGACACGCTCAGCCGCTTCGGGGTGGGCGCCAGGTGGATGATGGCGATGACCGGGCCCATCGGCAGCTGGTTGCCCGGGTCGTAGGTGCGCACGTCCAGGGTGATCCGCGAGCCGGTGCCCGGCTCGATCCGGGTGATCTCGTGCCGCAGCAGCGCGTTGCGGAACGGCCGGGTCCGCAGCTCCAGGTCGCTGATCTCCAGCTCACGGGCCGAGTCGGGGTCGGCCGGGACCGTCGAGCCCCAGTACACGTGCCCGGCGCCGTCCTCGGCGACCTCGCGCGGGCCGACGTCCCGGCCCATGCCGCGCGACGCCAGCTGCGCCTCCTCGTACCGCCCGTCGAGCACCAGCTGGATCACCACGCGCTGGTCGCGCGGCAGGCGCTCGAACGCCTCGGTGGACAGCGTCTCCAGGTACGGGGCGATCTCCTCGGCGAACTGCTTGATCCACTCCGGGTCGCGGTACGGCAGGTCGCCGGTGTACATCCGCAGGTCGTGCTTGAGGAACTTGAAGTCCTTGTCGGCCTTGATGTCCGAGAACCCGTGGCGCGCCATGAAGTCGTCGATCAGGCGGGCGACGTTGAGGCGGTCGCGGACGTTCTGGATGCGGTGCCGCTGGTTGGAGATCGACAGCGCGCCGACCGCCTCGTACGGGGAGATGTACCAGCGGTACACCGGGTCCGGGACGACGGTGAAGGCGTTCGCCAGGCAGTACGCCTGGGCCGAGAACAGCTGGTCCTCGTAGTGGATGCCCAGCGGGAAGCGCAGGGTGTGCCGGTCGATGAACTCCCGGCGGTACATCTTGTTCGTCGACAGGTGCTCGAAGATCATCTCCGGGTGGCGGCGGATGCCGCGCACCGTCCGCCGGGCGGTGAACAGGTGCGGGTGCCAGTAGGAGACGGCGCCGGTGTCGGTGCGCACCCGCTCCACCGCGCCCATGGCGAAGTCGGCGTCCGGCTCCTCGCGCAGCGTCTTCAGCAGCACCTCGCAGGCGCGCTCGGGCAGTTCGTCGTCGCTGTCGAGGAACATCAGGAACGGCGCCCCGGCGATCTCGATCGCCTCGTTGCGCGGGGCGCTGCACCCGCCGCTGTTCTCGGCCAGCCGGTGGTAGGTGATCCGGTCGTCCTGGGCCGCCAGCTCCCGCGCCACCCGCGGGGTGTCGTCGGTCGAGTGGTCGTCGCTGATGATGATCTCGATGTTCCGCAGGCTCTGGCGGCGCACCGACTCCACCGCGCGCGGCAGGCGTTCGGCGTCGTTGTAGACGATGATGGTCACGGTGACGTCGGGGGCCGTCGGGGCCATGGGGGTCCTCCGGTTGGACAGTGCGGAAAGCGGGCGGCGCGGCGTACGGGCGGGCTACGGCAGCAGGGCGGCGGCCTTGTCCGGTGCCGGGGCCGGGGTGCGCTCCTCGATCGGGATCACCGGCGGCACGCCGTGCTGGCCGAGGAAGACATGGCGGACCACCCGCTCGGCCGCGTGGCCGTCGTCGAACTCGCAGAAGCGGCGCCGGAACTCGGCGCGCTTGGCGGCCGCCTCCTCGCCGCACCAGGCGCCGGAGGTGAACAGGCGCTCGACCTCCTCCTGGGACCGCGCCACCGCTCCGGGGTGCTGCTCGGTCAGGTCGAAGTACACCCCGCGGGTGACCGAGTACGTCTCCCAGTCGTCGGCGAAGACCACTATCGGGCGGTCCAGGTTGGCGTAGTCGAACATCACCGAGGAGTAGTCGGTGATCAGCGCGTCGGAGGCGAGCCCGAGCTCCTCGATGGAGTCGTAGCGCGAGACGTCGATGATCAGGCCGCGCCGGTGCAGCTTCTCCAGCGGCGACAGCCCCCGGTCGTAGAAGTAGTGGCCGCGCACCAGCAGCACGAACTCCTCGCCGAGCCCGCGCGCCAGGCTCTCCAGGTCCAGCCGGGGCGTCCAGGTGGCCTCGTAGTCGCGGTGGGTCGGCGCGTACAGCAGCGCCTTGCGGCCCGGGGCGATGCCCAGCCGCTCGCGGATCCGCGTGACGTCGGCGGCGGTCGCCGTGTAGTAGACGTCGTTGCGCGGGTAGCCGTAGTCCAGCGAGGTGAACGGCACCGGGTAGGCGCGCTCCCAGATCTCGGTGGAGTGGCGGTTGGCCGAGACGCTGTAGTCCCAGCGGGCGCAACGCTCCAGCAGGGCCTCGTAGTCCACGCCGCGCGAGGTCGCCGGGAAGGGGATCTGGTCGATGCCCATCCGCTTGAGCGGGGTGCCGTGGTGGGTCTGGACGTGGATCTGGCCGGGCCGCTTGAGGACGTTGTCCGGGAAGTTCACGTTGTTGACGAGGTACTTGGCGCGGGCCATCACCGACCAGTAGCGGCGGGTGCCGGGCACCACGTAGTCGATGCCGGCCGGCATCAGCGGCACGTCCGCCTTGCGCACCGACCACACCTGGCGGACGCGCGGGGCGAGTTCGGCGAGCTTGGCGGAGATCGCGGCCGGGCTGCACGCCACCCCGCGGTCCCAGTACGCCGAGAAGACCGCGAGGTCCTCCTCGATCGGGTGGCGCATCTGCTCGCGGTAGACGCCCTCCATGGCCTTCTCGCTCAGCGTCCGCTTGGCCTTCACGGCCAGGGTGCGCACGTCGCGGCGCCTGCGGTTGGCCGACTGCAGGGCGCGGTAGCCCGCGAAGGAGCCGCGCTCCAGCATCGCGTGGCGAACGCCGTTGAGGTTGGCGGGGCGTTCGTAGCCGGCCGGCTTGTAGCGCAGGAAGTGCTGGGAGGCGCGGTGGAAGAAGTCCGCCTGGTCGTACTCCGGAACGCCGGGCAGCGTCAGCACCTTGAGGTAGCGGCGGATCATGCCGCTGAAGACGATGTCGCGGTGCTCGGCCGTCACCGGCCGGCCCGCCAGCAGCTCCCACAGCCGGTCGTACTGCGCGAACAGGTCGAAGTGGCCCTCGGGGCGGCCCTCCTCGTCCGGCTCGCTGCGGCGCAGGCAGACCTCGTCCAGTATCGCGATGCGGTCGGCGGCCAGCAGGCTGCCGAGCGCCGGCAGCACCTCGGCGTAGTCGTCGTGGACGAAGACGTCGCGGTGGGCGGCGTAGAAGTCGGCGCGGATCAGCCGGTTTCCGAGCATCGGCGTCAGGTGCAGCATCTCGGGCTGCGCGAACATCGAGAAGACCTCGCGGCCCGGCCCGACGAACAGCCGGCCGTCGCCGCTGGGGATCGACGCGTTCCACCAGCGGGAGCGGACGTGGTCGAAGACCACCAGGTCCGGCTCTCCGGTCTCCTCGACGCGCTCGGCGAACGCCCGCAGCGCGGTGGGCGTCAGCGCGTCACGGCCGTCGAGGAAGAGCAGGTAGCGGCCGGTGGCGGTCCGCGCCCCGGCGTCCCGCGCCTGGCCCTCCGGCAGCCGTTCGGGCAGGTGGACGGCGCTGAAGCGGTCGTCGCGCTCCGCGTACTCGTCGGCGATGGCCCGGGTGGAGTCCGCGGAACCGTTGTCGACGACGATGACCTCCAGATCCCCGGCGGGGTGTCCTTCCGCAGTGCGGAGCGCCTCAAGGCCCTCCCGGAGGTAGCCCTGCGCGTCGCGGGCGGTGACGATGACACTGAACGTGGTCATGGGGTGAGGTTCCTGGTGGCCGGAGTTGAGGCGACGATGAGGGGGCGGTGGCGATCGGCGAATGAGGTCTCGATGAATTTTCGGTGCTGAAATCCTACGGCAGGGCGTCCGAGGCCCGTATATGTGTCTACCGCAGTCAGTGGGCGCTCCGCACCCTGGCGGAGGCCGGCCGGGCCACCCGGGCGGGACGCCGCGGGCGGCGCCCGCACTAGGCTGTCGGCCATGACGTGGTTGATCACAGGCGGTGCAGGCTACATCGGGGCGCACGTGGCGCGGGCCATGGCCGAGGCCGGGGAGCGGGTCGTGGTCCTCGACGACCTCTCGACGGGCGTCCCGGAGCGGCTGCCGGCCGGCGTGCCCCTGGTGGAGGGCTCCACGCTGGACCGCGCGCTGCTGGACCGCACCCTGGACGAGCACGCGGTGACCGGTGTGGTGCACCTGGCCGCGAAGAAGCAGGTCCCCGAGTCGGTGGCCCGGCCGCTGATGTACTACCGCGAGAACGTGCACGGCCTTGAGGTGCTGCTGGGGGCCGTGGCGGCGGCGGGCGTGCGCAGCTTCGTGTTCTCCTCCTCGGCGGCGGTCTACGGGATGCCCGACGTGGACCTGGTGACCGAGGACACCCCCTGCGTCCCGATCAACCCGTACGGGGAGACCAAGCTCGCCGGCGAGTGGCTGGTCCGGGCGGCCGGGAAGGCGCACGGCATCGCCACCACCTGCCTGCGGTACTTCAACGTCGCCGGCGCGGCCCGCCCGGAGCTGGTCGACATCGGCGTGTTCAACCTGGTCCCGATGGTCTTCGAGAAGCTCGACCAGGCGGACGCGCCGCGGATCTTCGGCACCGACTACCCGACCCCGGACGGCACCTGCATCCGCGACTTCATCCACGTCGAGGACATCGCCTCCGCGCACCTGGCGGCGGCCCGGCGCCTGGCGGGCGGTGCGACCGGCGACCTGACGGTCAACATCGGCCGGGGCGAGGGGGTTTCGGTCGCCGAGATGGTCCGGCGGATCTGCGAGCTCACCGGCCACCGGGACGTCGAGGCGAAGACCGAGCCGCGCCGGCCGGGCGACCCGGCCCGGGTGGTGGCCGCCGCCGACCGGATCCGCGCCGAACTGGGCTGGTCGGCCCGGCACGACGTGGACGCGATGATCAGCTCCGCGTGGGAGGGCTGGCGGCTGCGCCACGGCGGCTGACGCGCCGGAGCGCACCCCGTAGACGACGAGCCCCGCCGGGCGCCGCTGAGCGCCCCGCGGGGCTCGCCGCGTATGGGGGGCGCCGCACGCCCTGTTCGGCCCGCAGACACCCCCTGGAGGGCCGTGGCGGCGCCGGTACGGCGACGGGCGCCGCTCCCCCGGGAGGTCCCGGAGGGGGCGGCGCCCGTCGGCGTGGTGCGGCTCCCGGAGCTGGTCCGGTCAGGTCCCGGGGTACAGGTGCATGCCCGGGACGGTCAGGGTGCCGCCGAACTGCCCGGCCTGCGTCACCGTGACGTTGGTGAAGAAGGCGGCGGGGACGTTGAGCGGCGGCGGGCTGGTCGGCGTGAAGGTGACCGGGATCAGCCCGAACAGGTTGCCCTTCAGCTCCTCGGTGTACATCGTCACGGTGCCGTTGCGGATGGTCGAGGTGGAGCCGGGCGCGGCCTGGACGTGGAACTTCGTCCCGTCCGGGCCGTCGGTGATCTGGTGCAGGTTCCGGATGTCCACGCCGGTGGCGGTGAACTTCAGCACGTCCTTGACGGTGCCGTTCCACGTCTTGACCTTGACCACGCCGTGGTAGTCCAGGCCGGTCAGGGTCAGCAGGTCGGTCTTGAGCGTCCAGGGCGTGTCGGGCAGCAGTTCCGGGGTCGCCTCCAGGCTGGCGTTGGCCAGGGCCGCCGAGTTCAGCGTGGGGCACGGGTACGCCTGGGAGGTGCTGCTCGCGGACGGGGTGGGACTGGCCACCGAGGCCGCCTTCGCCAGGACACCGCTGGTGCCCGAGGTGACGGCACCGGCGACCTGCTGCACGGTCTTCGTCACACCGCTCACCGCGCCCGCCGCCGAGCCGGAGCCCGAGCCCGAACCGCTGCCGGACGCGCTCGGCGTGGCGGACGGCGTGGGGGTGGGCGACGCGGTCGGGGTGGGGCTGGACGAGGTGGTGCTCGTGCCGGTGATCGTCTTGACGACACCGCCGACGAGGCCGTTGATCGCGCTGCCCACGCCCAGCGGGTCGAGCGGGTTGGTCGACTTCGTCGGGGACGCGCTGGGCGTCGCCGACGGAGTGGCCGTGGACCCGGACGACGGGGTGCCGGCGGCCTTCTGCGTCGCCTGCGGGGTCTGCTGCGCGGCGGCCGTGGGGGAGGCGGCCGCGGTGCTGCCCGAGGTCGGCGACGGGGTGGCGGACGGCGTCGCCGAGGACGAGTCCTGCGGCGCCGGGGTGTCGGACTGGGTGACGCAGCTGTTGCCCTTGAACGGGTTCTTGGGCAGCTCGTCCGCCTGCGCGAGCCGCGGGGTCAGGCCCATGCCCATGAGCACCGCGGTCGGCATCGCGGCCAGCGCGATGGCCTTGCCGGCCGGCACGTGGACGCGGGTGAGCAGCGACTTGCGCGGGGCCGCGTGGCGCGGCCCTGATCTGGTGCCAGGAGTGGCGCCCGGGTTGTCGGGCCTGGCGTCGTCACCCTGCACGGTGCCTCCCGTTCAGGTTCGGTTGCTCGTCCGCCCCGGCACCGGTGACGACGGGCTGCGGGGCGCTGTCACCGGAGAGGTCCGGCTGCGGGCCCTGCCCGCGCGCCGGGTCGCCGGCGTCGTTGGACGGGGTGCCCGCGACCCAGGCGACGGCCATGCCGCCGCCGATGAGGGCGAGCAGGAACCCGACGAGGAAGCCCCCGAAGTTGGAGACGACCAGTGACACGAGTCCCAGCAGGATGGCCGCGACACCGGCGAATATCCGGGCCGCGGACTGGTACCACATGGTCAGGCCCAGCACCACCAGCAGTACGCCGATGATCAGTGAGCCGGACCCTGCTGTGGTGGCCATCCTGATCGTCAACTGGCCCACGGTCAGGTTGGCGTACGGGAAGTACATGATCGGCAGCCCGCCCAGCAGCGTCAGCAGGCCCGCCCAGAACGGGCGCTGGCCACGCCACGTACGGAAGGACCGCCGCCAACTGCCGAATCGGTCACGCGGTCCTAGCGACTCGGCGCTCATCGAAAACAGCTCCCTGCGACCGGCGTTCGGTGGTTCGGTGGGAGGCGACGAGCGGGGACGGCGGAGCCGTCCCACGCCCGCCCGCCTCACGGCGAGTGCATTAGTAGCACTCGTGCTTACCTGCACTGACTTGCATGGACAGGCCGCTCAGCTTGAAGGTGCCCGCGCTGGTCGCCCAGGCGGTCTGCTTCACGCCGGTCAGCTCGGCCGAGTCGGCTTCCTGGGCGAAGGAGCCCGGGTCCGCCTTGTCGCCGGTCTTGATGCCGGGACCCTTGGTGCTGTCACCGGCCGCCACGCCGATGTTGATGTTGTTGAACGTGGCGTCGGCGTTCAGGTTGTCCAGGTCGATGTAGAGGTTCTTCGCCTCGACCGGGGTGCCGTTGCCGCCTGCGGTCAGCTTCATCGACACGTCGCCGAAGACCGGGACCGGGACGACGACGGACTGGCACAGGTTGGTGATGGAGGCGCTCTTGAACGCCGAGACCGCGACCGGCACGGCCTTGCCGCCGTGCTGGGCGTCGATCGCACCGTACTGCAGGAAGCCCTCACCGACGAGCTTGTCGGTGCTGACCTTGAACTCCTGGCCCGAAACGCTGAACGACGCGGCCAGCGCCCCCTGCGCCAGGGCCACGCCGATGGCGGCCGTCGCGGCCACGCTCGGCACCATCACGACGGCGAACCGCTTCCATCTGGTCCCGCCACGAGTCGTCTGGGACTCCATGACTTTCCTCCTTCGCGGACGTACATCTCCGGCCGGGTTCAGCGGTGTCCGGGCCTGGGATGGGAGAAGTGCTACGTCCTCGGGAAGGAGAGCGCCGCGGTCGGGTGCCGGCGCGGGAACGCGGACGGCCTGGTCCGAAACATCGGCGATCACCCCCGAGCGACAACCACTGGCCACGCTCTCGCGCAACCTTGCTGGACAGGACCTGCCCTGGTCGAGGCGGGTACCCCCCTGCCCAAGAGGCGGCGACGGGTGCCGCGCGCCCCGCTCGGTGGGGAACCGCTCCGCCGGGCCGACCGGGTGCCGGCTGGTGGGGAACGGACCGAGCGTGGCCGATCGTGGTCCATTCCCGGCCGCCGCACAAGGGGGTTCGTTACTAGCGAGTAACGCCGATGTGGCCATGACGCACCCAGAGCGCGCCGGATCGGTACGGAGGGTACTCACGTGACCGTCCGAAAACTCCCGGCATGTTCCGACATACCGGGACACAATGACCGGATTGACTTACTACCGGTAACGGCAGCCGTCACGCGTCAAGATTTGATAACGGACGGCTGCCGTGTCGCTAAAACGTCAAGCGGATGGTCGGGTGGCTCAAAACAGCACCCGGGCCAGCGCACCGCGCGCCGCCGTCACCCGCGGGTCGTCCGGGCCGAGCACCTCGAACAGTTCGAGCAGCCGCAGCCGCGCCCGCTCCCGCTCCTCCCCCGCGGTCCGCCGGACCGTCTCCACCAGGCGCCCGAAGGCGTCCTCCACATGGCCGCCGACCACGTCCAGGTCGGCCACCGCGAGCTGCGCGTCCACGTCGCCCGGCCGGTCCGCGGCCGCCTTGCGCAGCGCCTGCGGGTCGGCGTCCTGCACCCGGTGCAGCAACTCGGCCTGCGCCAGGGCCAGCTTCGCCTCGACGTTCGCCGGGTCGTCGGCCAGCACGTTCTTGTAGGCCTGGATGGCGCCCCCGAGGTCGCCGCGGTCCAGGGCGTCGTGCCCGGCCGCCAGCACCGGGTCCAGCGGCGGCTGCGGCTCGGCCGCCGGCACCTCGCCGCCCGCCGCGCCCTCGGCGACGGTCAGGCCGGTGATGCCGAAACGCTGCTCGGCCACCGCGACCAGCTGGTCGAAGACCTCGCGGACCTGGGCCTCGGGCGCCGCGCCCTGGAAGAGGGGCATCGCCTGGCCGGCGATCACCGCGAAGACGGCCGGGATGCCCTGCACGCCGAACTGCTGGAACAGCATCTGGTTGGCGTCGACGTCGATCTTGGCCAGCACGATGCGGCCGTTGTACGCCTCGGCCAGCCGCTCCAGCACCGGGCTGAGCTGCTTGCAGGGCTGACACCACTCGGCCCAGAAGTCGATGATGACCGGGACCTCGGCGGAGCGCTGGAGGACCTCGCGCTCGAAGGTCTCCTCGGTGACGTCGATCACCAGTTGGGAGGCGGCGACGGCCTGCTCGCCCCCGCGAGCGGCCTTCTCCCGCCGGGCCTGCTCCGCCTTCTGCTTGGCCTCACTGGCGGCCTTGAGCGCGGCGAGGTCGACCACGCCGCTCATGGACATGTTCCGTGGCTGCATGACGCCAATCCTCCCCCCTCACCGGGCTATCCGCGAACAGCCCTTGGCATACCCCGCCGGCCGGCCGGTCATCCGCTCCCGGCGGGCCGCACCGCGCTGGCGCGGGTCCCCACCCGCGCCGTGGTCATCGCTCTTTCACAACAACTCTTACGCTACGACCCGTAGCGTAACTCGGAGCGGTATGGTCCGCAATATGAGCCGGACCGGACGACCCCGCAGCCCCGAGGCGGACCTGGCCATCCTGCGGGCCACCCGGGCCGCGTTGGTCGAGGTCGGCTGGGGACGGCTCACCATGGGCCAGGTCGCCGCCCGCGCCGGCGTGGCGAAGACCACGCTCTACCGGCGCTGGGGCAACAAGAACGAGCTGGTCGTCGATGCCGTCGCGGTCCTCTTCGACGAACTGGAACTACCCGATCGGGGGAGCCTGGCCGCCGACGTGGAGGGCGTGGTCACCCAGTTCGGCGCGCTGCTGGAGCGCCCCGAGGCCAGGACGGCGCTGATGGCCGTGATCGCCGAGTCCACGCACGACGACCGGCTGCGCGCCCGGATCCGCGAGTCGATCGTGGAACGGCAGAAGCACCTGGTCGTCACCGGCCGCCGCCGCGCCCAGATCCGCGGCGAGCTGCCGAGCGACGTCGACCCGCAGACCGCGGCCCGCAACGCGGACCTGGTCTTCGACGTGATCGCGGGCAGTGTGGTGCACCGCACCCTGGTCACCGGCGAGCCGGTGGACGCCGAGTGGGTGGCGTCCTTCGTCACCCTGCTGCTGGGCGGCCTGCCCGCCACCGTGCGTCAGAACCGCGGCGGCTCGGAGTAACCGCCCCACTCCTCGCGCAGCGCCCCGCAGATCTCGCCCAGCGTCGCCTCGGCGCGCGCCGCGGCCAGCATCGGCTCGATGAGGTTGCCGCCGCCGCGGGCCGCCGCCACCATCGCGTCCAGCGCGGAGCGCACCGCGGCGCCGTCGCGGGCGGCCCGCCGGGCGGCCAGCGTGCGGACCTGCTCGCGCTCGACCTCGTGGCCCACCCGCAGGATCTCCAGGTCACCGGTGACCGAGCCGGTGTGGCAGTTGACGCCGACGATCCGCCGCTCGCCCTTCTCCAGCTCCCGCTGGTGGCGGAAGGCGGAGTCGGCGATCTCGGAGGTGAACCAGCCGTCCTCGATGCCGCGCAGGATGCCCGAGGTCATCGGGCCGATGGGGTGCTCGCCGGTGGGCACCGCCCGCTCGCCCAGCTCCCTGATCGTCCCGAAGATCCGCTCGGCCTCCGCCTCGATCCGGTCGGTCAGCTCCTCGACGTACCAGGAGCCGCCCAGCGGGTCGGCCACCGAGGCCACCCCGGTCTCCTCCATCAGCACCTGCTGGGTGCGCAGCGCGATCTCGGCGGCCCGCTCGCTCGGCAGCGCCAGGGTCTCGTCGAGGGCGTTGGTGTGCAGCGAGTTGGTGCCGCCCAGCACCGCGGCCAGCGCCTCCACGGCGGTGCGCACCACGTTGTTGTAGGGCTGCTGGGCGGTGAGCGAGACCCCGGCGGTCTGGGTGTGGAAGCGCAGCCACTGCGCCCGCTCGGTGCGCGCGCCGTAGACGTCCCGCATCCACCGCGCCCAGATCCGCCGCGCGGCGCGGAACTTGGCGATCTCCTCGAAGAAGTCGACGTGCGCGTCGAAGAAGAAGGACAGGCCGGGCGCGAAGGCGTCCACGTCCAGGCCCCGGGAGAGCCCGAGTTCGACGTAGCCGAAGCCGTCGGCCAGGGTGTAGGCCAGCTCCTGCGCGGCCGTCGAGCCCGCCTCGCGGATGTGGTAGCCGGAGACCGACAGCGGCTTGTACGCGGGGATGCGCGCCGCGCAGTACTCCATCAGGTCGCCGATCAGCCGCAGATGGGGCTCGGGGGCGAACAGCCACTCCTTCTGGGCGATGTACTCCTTGAAGATGTCGGTCTGCAGGGTGCCGTCGAGGACCGCGGGATCGACGCCCTGGCGCTCGGCGGCCACCAGGTACATGCAGAACACCGGCACCGCGGGACCGCTGATCGTCATCGAGGTGGTGACCTCGCCGAGCGGGATGTCCCGGAAGAGGACCTCCATGTCGGCGGCGGAGTCCACCGCGACCCCGCAGTGCCCGACCTCGCCGAGCGAGCGCGGGTCGTCGGAGTCGCGGCCCATCAGCGTCGGCATGTCGAACGCCACCGACAGACCGCCGCCGCCGGCGGCCAGGATCATCCGGTAGCGCTCGTTGGTCTGCCCGGCGTTGCCGAAGCCGGCGAACTGCCGGATGGTCCACGTCCGGCCGCGGTAGCCGGTCGGGTACAGCCCGCGGGTGAACGGATACGCACCGGGCCAGCCGATCCGCTCGAACCCGGGCACGACGGAGCCGGGCGGCGGCCCGTAGACCGGCTCCAGCGGGACGCCGGACAGCGTGGTGCGGTCCGCCCGGGCCCGGCCGCCCGCCACGGCCGAGTCGTAGCGTGCCTGCCAGCGGCGGCGGCCCTCCTCGATCGCTTCGGAGTCCATGCACCAAATTTACTTGGACGTCCTACTATCTGTCGACGGCAGCGGCTCCCGGGGGTACGGGAGCCGGCCGCGAGGGCCCGGAACTCAGGCCTCGACGGGCTGCGCGTCCCGCTCGACCAGCGGTTCCACGTCACGGGTGACGCCGCGCTCGACGAAGAACGCGGCGGTCGGGATCGTGCCGGCGAGCAGCACCACGATGAGCCGCCAGAACCCCATCCGGGCCTTGCTGCCCAGATCGAAGGCGAAGACCAGGTAGATCACGTACAGCCAGCCGTGGGCGATGCCGACGACGCTGACGAACCCGGCCGCACCGTTGACGTGCAGCAGGTACTTGGCGATCACGCCGATCGTCAGCAGGATCAACAGGACACCCGTGACATAGGCCATCACGCGGTACCGGGTCAGGACACTCTGCTTCATGGCACACGAGCGTACGCGGCGCCCGCGGACCGCCGGACGCCAGCCCTCCGCAAGCCGCTCGGTGTCCGGGTCACTCCTCCACGAAGTCGCCGGCCGCTATCCGCAGCGGGCGCAGCAGCGCGAAGACCTCCGCGCAGGTGTCGTCGTCGTAGGCGCCCAGGCCGAAGTCCATGGCCATCAGGTCCCGGGTGGCCGCCTCGACGATCTCCCGGCCCTTCTCCGTGATGCAGGCCAGCGTGCCGCGGCCGTCGTTGGGATTGGGCCGTTTGTCCACCAGACCGGCCCTGACCAGCCGGTCCACCGTGTTCGTCACCGAGGTCGGGTGCACCATCAGCCGCTCGCCGATCTTGGACATCGGCAGCTCGCCCTCCTTGCTGAAGGTGAGCAGCACCAGCGCCTCGTACCGGGCGAACGTCAGCCCGTACGGCTTGACCACCGCGTCGACCTGCCCCAGCAGGATCTGCTGGGCGCGCATGATCGAGGTGATGGCGGCCATCGACGGCACGGCGCCCCAGCGCCGCTTCCACAGGTCGTCGGCGCGCGCGATGGGGTCGAAGGGCAGGCTCAGCGGCTTCGGCACGCCCCCGAGCCTACCGGGGCCGCACCGGCGCCGTTCCGGCGCTCAGCCGCCGGACAGCCGCCGCTCGACGGACTCCACCTTGGCGGTCAGCGCGCCGCTCACCCCGGGGCGGATGTCGGCCTTGAGGACCAGCGAGACACGCGGCGCCCTGGCCTCGACGGCGGCCACCGCCCGCCGCACCACGTCCATCACTTCCTCCCACTCACCCTCGACCGAGGTGAACATCGCGTCGGTGCGGTTCGGCAGCCCGGACTCGCGGACCACGCGCACCGCTTCGGCGACGTACTCCCCCACGTCCTCGCCGACCCCCAGCGGGGTCACGGAGAATGCGACGATCACGCGTTCACCACTCCCTCCCGGCGGGCGCGGGCCGCGATCACACCGGCCTCCTGCTCGCGGCGGATGATCCGGTCGCCGAAGAACCCGCCCGCCGGCAGCACCGACAGCAGCAGGAACAGGCCGACCCTCGACAGCGCCCACTTCGCCTTGTTCCACACGTCGGCCAGCAGCACCACGTACAGGACGAACAGCACGCCGTGGATCATGCCCAGCGGCATCAGCAGGTTGATGTGGCCGTGGCTCAGCCGGCTCAGCGCCGAGCCGAAGACCAGCAGCACGAGGAAGGAGACGGCCTCGGCGATGGAGATCAGGCGCAGGCGGCGCAGGGCGGCGTCGGTCTTGGGGTCCACGAGGTACCTCGTCGTCGTGTCGATGGGTGCCGGGCCCACGGCGCCTGAGCCGTGCGGACCGGTGCGCAGTCCGGCCCATTGTCGCAAGTCCGTACCGGTGGGAGCGGCGCAGGGGTGCGCTGTCGGTCCCGCCGGTTAGAGTCGTGCCGAACGTGATCGACGGCCCTCGGGGGATGGTGGAGCCCGGTGAAGCTGGACTGGAACCGACGGACGTGCGCGCGCCGGGGGCACATCACCTACGCCCCCAGCGAGCACCATCTGCGCGTCCGGCTGCACGCGCCGACGGCGCTCGGCGACGCCTGGCGCTGCCTGCGCTGCGGCGACTTCATGCTGGGCGAGCCCCACGGCTCCGGGCCGGCCGAGAACGCCCCGGTGGTGCCGCGCGGCCGGGCCCTGCGGGACCTGTTCATCCTGCGCTTCCTGGCCGTCGAGCGGGTGCTGCGCGGAATCTTCATCGTCCTGGCGGCCGTGGCGGTGTGGCGGTTCAGCAACTCGCAGAACGCCGTGCACCAGCTGTTCGAGCAGGACCTCACGGTCTTCCGGCCGGTCGCGCAGCACTTCGGCTACGACGTGGACCACTCGCCGATAGTGGACACCATCCGCCGGACGTTCAGCTACAAGCACTCCACGCTGCTCGTGGTGGCCGGCGCGCTCCTGGCGTACGCGCTGATCGAGCTGGTGGAGGGCGTCGGCCTGTGGTTCGCCAAGCGCTGGGCGGAGTACCTGACGGTGGTCGCCACCGCCGCCTTCCTGCCGCTGGAGATCTACGAGCTCACCGACAAGGTCAGCGGCCTGAAGATCGCGACCCTGGCCCTCAACGTCCTGGCGGTGCTCTACATCCTGCTCGCCAAGCGGCTGTTCGGGCTGCGCGGCGGCGCGCGGGCCTTCGAGGCGGAGCGCCGGGGCGCGTCGCTGCTGGAGGTCGAAGAGGCCGCCGCCGAACCGGCCACGGCGGTCTGACGATGGCCCGCTTCCGGATGGAGGGCAGCCGGGTCCTCGCGGTGGACCTCGCCGGGGACGCGGTGAAGGCCAAGAACGGCGCGATGGTCGCCTACGACGGCTCCATGACGTTCAAGCGGCTGTCCGGCGGCGGCGAGGGGCTGCGCGGCCTGGTCACCCGGCGGATCACCGGCGAGAGCATGACGGTGATGGAGGTGCGCGGCCAGGGCACCTGCTACTTCGCGGACCGCGCCAGCGAGATCACGCTGGTCCGCCTGGCCGGCGAGAAGCTCTACGTGGAGGCCAGCAACCTGCTGTGCACCGAGGCCACCCTGCGCACCGGCACCACCTTCACCGGGCTGCGCGGGGCCAGCGAGGGGCACGGGCTGTTCACCACCACGGTGGAGGGCGCCGGCCAGGCGGCGCTGCTCTCCGACGGCCCGGCCATCGCGCTGCGCGTCACCTCCGGCACCCCGCTCCAGGTCGACCCGGGCGCGTACGTCGCCCACACCGGGTCGCTGCGCCAGCACTTCCAGACCGGCGTCACCTGGCGCTCGTTCGCCGGGGAGAGTTCCGGGGAGTCCTTCCAGATCCGCTTCGAGGGCGAGGGGCTGGTCTACGTCCAGCCCAGCGAGCGCAACACGATCGGAGGGCAGTTCTAGTGGCCTTCACCCGGCTGACCTCCAAGATGGTGCGGGCCGACGTGGTGCCCGGGCAGCGGCTGTTCAGCCAGCGCGGGGCGATGCTGGCCTACACCGGCGAGGTCACCTTCACCCCGAGCATCACCGGCGGCCAGGGCGGCATCGGCTCGATGCTGGGCCGCCGGGTCGCGGGCGAGGCCACCGCGCTGATGACGGTGGAGGGCTCCGGCGCGGTGATGTTCGGCCACGGCGGCCACCACGTCCACACCGTCGAACTGTCGGGCGACACCCTCTACGTGGAGGCGGACCGACTGCTCGCCTTCGACGGGGCGCTGCGCCAGGGGACGATGTTCATGGGCTCGCAGGGCGGCGTCATGGGGGTGCTGCGCGGCCAGGTCACCGGCCAGGGCCTGTTCACCACGACGCTGTCCGGGCACGGCTCGGTGGCGTTCCTGGCGCACGGCGGCGTGCTGGAGCTGCCGGTCGGCGGCGCACCGGTCCACGTGGACCCGCAGGCGTACGTCGCCCACCGCGGCGAGGTGCGCAACCGCCTGTCGGCGGCGGTCGGCTGGCGGGAGCTGGTGGGCCGCGGCTCGGGCGAGGCGTTCCAGCTGGAGCTGACCGGCAGCGGCACGGTGTACGTCCAGGCATCGGAGGAGAAGCTGTGAGCACGCAGGCCGACGGCCCGGTGGTCCACGACCCGTACTCGCTGCCGTCCGACGACAACGTCAACCCGTACGCCTTCTGCGTGGACCTGAACGGGGAGTGGTTCCTGCAGAAGGGCAAGATGATCGCCTACTACGGGCGGATCGACTTCCACGGCGTCGGCCACGGCCCGCTGGACCGGCTGATCTCGGCGAACTTCCACTCGCCGCTGCACGCCGCGGACTGGGTGGTGGCCCAGGGGCAGGGCAAGATGCTGCTCGCCGACCGGGCGTTCGACGTCAACTCCTTCGACCTGGACAACGGCAACCTCACCATCCGCGCGGCGAACCTCCTGGCCTTCCAGCCGGGGCTGGCCCTCAAGCAGTCGATCGTGCCCGGGTTTCTGACGCTGATCGGCACCGGCCGCTTCGTGGCGGCCTCCAACGGCGCGGTGGTCTTCGTCGAGCCGCCGATCCGGGTGGACCCGCAGGCGCTGGTGGGCTGGGCCGACTGCCCGACGCCGTGTCACCACTACGACCACGCGTATCTGCGCGGGGTGCTGGGCGGGGTGCGGATGCTCACCGGCATCGGGGGAACATCCGGCGAGGAGCACCAGTTCGAGTTCGTGGGGGCCGGCCAGGTGCTGCTCCAGTCCTCCGAGTCCCTGATGCCGGAGCGGAGCACCGGCGCGGGTCCGGACGGGGAGCAGGCCGCGGGCGTACCGGGCGCGGGTGTGCCGCAGATGCCCCAACTCCCGGGTCAGCTGGGCGATCTGCAACGCCGTCTGGGCTGGTGAACGCGGCGCACCCGGTAATGTGCCGGGTACACCGACACGGGGCAAGCTAGTTCACTCTTCAACTTAATCGACCAAATTGGATAAACTTCACATCATGGAGACCGAGAACGGCGCTCGCTGGCTCACCGAGGAAGAACAGCTCGCCTGGCGCACCCACCTTGAGGTGTCCAAGCTGCTGACCTACCAACTCGAACGGGACCTGCAGCCCTTCGGGCTGACCTTCCATGACTACGAGATCCTGGTCAACCTCTCCGAGGCGGACGACCACCGCATGCGGATGAGCGACCTCGCACGGGCCACCCTCCAGTCCAAGAGCAGGCTCTCCCACCAGATCACCCGGATGGAGAACGCGGGCCTGGTGCGGCGCGAGAACTGCGAGTCGGACCGCCGGGGGCTGTACACGGTCCTGACCGACCACGGCTGGGAGACGATGAAGCGGGTCGCGCCCCACCATGTGGCCGCGGTGCGCGAGCACTTCATCGATCTGCTCTCCCCCGAGGAACTGGCCGCCCTGCGGGGGTTCCTGACCCCCGTCGCCCAGCACCTGCGCACCGCCCGCGGCCGCGCCTGACCCTCCGGGGCGCGCCTGCTCCCTCTCTTTTCCTCCCCCTCCCCGAGCAGGGTGGGGTGCGCCTAACGGCGTGTTCCGGGTTCGGGGGGCGTCCGCGGCCCGGTGGACCACCGGCGGAGAG
>JBEHXI010000040.1:0-38073 GCA_048498775.1 Actinomycetota bacterium | reverse complement strand
CCCACGCGCTCGCCGAGGCGTTCCCCATGGCGTTCCCCGCGGTGTTCCCCCGGCCGCTCGCCCGTCTGCCGCCGCTCCGTCGATTCCGCTCCGGCCCCCGTCACCAGACCCCCCTTGTACGATCCGTCGAACGGTCCCGCCGAATGCATGCCCATCCCGGCACCGTCCACTCCCGGTATTTCGGTACAGCTCCGGCGGGGAATGGTCTTCGGTGGGCGCGAGGAGCCACACGTCCGACAGGAGAGCCGGACGAGGAAGACGAGACGCACCGGACGAGGCAGACGAGACGCAGAGGCAGGAGCCGCGATGCATGACGACCGCTTGCTGGTGGAAGGGCGTCTGGAACGGGCTCTGGCCCAGTTCGTCAGGCCCGCGCAGTACTCGGCCCGCCTGCCGATGACCGCCCATGCCTGGCATGTGCGCGGCGAGCCGGTGCCGGTCGCCGAGGCCCTCAGGGCGTCCTACGAGCCGATCCGGCCGGGCACCGCCTGGGGCACCCCCTGGTCCACCAGCTGGTTCCGCTTCGAGGCCGAGGTGCCGAAGGAGTGGGCGGGGCGCCGGGTGGAGGCCGTCCTCGACCCGGGCTTCACCGGTGAGCACCCCGGCTTCCAGGCGGAGGGCCTCGTCTACGACGACCACGGCGTGCCCATCAAGGGCGTCCACCCGCGCAACCGCCATGTCCCGGTCGCCTCCCCCGCCGAGGGCGGCGAGCCGGTGCGGCTGCTGCTGGAGGCCGCCGCCAACCCGACCGTGCTGCGCGACTTCCGGCCGACCCGGCTCGGTGACGTCCTGACCGCGGGCGACGAGCCGCTGTACCGCTTCGGCTCCGCCGACCTCGCCGTCCTCGACGAGGACGTCTGGCAGCTCACCCTTGACATCGATGTCCTGTCCGAGCTGATGCACCAGCTCGACGCGCGCGAACCGCGCCGCCACGAGATCCTGCGCGCCCTGGAACGCGCCCTGGACGCCCTCGACCTGCACGACGTCTCCGCCACCGCGGCCGCCGCCCGCGCCGAACTCGCCGACGCGCTGGCCCGCCCGGCGCACGCCAGCGCGCACCGGCTGTCCGCCGCCGGGCACGCCCACATCGACTCCGCCTGGCTGTGGCCGCTGCGCGAGACCGTCCGCAAGGCGTCCCGCACCTTCGCCAACGTCACCCAGCTGGCGACCGAGTACCCCGAGCTGGTCTTCGCCTGCTCACAGGCCCAGCAGTACGCCTGGGTCAAGGAGCACCAGCCGCACATCTGGGAGCGGATCAAGAAGGCCGTCGCGGACGGGAACTGGGAACCGGTCGGCTCGATGTGGGTGGAGTCCGACACCAACATGCCCGGCGGCGAGGCCCTGGCCCGGCAGATCACGCACGGCAAGCGCTTCTTCCGTGACGAACTCGGCGTGGACACCGAGGAGATCTGGCTGCCGGACTCCTTCGGCTACACCGCCGCCTTCCCGCAGCTGGCGAAGCTGGCGGGGGTGCGCTGGTTCCTCACCCAGAAGATGTCGTGGAACCAGTCCAACCGGATGCCGCACCACACCTTCTGGTGGGAGGGCCTGGACGGCACCCGGGTGTTCACCCACTTCCCGCCGGTGGACACCTACAACTGCGAGTTCCGCGGCGACGAGATGGCCCACGCGGTACGGAACTTCGCCGAGCACGGCCTGGCCACCCGCTCCCTGGTGCCGTTCGGCTACGGCGACGGCGGTGGCGGCCCCACCCGCGAGATGCTGGAGCGGGCGCGGCGGCTGCGCTCCCTGGAGGGCTCACCGCGGGTGGAGGTCGAGAAGCCGGCCGCGTTCTTCGCCGCGGCCGAGGAGGAGTACGGCGCGCAGGCACCGGTGTGGGCCGGCGAGATGTACCTGGAGCTGCACCGCGCCACCTACACCACGCAGGCCAAGACCAAGCAGGGCAACCGGCGCAGCGAGCACCTGCTGCGGGAGGCCGAGCTGTGGGCCGCGACGGCCGCACTGCGCGAACCGTCGTACGCCTACCCCTACGAGGAGCTGGACCGGCTGTGGAAGACGGTGCTGCTGCACCAGTTCCACGACATCCTGCCCGGCAGCTCCATCGCCTGGGTGCACCGGGAGGCCCGGGACACCTACGAGCGGGTCCGCGCCCGCCTGGAGGAGCTGATCGCGGACGCGGTCGCCGCCCTCGGCCGCTCCGAGCGGCCCGCGCTGCTCAACGCCTCCCCGTACGCCCGTGAGGAGGTCGTCGCGGTGGACCGGACGGCGGTGCCGGACTCCGCGTCGGCCCAGCCGCTGCCGGACGGGCGGGTCGCGGTGGTGGTGCGCGCCCCGGCACTGGGCGCCGCGGTGCCCGCCGGGCTCGGGCACGAACCGGTCGTCGTCACCCCGTCCGGCCCGGCGTTCACCCTGGAGAACGACCGGCTGCGGCTGGTGGTCGACGGGGACGGCCTGCTGACCTCGGTGTACGACCGCGTCGCGGACCGCGAGGTGCTCGTCCCCGGCGGCCACGGCAATCTGCTGCAACTCCACCCCGACCACCCCAACCGCTGGGACGCCTGGGACATCGACCGCCACTACCGGCGCCGCCGCACCGACCTGACCGCCGCGGACTCGGTGGAGCTGGTGGAGGCCGGGCCGCTGCGGGCCGCGGTGCGGGTGGTGCGCTCCTTCGGGAACTCCCGGCTGGTGCAGGACATCGTGCTGCGGGCGGGCAGCCCCCGGATCGACATCGTCACCGACGTCGACTGGCACGAGTCGGAGAAGGTGCTCAAGGCCGCGTTCGAGCTGGACGTGCAGGCCGAACGCTCCGCGGCGGAGACGCAGTTCGGGCATGTGCACCGGGCCACCCACACCAACACCGGCTGGGACGCGGCCCGTTTCGAGATCTGCGCCCACCGCTGGCTGCGGGTGGCCGAGGCCGGCTACGGCGTGGCCGTGCTCAACGACTCGACGTACGGCCACGACGTGACCCGCACCCCGCACCGGGACGGCGTCGGCACCACCGTGCGCCTGACGCTGCTGCGCGCCCCGCACAGCCCCGACCCGGAGACCGACCAGGGCCACCACCGCTTCGGCTACGCGCTGCTGCCCGGCGCGACGGTCGGTGACGCGGTCGCCGAGGGGCTGGCGCTCAACCTCCCGCTGCGCGCCGCCCACGCCACGCCCGCCCCGCTGCTGCGGATCGACGATCCGGCCGTCACCGTGGAGTCCGTCAAGCTCGCGGACGACCGCTCCGGCGATGTGGTGGTGCGGCTGTACGAGTCGCGGGGCGGGCGGGCCGCCGCGACGCTGACGGCCGGCTTCCCGCTGGCCGGTGCCCACGTCACCGATCTGCTGGAACAGCCGCTGGAGCGGGCCGAGTCCAGCGGTGAGCGGGTGCGGGTGGCGCTCCGCCCGTTCCAGATCCTCACCCTGCGGCTGCGGCCGGGTAGCTGACGGGGCGTCAGCGGTCCCAGACCACCACGGCGGTGCGGTCCTGCGCGTAGCCCTCGACGTGCGCCAGCAGGTCGGTGAGGAAGCCGGCGAGGGCGGGCGGCTGCCGGTGCGGGCCCCAGCGGTCGGCGAGCCGCCGGGCCAGCCCCGGCACCTCGCGCAGCGGTCCGGCGAAGCCCTCGCAGCACAGCAGCAGGGCGTCGCCGCGCCGGGCCGCGCCGGCGTGGAAGCGGAACCCCTGGTACACGGCCTGCCCCCGGCCCGGGGCCGCCGGATCCAGGTCCTGCCAGCGGCCGTCCCGCAGCCGGAACAGCCCGCCCGGGCCGGCCCCGAAGAACACCCGCATCCGGCAGCCGGGATCGCCGGTCAGCAGCAGGCAGCGCAGCGCGTGGCCGGGCGCGCCGTCCTCCCCGGCGGCGCGCAGCCTGCCGTACGCCCGGTCGGTGAGCCGCTGCAGACCGGATCTGAGGTCGACATGGCGAGCGGCGCGCAGGTCACCGGCCAGCCGGGGGCCGCTGTACGCCACGGCCCGGGCCAGTTCCCGGCAGGCGTCCCGGGCGGCCGGCCCGCCGCTGACGACGGCCAGGAACAGCACCTCGTCCGCGCCGTGTCCGAAACGCGCGGTGAGCAACTCGTCGGTGCGCGCCAGGCCCTGGCGCCGGGCGTCCTCCCCGCGCGCGGAGGCGGCGCGCACGGCGAGCGGGCCGTGCCCGAGTCCGCCGAGCACGGTGTCGGGGGGCAGGTCCGCCAGGGCGTCCGGGTCCGCGACGGGCCAGGCGGAGGGCTCGCCGGCCGGCCACGCGTCGTCCTCCGGCGCGGTGCCCGGCCAGGCCGCACCAGGCCAGAGGGCGCCGTCGGAGGGGGGACGGCCGGTGGCCGTGGGCGCGGCCGTGGCCGGAAACAGGCCGTCGAGAAGGGGAGTCGGGGCCGGGGCGGGCGGGACGGGCGGGGTCGGGTCGCCGGGCGGGGGCTTGGATCCCCCGTCGGGCCCGTCCCCGATCGCGGTGAGCGCCGAGGTGAAGTGGTCGTCGAGCGAGGTGCCCGCGGCCCCGGCACCCCCGGTGGCCCCCGCACCCTCGGCGGCACCGCCCGTGTCGTCGTCGGCCTCGTAGAGCTGCCGCCACCAGGCGTCCTCCCGGTGATGGGCCTCCCCCTGCTGGCTCATGCCCTTATTGTCCTCCGCCCCGTTCAGCGGGAAACGCTCCGATCCGGCCTCAGGTCCCCGCGGTACGAGGGGAGTACGCCACCGGCCGTACGCATCCGGGCAGTCCGCGGTTCACGTCACCCCAAAGGTTGACGAAAAGTGGTGTACGGGCACCGGGACACGGGAATGTCACGGGGGCATAGCGAGCGTGAAGACCGCGTGAAGCCCCGTGGGCTGACGCCTCGACGAGCAGGAAGACGACCAGACCACAGAGCCCGACCGCCCGGAGGTGCCCATGGTTTATTCGATTGTGCTGGGGATCGTGATCGTCGCACTCGGCGTCGCCAGCGTGGTGTACACCTTCTGGCACGAAGGCAGCCCGATCGAGACGCGGCGCCGCCACCACGGATAGGCGCCGAAGGTCCGCGGCCCGCGCCGCCGTCACCGCTCGCGCGGATCGCGCTTGGCCCGCGCCGCGGCCCGGCCCTGCGCGGAGCGCTGCTTCCACACCCGGCGCTGCTCGGCGCGCAGCCGGGCATCGCTGCGGGAGGCGATCCAGGCGTTCTCGCGCTGGAGCCTGCGGTAGCTGTCGAGGCGGCGCTCGCGCAGCGTGCCGTCCCGCAGCGCGGCCTGGATCGCGCAGTCCGGCTCCACGGTGTGGGAGCAGTCGTGGAAGCGGCAGTCCGCGGCGAGTTCCTCGATGTCGGAGAACGCCTGGGAGACGCCCGAGTCGGCGTCCCACAGGGCGACTCCGCGCAGTCCCGGGGTGTCGATCAGGACACCGCCGCCGGGCAGCGGCAGCAGGTCGCGGGTGGTCGTGGTGTGCCGCCCCTTGTCGTCCACCTCGCGGACCGCGCCGACCTCCTGGACCGGTGTGCCGAGCAGCGCGTTGGCCAGGGTGGACTTGCCGACGCCGGACTGGCCCAGCAGCACACAGGTGCCGCCCGCGGCGGCCGCGGCGAGCTCGGCGACGCCCTGTCCGGTCACGGCGCTGACCAGCAGCACCGGCACGCCCGGCGCCACGGCCTCGGTGTCGGCGAGCAACGGCCCGGGATCGGGCACCAGGTCGGCCTTGGTGAGGGCGACGAGGGGCCGCGCGCCGCTCTCCCAGGCGAGCGCCAGGAAGCGCTCCACCCGCCCGAGGTCGAGTTCGGCGGCCAGGGAGACCACGATGACGGTCAGGTCGACGTTGGCCGCCAGCACCTGCCCCTCCGAGCGTTCGGAGGCGCTGCCGCGGACCAGGGCCGTCCGGCGCGGCATCAGGTGACGCAGGACCGGCGGATCACCGGCCGGGTCGAGACCCGCCCAGTCGCCGGTGCACACCCAGCGGAGCGGATCGGAGGAGGTGACCGGGGCGAGGCCGGCGCGGACGACGCGCGCGGCGTCGCCGGCCGCGGTCACCACGTCGCACTGCAGGCCGTACACCCGCACCACGCGGGCCGGCACCAGCCCCTCAGCGGCGAGCGGACCGAAGTCGGCCGCCAGGCCGGCGTTCCAGCCGTACCCGGACAGCGGGGAGTGGGAGAAGCGAGAGGAAGAAGGCGAGGATGCCAAGGGAGGACCCTTCACGGAGGGAGAAACGGACGAGATGCGTGCTGTCGTGGGCAGCGCCCGGCGCAGTGACGGTCATCGGTCCTCACCTCCCTCTGCGGTCCTCGGTGTTCGTTGGTGCTCGACAGTGCTCGATGGTGCTCGACGGTGCTCGACGGTGCTCGCCGCGGCGGCATCCGGCACGGCGCCTACGGACCCTAGGGAAGTCCCCGGCCCGCGTCCACCGGTTTTACCCCTGGCCGCCGTGCCCGTGCCGCGGCCGCCGGCGCAGCCGGGCCCGCACGTCCCCCAGAGGCGCGAACCGCGCCCAGCGCTCGGGGAACTCGGCGGGCGGTTCGACGTCCACGGTGGTGGGCCCCTCCTCGCCGGAGTCCGGCGCGACCGCCCCGGCCGCCTCCCGCGCCGTGCGCCGGGCCGCCCGCGCCACCAGGTCCATCGCGGCGCGTTCCTCGGCGCGGGCCTTGCGGGCGCGGGCCGCGGCGGTGGCCAGCGACGGCCAGACGCGGTCCACCCCGGCGTTGACGGCCGCGCCGACCAGCACCGCGAACGCCGAGACGCCTATCCACAGCAGCACGGCGACCGGCGCGGCCAGCGACCCGTAGATCGTCGGCCCCTCCACCGCGTGGGTGAGGTAGATCCGCAGCAGGAAGCTGCCCAGCACCCACATCAGCAGGGCGATCAGCGCGCCGGGGACGTCCTCGATCCACGGCGAGCGGACCGGCACGGAGACGTGGTACAGCGTGGTGAGGAAGACCACCGACAGCACCAGGACGACCGGCCAGTACAGCACGTCCACCACCGTGGCGCTGTGCGGCACCAGCCCCCGGACCGCGTCCGGGCCCGCCACCATCAGCGGCAGCACCACCGCGCCGACCACCAGCGCCACCAGGTAGAGCACGAAGGACAGCAGCCGGGTGCGGACGATGCCGCGGTGCCCCTCCAGCCCGTACATGATCGTGATGGTGTCCACGAAGACGTTCAGCGCGCGCGAGCCCGACCACAGCGCGATCAGGAAGCCGAGGGAGACCACGTCGGGGCGCCCGCCCCGGAAGACGTCGTCCACCAGGGGGCGCACCAGCTGGTTCACGCCGTTGCCGGACAGCACCGTGGCCGACGCGGCCAGGATGTTGCGGCGGATGCGGTCGATGGTGTCCGCGCCGATCGCGGTGTCGAGGTAGCCCAGGGCCCCGACCAGGCCGAGCAGCAGCGGCGGCAGCGACAGCAGCACGAAGAACGCGGCCTCCGCGGCGAGCCCGGTGACCCGGTACTCCATGCAGGTGTGGAACGTGTCCTTGGCGAGGAGCCACGCCACCTTCCGCTTGGATACGTTCCGGTACAGAGCGCGAGCTCTGCGCAAACGCCCCGCCGGCCGTGGGGGTGTTTCCTCTGGTGCTGACACCTGCCTACCGTAGCTGCCATGGGAGTGCCTACTCACACGGTGACGAACCAGGTCCCGCCCCTGGTCGGATACGACGTCTTCGGGTGCGATCCCGTCCTGACCGAGGGCGTCGAGCGCCATGTCGCGCCGGAGCGGCTGGCCGAGGTGCGCGCCGAGCTGAGCGAGCTGGGCCGCTCGGCGGGCTCGGCGCAGGCCCGGCGCTGGGGCGAGGAGGCCAACACCTGCACGCCGGTGCTGCGCACCCACGACCGCTACGGCAACCGCATCGACGAGGTCGACTTCCACCCCAGCTGGCACCGGCTGATGGGGCACGGTGTCTCGGCCGGGGTGGCCGACGCCTGGTCGCGCCCGGACGGGCACGTCCGCCGCACGGCCGCCTTCCTCACCTGGACGCAGGCCGAGGCCGGGCACGGCTGCCCGCTGTCGATGACGCACTCGGCGGTGCCCGCGCTGCGCACCGATCCGGAGCTCGCCGCCGAGTGGGAGCCCCGGCTGACCTCCCGCGTCTACGACCCGGAGCTGATCCCGGCGGGCCGCAAGCCCGGGGTGATCTTCGGCATGGGGATGACCGAGAAGCAGGGCGGCTCGGACGTGCGCGCCAACACCACCCGGGCCGAGCCGCTCGCCGAGGACGGCGCCTACGCGCTCACCGGCCACAAGTGGTTCTGCTCGGCGCCGATGTCGGACGGCTTCCTGGTGCTCGCCCAGGCTCCCGGCGGGCTGACCTGCTTCGTCCTGCCCCGGGTGCTGCCGGACGGCACCCGCAACACCTTCCGCATCCAGCGGCTGAAGGACAAGCTCGGCAACCGCTCCAACGCCTCGGCCGAGGTCGAGTTCGACGGCACCTGGGCGCGGCGGCTCGGCGAGGAGGGCCGGGGCGTCGCGACGATCATCGAGATGGTCGCCGCGACCCGGCTGGACTGTGTGACCGGCTCCGCCGCGATCATGCGGCAGGCGGTCGCCCAGGCCACCCACCACGCCGCGCACCGCAGCGCGTTCGGCGGCCTGCTGACGGACAAGCCGCTGATGCGCAACGTCCTGGCGGACCTGGCCCTGGAGTCGGAGGCGGCGACCACGCTCGCCCTGCGGCTGGCGGCCACCTACGACGCCGGCACCGAGCAGGAGCGCCAACTGCGCCGCCTGGCCGTGCCGGTGGCCAAGTACTGGGTGACCAAGCGCTGTTCGGCGGTCGCGGTGGAGGCCGCGGAGTGCCTGGGCGGCAACGGCTACGTGGAGGAGTCGGGGATGCCCCGGCTGGTGCGCGAGTCGCCGCTGAACTCCATCTGGGAGGGGGCGGGCAACGTCCAGGCGCTGGACGTGCTGCGGGCGCTCCAGCGGGAGCCGGCGGCACTGGGCGCGTTCCTCGGGGAGATCGGGCTCGCCCGCGGCGCGGACCACCGGCTGGACCGGGCCGTCAAGGACCTGCTCGGCGAACTCGGCGACCTGGAGGGCATCGAGGCGCGGGCCCGTCGCGTCGTGGAGCGCATGGCGCTGGTGCTGGCGGGCTCGCTGCTGGTGCGGTTCGCGCCGCCGGCGGTCGCCGACGCCTACTGCGCCTCGCGGCTCGGCGGCGACTGGGGAACGGCCTTCGGCACGCTGCCGCACACCCTCGACCTCGCCTCGATCGCGGAGCGGGCCCGGCCCAAGGAGTTCCTGACGGAGTGAGCGAAACCTGGGCGATACATGGGCGAAACATGGCGAAAACGGAAGGCCCGGAACCGCCTGGGGGCTTCCGGAAGGAGAAGGCGGGTGGTGCCGCGCCGACTCGGCACCACCCAACGGCCGGGACACCGGTCCGGCGGGGGAAACATTGGGGCCGCTGTCCTGACCGTACGTCACTCTCCGCCAGCCGCCCGCGCGCCGCAACAGTTGCAGGACGTTGCACGAAGTACCGCGCGAACCGGCGCAACCGGAAGGACGGCAGGCACCATAGAGGCGTGAAGCACGCACCGCTCGTTCCGGCAGCGCTCGCCCACCCGTCCGGCACCGGACCGCCCGGGGACCGCCCGCTGCCGGGGGCGAGCCTGTTGATCAGCGAGTCCTGGCAGCGGTCGATGCGCGACGGCGTCGATCCGGAGCGGGGCCGCCGCCCCGGCCTGCTGTCCGCCGGCGAGATCGAGGAGCGCCGGCGCTCCTCGCCGCTGCACACCGTGCTGCCGGAGCTGCGCGAGGGCCTGCGGCCGGTCTCGGACACCGACTGGCACGTGATGGTCGTCAGCGACGCCGAGGGCCGGGTGCTGTGGCGCGACGGCAGCCGGGCGGGCCGCCAGCGGGCCGACAGCATCGGCTTCGTGGAGGGCGCCTGCTGGGCCGAGCCCGCGGTGGGCACCAACGCCGTCGGCACCGCGCTGGTGGCCCGGCGCCCCCTGCAGGTCGCCTCCGCCGAGCACTTCCTCCGCCCCCATCAGGGCTGGACGTGCGTCTCGTCACCGCTGCGCGACCCGCGCGACGGGCGGCTGCTGGGCGTCGTGGACGTCAGCGGCCCCGCGGCGACCGCGCACCCGGCGACGCTGGCGCTGGTCACCGCGGTGGGGCGGGTCGCCGAGGGTGAACTGCGCGCCCGGCACTGGGAGTCCATCGAGCGGCTGCGCTCGGTGGCGGCGCCGGTGCTGGCCCGGGTCGGCGGGAAGGCCGTCGCGGTGGACCGGGACGGCTGGACGGCGGGCGTGACGGGGATGGCGCCGACGGACCGGGTGGCGCTGCCCGAGGCGGTGCGGCCAGGCGAGATGTGGCTGCCCTCGCTCGGCCACTGCACGCTGGAGCCGCTGCCGGGCGGCTGGCTGCTGCGGGTGCGCGCGGCGCGCACCCCGGAGGCCGCCGGGCGGGTGGTGCTGGACCTGACGCAGCGGCACTGCTGGACGATCACCGTCTCGGGCGACTCCGGGCCCTGGGAGCAGCGGCTCACCCCGCGCCACGCCGAGTTGCTCTTCGTCCTGGCCCGGCACCGGGAGGGCCGCACGGCCGCCGGGCTGGCCGCGGACCTGTTCGGCGATCCCGGCCGGGCGGTGACGGTGCGCGCCGAGCTGACCCGGCTGCGCCGCCATCTGTCCGGGGTGCTGGCCCACCGGCCGTACCGGTTCTGCGACGAGGTGGAGGTCGAACTGCGGTGCCCGCCCGACCGGCTCGACCTGCTGCCGTTCTCCACCGCCCCGGCGGTGGTGGCGGCCCGCCACGAGCCGGACTGAGCCCCGGGACCGAGCCCCGGGACCGAGCCGCGCGCCAGGACCGCACCCCGCGCGGCCCTCGCCCGTTCGGCCGCCCGGCCTCGCCGCCCGCCCCGGCCGCCCGTAGCGTGATCGAGGGGTCACGCATCGGGATCAGGAGGGTGGTCCATGCCCGGCAACCGGCCGCGGCCCGGCCTTCTCGGCCGCGTCGCCGTACCCGTCGCGACGAGCGTCACGGCGGCGGTGGGGGTCGGCCTGCTCGTCGCGGGCGCCCAGAGCACGCCCGGCCCGCCGCGCCCGCCCGCGTCCGCCGCGGTCAACCGCGCCCCGCGGCCGCACCCGGTGCCGGCCGGACCGCACGCCGCCGCGCCCCGCCCGCTGCCGTTCGCCGCGCCGGCACGGGTGCGGATCCCGGTGCTGTCGGTGGACGCGCCGGTGGTCAGGGTGACCATGGACAAGAACGGTTGGGTCGGCGCCCCGCCCCCGGACGACCCCCGCCTGACCGGCTGGTTCACCAACGCCCCGGCACCCGGCCAGCCCGGCACCGCGGTGATCGACGGCCATGTGGACACCCTGCGCGGCCCAGCGGTCTTCTACCGCCTGGGCACCCTGCACAAGGGCGACCGGGTGGAGATCGCCCGCGCCGACCACCGCACCGCGGTCTTCACCGTCTACGGCGTCGAACTGTTCGCCAAGGACGCCTTCCCCAGCGCCCGGGTCTACGGGTCCACCGGCTCCCCCGAGCTCCGGGTGATCACCTGCGGCGGCGGCTACTCGAAGAAGGGCGGCTACGACGGGAACGTGGTGGTCTTCGCCCGGCTGAGCGAGGTCCGGCAGTAGCCCCCGGTGGGCCTCCGCCGGCCTCGCGGTACCCCGGCGGGGCGCGCCATGGTTGGCTGTACGGCATGAGCGCCGTCCCCGTGACCACCTGGTACCTGGAGCAGACCTCGCCGGCCGACCTCACGCCGGCCGCCGAACCGTCTGCGGGCTCGGCGGTGACGGTGGTGCGCGCCGAGGTGCCCAGCCCGGAGTTCAGCCGGTTCCTGTACACGGCGGTCGGCGGTGACGTGTCCTGGATCGACCGGCTGGGCTGGAGCCCGGAGCGGTGGCGGGCTTACCTGGAGCGGCCGGGGACGGAGACCTGGGTGGCCTACGAACGCGGCACGCCCGCCGGCTACATCGAGCTGGACGCGCACGACGAGGCCGCCGTCGAGATCGCGTACTTCGGTCTGGTGCCCGCCTTCCGGGGGCACGGCCTGGGCGGCCGGCTGCTGTCGTTCGGCACGGCCCGCGCCTGGGACCTGGCAGATCGCTGGCCGGGCCGGCCGCCGACGAAGCGGGTGTGGGTGCACACCTGCAGCCTGGACGGCCGGTACGCCCGGGCCAACTACGAGCGGCGCGGTTTCCGGCTCTACGACACCCGCACCGAGCCGCCGCAGACCGGCTGACCCCTCCCACCGATCTCACTATTCGAGCACAACTTATCCACATGGCGGACAAAACTGGACTGGTTCCAGATCCGCATGACACGCTTCCGTCATGTCTCGCACTGGAATCGCATTGGTCGGTCGGCTGCACGTCGACTTCGGCCGCATGTCCAGCGCCATCTGTCCGGCGGGCTGACCGCACCAGCGACCGCTCTCCGCACGCTCTCCGCGACGGCTCCGCCGCCGCGCCCGAGTGCGCGCCCGCCGCCTTCCACCACCTTCCGTGACACCGCACCTTCCCAGGTCGGCGGGGTTCCACCACGGGTCGGCGGGGTCTTCGCACGCCGCACCGCCCTTCCTCACCCCTGCCTGACCCCTGTCTGAAGGACTGCCACGCCATGGTCTCGACCCCTGACCGCACCGCAGCTGCCACTGCCCGCCGCAAGGCCGGTCGCCACCGCGGCGAGGGCCAGTGGGCGGCGGGCCACTTCACCCCGCTCAACGGCAACGAGCAGCTCAAGAAGGACGACGACGGTCTCAATGTGCGGACACGCATTGAGACGATCTACGCGCACCGCGGTTTCGACTCCATCGACCCCGCCGACCTGCGCGGCCGGATGCGCTGGTGGGGCCTGTACACCCAGCGCCGGCCCGGGATCGACGGCGGCAAGACGGCCGTCCTGGAGCCGGAGGAGCTGGACGACCGCTACTTCATGATGCGGGTGCGCGTCGACGGCGGGCGGCTGACGGTCGCCCAGCTGCGCGCCATCGGCGAGGTGTCGCAGTCCTACGCCCGCGGCACCGCCGACATCACCGACCGGCAGAACATCCAGCTGCACTGGGTGCGCATCGAGGACGTCCCGGCGATCTGGGAGAAGCTGGAGTCCGTCGGGCTGTCCACCACCGAGGCCTGCGGCGACGTCCCCCGCGTGATCATCGGCTCGCCGGTGGCCGGGATCGCCGCCGACGAGATCGTCGACGGCACCCCCGCCATCGAGGAGATCCACCGCCGCTACATCGGCAGCAAGGAGTTCTCCAACCTGCCGCGCAAGTTCAAGACCGCGATCTCCGGCTCGCCCGTCCAGGACGTGGTGCACGAGATCAACGACGTGGCGTTCGTCGGCGTCGTCCACCCCGAGCACGGTCCCGGCTTCGACCTGTGGGTCGGCGGCGGCCTGTCCACCAACCCGCGCCTGGCCGAGCGGCTCGGCGCCTGGGTGCCGCTGGAGGAGGTCCCCGAGGTGTGGGCCGGGGTCACCGGCATCTTCCGCGACTACGGCTACCGGCGCCTGCGCAACCGGGCCCGGCTGAAGTTCCTGATCGCCGACTGGGGCATCGAGAGGTTCCGCCGGGTCCTGGAGGACGAGTACCTGCACCGCCCGCTGATCGACGGCCCCGCACCGGCCGAGCCGGTCTCCCGCTGGCGCGACCACGTCGGCGTCCACCCGCAGGCCGACGGCCGCTTCTACGTGGGCTTCGCGCCGCGCGTCGGCCGGGTCGACGGCGCCACGCTCACCAAGGTCGCCGAACTCGCCGAGGCCCACGGCTCGGACCGGGTGCGCACCACCGTCGAGCAGAAGCTGATCATCCTGGACGTCGCCGAGGACCGGGTCGACTCGCTGGTCGCCGGACTGGAGTCGCTGGACTTCCAGGTCACCCCGTCCCCGTTCCGCCGCGGCACCATGGCGTGCACCGGCATCGAGTTCTGCAAGCTGGCCATCGTCGAGACCAAGGGGCGCGGCGCCGCGCTCATCGACGAACTGGAGCGCCGCCTCCCGGACTTCGACGAGCCCGTCACCATCAACCTCAACGGCTGCCCCAACGCCTGCGCCCGCATCCAGACCGCCGACATCGGCCTGAAGGGCCAGCTGATGGTGGACGGCGAGGGCCGGCAGGTCGAGGGGTTCCAGGTGCACCTGGGCGGCTCGCTCGGCCTCCAGGCCGGCTTCGGCCGCAAGGTCCGCGGCCTGAAGGTCACCGCCGCCGAACTCCCCGACTACATCGAGCGGGTGCTGCGCCGCTACCTGGCCGAGCGCGAGGACGGCGAGCGCTTCGCCGCCTGGGCGTCCCGGGCGAGCGAGGAGGCGCTGTCGTGAGCGAGCGCGCCGCACCGTTCTACTGCCCGTACTGCGGCGAGGAGGACCTGCGCCCCTCCGAGGAGGGCCACGGCGTCTGGGAGTGCGCGGCGTGCAGCCGCGCCTTCCGGCTGACGTTCATCGGGCTGCTGGCCAGTGGCCTGCGGCAGGCCGGAGACGAAGGAGGCACCCCGGCATGAGCACCACCGGCATTCGCACCGAGGACGAACTGCGGGCGCTGGCCGAGCAGGCGGGCCGCGACCTGGAGGACGCCGACGCGCTCGACGTGCTGCGCTGGGCGGCCGGCACCTTCGGCGACCGCTTCTGCGTGACGTCGTCGATGGAGGACGCGGTCGTGGCGCACCTGGCCTCCCGGGCCCGCCCCGGCGTGGACGTCGTCTTCCTCGACACCGGCTACCACTTCCCGGAGACCATCGGCACCCGCGACGCCGTCGCGGCCGTCCTGGACGTCAACGTCGTCACCCTCACCCCCCGGCAGACCGTCGCCGAGCAGGACGCCGAGTACGGTCCCAAGCTGCACGACCGCGACCCCGACCTGTGCTGCGCGCTGCGCAAGGTCAGGCCGCTGGAGGAGGGGCTGGCCGGCTACGACGCCTGGGCGACCGGGCTGCGCCGCGACGAGTCCCCGACCCGGGCGAACACCCCGGTCGTCGGCTGGGACGCCCGCCGCCGCAAGGTGAAGGTCTCCCCCATCGCCCGCTGGACGCAGGACGACGTGGACGCCTACGTCGCCGAGCACGGGGTGCTGACCAACCCGCTGCTGACGGACGGCTACGCCTCGGTCGGCTGCGCGCCGTGCACCCGCCGGGTGCTGGCGGGCGAGGACGCGCGGGCGGGCCGCTGGGCCGGCCGGGCCAAGACCGAATGCGGGCTCCACGGATGACAGAGATGACGGGCCGTCAGATCGCCACCACACAAGACCGGGAGACGACGATGAGCACCCCTCACGCCGGAGCCACCGTCTGGCTCACCGGCCTGCCGAGCGCGGGCAAGACCACCATCGCGCACGCGGCGGCCGAGCGGCTGCGCGGCGACGGGCACCGGGTGGAGGTGCTGGACGGCGACGAGATCCGCGAGTTCCTCTCGGCGGGCCTGGGCTTCAGCCGCGAGGACCGGCACACCAACGTGCAGCGCATCGGCTTCGTCGCCGAACTGCTGGCGTCCCACGGCGTGACGGTCCTCGTCCCGGTCATCGCCCCCTACGCCGACAGCCGCGAGGCCGTCCGCAAGCGCCACGAGCAGCACGGCACCACCTACCTGGAGGTGCACGTCGCCACCCCCGTCGAGGTGTGCTCCGAGCGCGACGTCAAGGGCCTGTACGCCAAGCAGGCGGCCGGCGAGATCTCCGGCCTGACCGGCGTCGACGACCCGTACGAGATCCCGGCGGCCCCGGACCTGCGGATCGAGACCCACGGCCGCACGGTCGCCGAGTCCGCCGCCGCCCTGATCGCCCTGCTCGTCGAGAGGAAGCTGGCATGACGACCGCTGTGCGCGCCGCCGAGGACACCGGCAACCCGTACGCGCTCACCCACCTGGACGCCCTGGAGTCCGAGGCGGTGCACATCTTCCGCGAGGTCGCGGGCGAGTTCGAGCGGCCGGTGATCCTCTTCTCCGGCGGCAAGGACTCCATCGTGATGCTCCACCTGGCGCTGAAGGCCTTCCGGCCCGCCGCGGTGCCGTTCGGGCTGCTGCACGTGGACACCGGGCACAACTTCCCCGAGGTGCTGGCCTACCGCGACCGCACGGTCGCCGAGCACGGCCTGCGGCTGCACGTCGCCTCCGTCCAGGACTACATCGACGACGGGCGGCTGCGCGAGCGCCCCGACGGCACCCGCAACCCGTTGCAGACCGTCCCGCTGCTGGACGCCATCACCGAGGGCCGCTACGACGCGGTGTTCGGCGGCGGCCGGCGCGACGAGGAGAAGGCCCGCGCCAAGGAGCGGGTGTTCTCGCTGCGCGACGAGTTCGGCGCCTGGGACCCGCGCCGCCAGCGCCCCGAGCTGTGGCAGCTGTACAACGGCCGCCACGCGCCCGGCGAGCACGTCCGCGTCTTCCCGCTGTCGAACTGGACCGAGCTGGACGTGTGGCAGTACATCGCCCGCGAGGGCATCGACCTGCCGCAGATCTACTACGCCCACGAGCGGGACGTCTTCGCCCGCAACGGCATGTGGCTGACCGCCGGCGACTGGGGCGGCCCGAAGGACGGCGAGAGCGTCGAGCGGCGCATGGTGCGCTACCGCACCGTCGGCGACATGTCCTGCACCGGGGCCGTCGACTCCGACGCCACCACCATCGAGGCCGTGATCGCCGAGATCGCCGCCTCCCGGCTCACCGAGCGGGGTGCCACCCGCGCCGACGACAAGCTGTCGGAGGCCGCGATGGAGGACCGCAAGCGCGAGGGATACTTCTAAATGACCCAGCAGACCATCGACGCCACCGAGACCTCGCTGCTGCGGTTCGCCACCGCCGGGTCGGTCGACGACGGCAAGTCCACGCTGGTCGGACGGCTGCTGCACGACTCCAAGTCGGTGCTGGCCGACCAGTTGGAGGCCGTCGAGCACGCCTCGCGCCGCCGCGGGGCGAGCGCGCCGGACCTGGCGCTGCTCACCGACGGGCTGCGCGCCGAACGCGAGCAGGGCATCACCATCGATGTCGCCTACCGCTACTTCGCCACCCCGCGGCGCCGGTTCATCCTCGCCGACACCCCCGGGCATGTGCAGTACACCCGCAACATGGTCACCGGCGCCTCCACCGCGGAGCTGACCGTGATCCTGGTGGACGCCCGCAACGGCGTGGTGGAGCAGACCCGCAGGCACGCGGCGGTCGCCGCCCTGCTGCGGGTCCCGCACGTGGTCCTGGCCGTCAACAAGATGGACCTGGTGGAGTACGCCGAGCCCGTCTTCGCCGCGATCGCCGAGGAGTTCACCCACTACGCCTCCGCCCTGGGCGTCCCGGAGATCACCTCCATCCCGATCTCCGCGCTGGAGGGCGACAACGTGGTGCTGCCGTCCGCCCGGATGGACTGGTACGGCGGCCCGACGCTGCTGGAGCACCTGGAGACCGTCTCGGTCGCCAGCGACCCGGCCGGCGACCCGGCGCGCCTGCCCGTGCAGTACGTCATCCGCCCGCAGACGCCCGAGCACCCGGACTACCGCGGCTACGCGGGCCAGATCGCCTCCGGCGTGCTGCGCGTCGGCGAGCGGGTCACCGTGCTGCCGTCCGGTCTGACCAGCACCATCACCGGTATCGACGTGCTCGGCGAGAGCGTGGACGCGGCCTGGGCGCCGCAGTCGGTGACCGTGCTGCTCGCCGACGACCTGGACATCTCCCGCGGCGACCTGATCGCCCCCGCGGACGGCGCCCCGAAGGCCGTCCAGGACATCACCGCCACCGTGTGCCACCTGCACGAGCGGCCGCTGCGCGTCGGCGAGCGGGTGCTGCTCAAGCACGGCACCCGGACCGTCAAGGCGATCGTCAAGGACCTCACCCACCGCCTGGACGTGAGCTCCTTCGACCGCGCCGCCGGCCTGACCCGGGTGGCCGGCCCCGGCGAGCTGGCCGTCAACGACATCGGCGGCGTGGTGCTGCGCACCGCCGAGCCGCTGCCGCTGGACCCGTACGCGGTCTCCCGGCGCACCGGCTCGTTCGTCCTCGTCGATCCGGCGGACGGCGCCACGCTCACCGCCGGCATGGCGGGCGAGGCGTTCGGCGCGGCGGCCGGGGCGGCCGGGGCTCCCGACGCTCCCGACGGGGACGGGTGGGACTTCTGATGGGCGGCGAGGTGTTCTCCGGCTTCGCCAAGGAGGGCGGCCGGGTCGGCAGCGGCCGCCTGGGCAGCGGGCAGGGCGGAGTCGCGCGATGTGCGCGATGACCGGCCGGGACCGCCCCGCGCCCACCGCCCGCCCTTCCCCCAGCGACCCGGGACCGCCGTGACACGGCGCGCCGTCCGGGCCTTCCGAGAGGACCCCCTCCCGTGCCGTCAGCCCCCGACCCCGCCGCCAGAGGCGGCCGCGGCCGCCCCCCGCGCCGCACCCGCATACGCCTGACCGCCTCCTCCGCCCTTCTGCCGCTGCTGCCGCTGCTGCTCGGCACGCTCGCCGCCTGCGGCTACGGCTCGCAGGCCGCCCGCGACACCAGCGCGCTGCCCGCCGCCCACCCCACCGGGCCCACGCTCTCCGCCGACACCGTGCGCATCGGCTACTTCGCCAACGTCACCCACGCCACCGCCCTGGTGGGCGTCAAGGAGGGCCTGTTCCAGAAGGCCCTGGGCGGCACCCGGATCGAGCCGTCGGTCTTCAACGCCGGCCCCTCGGAGGTCGAGGCGCTCGACGCCGGCTCCATCGACATCGGCTGGATGGGTCCCTCCCCGGCCGTCAACGCCTGGGTCAGGTCGCACGGCAGGAGCCTGCGGATCATCGCCGGGGCCACCTCCGGCGGCGCGTCCCTGGTGGTCAACCCGGCGCGGATCAAGAGCCTCTCCGACCTGCGGGGCAAGCGGATCGCCACTCCCCAGCTGGGCAACACCCAGGACGTGGCGCTGCTGAACTTCCTGGCCGGCCGGGGCTACCGGGTCGACGCCCAGACCGGCAAGGGCGACGTCACCGTCGAACGCGTCGACAACAAGACCGCCCCGCTCGCCTACCGGCAGGGCGACATCGACGGCGCCTGGGTCCCCGAACCGACCGCCTCGCAACTGGTCGCGGCCGGCGCCCGGCGGCTGGTCGACGAGCGGACCCTGTGGCCCGGCGGGCGGTTCGTGACCACCAACGTCGTCGTCTCGCAGACCTTCCTCGCCGCGCACCCCGACGTCGTCGAGGCCGTGCTGCGCGGCTCGGTCGCCACCAACGCCTGGATCCGCGCCAACCCGTCCCGCGCCGAGCAGGACATCAACACCGAACTCCGGGCCGTCTCCGGCAAGCCGCTGCCCACCGGCGTCCTGGACGCCGCGTTCCACCAGATCCAGGTCACCGACGACCCGCTGGCCGCCACCCTGCGCGACGAGGCGGACCACGCGGTGCGGGCCGGGCTGCTCCAGCGGCCCGACCTGACCGGGATCTACGACCTCACCCTGCTCGACAAGGTCCTGAAGGCCGACGGCAGTTCCCCGGTCCCCGACGCGGGCCTGGCCGCCAGGTAACCGCCGCACCGCATCCCAAGGAGGTGACGGACGATGTCCACCGCACTGCGCACCGCACCGGCCGCGCGAGGAGACTCCTCGCCCTACGCGGCCCGTATCACCCATGTCTCCAAGTCGTTCGGCCGGCCCGGAGCCGCGAGCCAGGTCCTGGACGACATCACGCTCGACGTCGCACCCGGCGAGTTCGTCTGCCTCCTGGGGGCGTCCGGCTGCGGCAAGTCCACGCTGCTGAACCTGGTCGCGGGCCTGGACCGGCCGATCGCCGGGGCCATCGACACCCCCGGCGGCCGCCCCGCGCTGATGTTCCAGGAGCACGCCCTGTTCCCGTGGCTGACCGCGGGCCGCAACATCGAGCTGGCGCTGCGGCTGCGCGGCGTCCCCCGCGCCGAACGCCGCACCCGCGCCGAGGAGTTGCTGGAGCTGGTGCGCCTCAAGGGCGCCTACGGCAAGCGGGTGCACGAACTGTCCGGCGGCATGCGCCAGCGGGTCGCGATGGCCCGCGCCCTGGCGCAGGAGAGCCGGCTGCTGCTGATGGACGAGCCGTTCGCCGCGCTCGACGCCATCACCCGTGACGTGCTGCACGAGGAGCTCACCCGCATCTGGAGCGACGCCAACCGGGCGCCCGCCGGCGGCGGCCTGTCGGTGCTGTTCGTCACCCACAACGTCCGCGAGGCCGTCCGCCTCGCCCAGCGCGTCGTCCTGCTGTCCTCCCGGCCCGGGCGGATCGCCCGGCAGTGGTCGGTCGGCATCCCGCAGCCGCGCCGCATCGAGGACGTGGCCGTGGCCGACCTGGCCGTGGAGATCACCGAAGAACTGCGAGGGGAGATCCGCCGCCATGCCCAGCAGTGAGATCACGCCACCGCCCGGGACCGCGGCCACCACGGAGCGCCCCGGGTCCGACCTGGCCGGGCTCGAGGCGGGCCTGGACGCCCTGGAGACCCGCGCCGAGACCCGCCCGCCGCTCGGCGAGCTGCTGCTGCGGCGGGTCGTGCCGCCGGTGGTCGCCGTCGTCCTGGTGCTGGCGCTGTGGCAGCTCGCCTACCACCTCCAGGTCAAGCCGCACTACCAGCTGCCCGGGCCGCTGGACGTGTGGCACTCGCTGCGTCAGATGTGGCTCCAGGGCACGCTGCTGGGCTATGTGTGGACGTCCGTCTCGCGCGGTGCCCTCGGCTTCGCCGCCTCGGTGCTGATCGGCACCCCGCTGGGGCTGGTGACCGCCCGGGTGGCGCCGGTGCGCGCGGCGATCGGCCCGATCCTGTCGGGGCTCCAGTCCATGCCGTCGGTGGCGTGGGTGCCCGCCTCGATCATCTGGTTCGGGCTCAACGACTCCACCGTCTACGCGGTGGTGCTGCTGGGCGCGGTCCCCTCGATAGCCAACGGGCTGGTGGCCGGCATCGACCAGGTGCCGCCGCTGTACCCGCGGGCCGGCCGCGTCATCGGCGCCACCGGGCTGCGCGGCATCCGCCATGTGCTGCTGCCCGCCGCGCTGCCGGGCTACCTGGCGGGCCTCAAGCAGGGCTGGGCCTTCTCCTGGCGCTCCCTGATGGCCGCGGAGATCATCGCGACCTCCCCCGAACTGGGCACCGGACTGGGCCAGTTGCTGGAGAACGCACGCACCAACGCGGACATGCCGAGCGTGCTGGCGGCCATCGCGCTGATCCTCGTCGTCGGCATCGGCATCGAGCTGGTGGTCTTCCGTCCGCTGGAGCGCCGCACGCTGCGCAACCGCGGGCTGCTGGCCGGGGCGCGCTGATGGCCCGGCCGGTCTTCCCCGCGCCGCCGGGGCGCGTTCCCGCCCTGGTGGCGCGGCGGCACCCCGCCCTGCTGCTGGTCGCCCACGGCAGCCGCGATCCGCGGCACGCGGCGACCGTGCGGGAGCTGGCCCGCCTCACCCGGTCGCTGCGGCCGGGGGTGCGGGTGGCGACCGGCTACCTGGACCACTGCGCGCCGAGTGTGCCGGACGCGGTGCGCGGCCTGGCCGCGGAGGGCGTCCGGGAGGTGGTGGCCCTGCCGCTGCTGCTCGGCCACGCCTTCCACGCCAAGGCGGACATCCCCGCCGTGCTGCGGGAGGTGAGCGCCGAGCACCTGCGGCTGACGATCCGTCAGGCGGCGGTGCTGGGCCCCTCGCCGCTGCTGACGGCCGCCCTGGAGCGGCGGCTGGCCGAGGCCGGGCTGCGGCCCGGCGACCGGGCCTCGACCGGGGTCGTCCTGGCCTCGGCGGGCTCATCGGACCCGGAGGCGATCGCAGTGATCGCAGAAATCGCGCGGGAGTGGCGGCGCACCGGTTGGTGCTCCGTGCGGCCTGCGTTCGCCTCCGCCTGCCTGCCGCGCACCGAGGACGCGGTGCGCGCGCTGCGCGCCGAGGGGGTGCGGCGCGTCGCGGTCGCCCGCTATGTGCTGGCGCCCGGCTTCCTGCCGGACCGGATCGCCGCCGGAGCGGCCGGGGCGGACGTCCTCGCCCCGGTCCTCGGCGCGGCCCCCGAGGTGGCCCGCCTGCTGCTGCGGCGCTGCGACGAGGCGCTGACCCACGCCCTGCCGGCGCTGACCGCCTGACCGGGCCCAGGCCGCGCGCCCCGCGGCCCCCACCCGGAGGATGGGTGCCTAAGAGCTCCTGACGGAGTGGGCGGTCGATCAGCCCGCGGCGGCTCCGCATCCGAAGGACGCCATCAGAGCAGAGGCGGAGCGCAGCTGGTGCCGTGCATCGCAAGGCGGAGGGTCGTCCTCGTACCGGGCGTACTCGGACGATCCCGACGCTCTGCTTCCGCCGTCCCATGACAGAGCAGAGACGGAGCGAAGCGCAGTGCCGCGAGGTGCGGTGCCAGGCGTCGCGGGCCCCGGCCGCGCGCCCCGCGGCCCCCACCCGGAGGATGGGTTCCGAGGGCCGCGGGTCATCCGGGCGGCGGTCCGCGGAGGAGAGAGGGGCGGCCCATGGCGTTCACCGAGCAGCGGGGGCGGGCGGTGCTGGCCGCGGCGGGCCTCGCCGGACAGGCGGCCGGCGCGCGGCTGCTGGCGCTCGGCGAGAACGCCGTCTTCGCCGCCGGCGACCTGGTGGTCAAGGTCGGCCGGGACGCCACCCTGCTGGAGCGCGCCGAGCGGGAGCTGCGGGTGGCCGCCTGGCTGGCCGAGCGGGAGGTCCCCGCGGTGCGGGCCGCCGAGCCGCGCGCGGCGCTGGTCGACGGCCACCCGGTCACCCGCTGGCGGCGGCTGCCGGACCCGGTCCGCCCGGCGGGCGCGGCGGATCTGGCCGTGCTGCTGCGCGTCGTGCACGCCCTGCCGCGCCCCGGCTTCCCGCTGCCGCGCCGGGAGCTGCTGGACGGCGTGGAGCGCTGGCTGCGGCTGGCGGGTGACGCGATCGACCCGGCGGACGCCGCGTATCTGCGGTCCCGCCGTGACGCCTTCGCCGCCGAGGCCGCCGCGCTCGTCCCGCACCTGACACCCGGCCCGCTGCACGGCGACGCGCTGCCGCGCAACGTCCTGGTCGGACCGGACGGCCCGGTGCTGACCGATCTGGAGACCTTCTCCGACGACCTGCGCGAGCACGACCTGGTCGTGATGGCCCTCAGCCTGGACCGCTACGGGCTCGACGCTGCCGAGTACCGGGCCTTCACCGCCGGCTACGGCTGGGATGTGCGCGAGTGGGACGGTTGCGCGGTGCTGCGCGGCGCCCGGGAGACCGCCGCCTGCGCGTGGGTGGCCCAGCACGCCCCGGCGAACGCCGCCGCCCGCGCCGAGTTCCGCCGCCGCGTGGCGTCCCTGCGCGACGGCGACCAGGCGGTGCGCTGGTACGCGTTCTGAATACCCGTCAGCCCGCGCGCAGCGGCCAGCCGCCGTCCACCACCGCGTCCGGCTCGCTGCGCCGCAGCCACCGCTGGTATCCCGCGGCCCACTGCTGATACCAGCCGATCTGCCGGCGGTGCAGCTCCCACGGCTCCACCTCGGCCAGCCGCGGATGGCGCAGCGCCAGCGCGCGGGCGACCCGGACGGCGGCCAGCGCGTCGGCTCCCGCCTCGTGGGCGTCCTCCAGCACCACGCCGTACTCGCGGCACACCGCCTGAAGGGTGCGCGATCCCTTGCGGTACCGGTCGACGGCCCGGTCCACGGTGAGCGGATCGAGCACCGGTCCTATCGGCTCGGCGAGCGGCGGCAGACCGTGCCGCGCCAGCTCGGCGGCCAGCACGCTCAGATCGTAGGCCGCGTTGTACGCGACCACCGGCACCCTCCGCTCCCAGTACTCCCGCAGGGCCTGGGCTATCTCGGCGACCGCGGCGCGCGCCGGGCGGCCCGCGGAGCGCGCCCGCTCGGTGGTGATCCCGTGGATCCTGGCGGCGTCCTCCGGAATCGCCACGCCCGGATCGACCAGCCAGATCCGGTGCGAGGCCCGTTCCCCCGCCTTGACCTCGCTGACCGCGGCCGTGACGATCCGCGCCGTCGCCGGGTCCGTCCCCGTCGTCTCCAGGTCGAATCCGACCAGCAGCTCCTCGTGCCAGCCCATGGCACAACTCCCCTCCCCGCGCTCCCCCGTGGAACTCCCCCATCATCGCGGGCACCACTGACAGCGGGCCGGCACCGCCGTGGACAGGGGGTTCAGGACACCGGGCGGGAGTCCCCCCAGACGCCTTCGAACTCCTCGCGGTAGATCTCGAACAGCCCGCCGTCCTGCTGCCGTTCGGCCCCCTCGCCGTGCACCAGCCGGCGGCTGCCCCCGCGCAGCACCATCACCGGGGCCTCCATCCCGCGGGCCTTGCGCAGATAGGACTGGACGACCGCGACCCCGTCCGCGCTGTCGCCGTCCACCAGGTAGGCGGTGAAGCGCGGGGTCTCGTCGAAGACGCGGATCTCGCAGGCCGCCGGGTCGCGCAGCCGGGCGCGCACCCGGCGCATGTGGATGATGTTGGTCTCCACCGAGCGGCTCAACTCGCCCCGGCCCAGGCCCAGTTCCCGCTCGCGGCGGCGCATCGCGCTGCTCGCCGGGTTGAGGAAGAGCAGCCTGATCCGGCAGCCGGCCTCGGCCAGCCGCAGCAGCCGGCGGCCGGAGTAGTTCTGGACCAGCAGGTTCAGCCCGATGCCTATCGCGTCCAGGCGCCGGGAGCCGCCGAACAGGTCCTCGGCGGGCAGCCTGCGCAGCAGCCGCACCCGGTCCGGGTGGACGCCGATGACGTCGGCGTACCGGTCGCCGACCAGCTGCTCGACGGCGTCCACCGGCAGCCGCTCGCCGGAGTGGGCCCGCGGGTCGCCGCCGAGCATGTCGAGCAGCCGGGCGGCGGCGCGTTCGGCCTGGGCGAGGACGGTCTCGGACAGCGCGCGGTTGCGGTTGACGACGTGCCGGGCGACCTCCAGCTCGTCCAGGACGAGTTCCAGCTCGCGCCGCTCGTCCAGGTACGGCTCGAAGCACGGCCAGTGCTGCACGATCAGCTCGCGCAGCTGCGGCAGGGTGAGGAAGGAGATGATGTTGTCGTCGGCCGGGTCGAGCAGGTAGCCCTTGCGGCGGCTGACCTCGCGCACCGCGGCGGCCCGCTGCACCCATTCGTGGCCGGCCGGGCCCGCGGCGGCCACCACCCACTCCTCGCCGTGGACCGGCTCGTAGATCGGCCGCAGTACCGCGCTGACGACCGCCCGCAGCCGCTGCTCGACGAGATTCAGCCATACATAGGCCCGTCCGGCGCGGCGGGCACGGGTGCGCACCTCGGCCCAGGCGTCGTCACCCCAGTCGAGTTCCGGTCCGATGTCCAGCTTTTCCACACCCGCCTGTGCCAGGGACACCGTGCTCGTGATCCCCTCGGTGGCGCCGCCCTGGCCCTCCTGGTCACCGCCTCCTGGCAGCACCAGACCTCCCGACGTCACCACCGCACCGCCTTCCGCCCCCCACCTACGATCAAGGAAGACTACTGCGGGCGCCGGAGCGAACGCAGCCTTATGGGTGTCACTTCACCGATTTCACGGCTTCGCAACGGGATCTCGACCCGGCGGGCGCCAACCGGCTTCGCGAACCGTCCGGGCGCGGCAGGCTTCGGGCACCCGTTCGGGGGAAGATCTGGCGGAAGAACGGGTACGGGTGCGGCCCGCTGGGCGAGGATGCATCCCGGGGTCGCTCCCTCGGGCGCCCGTGCCACGAGTGGAAGAGTGGAGATATGCAGGTTTGGCCGGGACAGGCGTATCCCCTGGGTGCGACGTATGACGGCGCCGGAACCAATTTCGCGGTCTTCTCCGAGGTGGCGGAGCGCATCGAGCTGTGCCTGCTGCACGACGACGGCTCCGAGACGGCCATAGAGCTGCGCGAGGCCGACGCCTTCGTCCGCCACGCGTACATCCCGGGAGTGATGCCCGGGCAGCGCTACGGGTTCCGGGTGCACGGCCCCTACGACCCCGCGCGCGGCCACCGCTGCAACTCGGCGAAGCTGCTGCTGGACCCGTACGCCAAGGCGATGAGCGGCACGGTGGACTGGAGCGAGGCCGTCTACGGGTACCGCTTCGACCGCCCCGAGGTGCGCAACGACCTCGACTCGGCGCCGCACACCATGGCGTCGGTGGTGGTCAACCCGTTCTTCGACTGGGCCGACGACCGCCCGCCGCGCATCGACTACCACCGCACGGTGCTGTACGAGGCCCACGTCAAGGGCCTGACGATGCTCCATCCGGGGCTGCCGAGGGAGATCCGCGGCACCTACGCCGCCCTCGCCCATCCGGCGGTCATCGAGCACCTGGTGGAGCTGGGCGTGACGGCGCTCGAGCTGATGCCGGTGCACCAGTTCGTCACCGACCACCGGCTGGTCGACGAGGGCCTGAGCAACTACTGGGGCTACAACACCATCGGCTTCTTCGCCCCGCACAACGCGTACTCCTCGATGGGGGACCGCGGCGAGCAGGTGCTGGAGTTCAAGACGGCGGTGCGCGCGCTGCACGCGGCGGGCATCGAGGTGATCCTGGACGTCGTCTACAACCACACCGCCGAGGGCAACCACCTGGGCCCGACGCTGTCCTTCCGCGGCCTGGACAACGCCACGTACTACCGGCTGGCCGACGATCCGCGGTACTACGTGGACACCACCGGCACCGGCAACTCGCTCCACATGCGCAGCCCCCACACCCTTCAGATGATCATGGACTCGCTGCGCTACTGGGTCACCGAGATGCGGGTGGACGGTTTCCGCTTCGACCTGGCCTCGACCCTGGCCCGGCAGTTCCACGAGGTGGACCGCCTGTCGTCGTTCTTCGACCTGGTGCAGCAGGACCCGGTCGTCAGCCAGGTCAAGCTGATCGCCGAGCCGTGGGACGTCGGCGAGGGCGGCTACCAGGTCGGCAACTTCCCGCCGCTGTGGACCGAGTGGAACGGCAAGTTCCGGGACACCGTGCGCGACCTGTGGCGCGGCGAGCCGGCCTCGCTGGCCGAGTTCGGCTCCCGGCTCACCGGCTCATCCGACCTCTACCAGGACGACGGCCGCCGCCCGCTGGCCTCCATCAACTTCGTCACCTGCCACGACGGCTTCACCCTGCACGACCTGGTCAGCTACAACGAGAAGCACAACGAGGCCAACGGCGAGGACAACCGGGACGGCGAGAGCTTCAACCGCTCCTGGAACTGCGGCGCCGAGGGCGAGACCGACGACCCGGACATCCTCGCGCTCCGCGGCCGCCAGATGCGCAACTTCATCGCCACCTTGATGCTCTCCCAGGGCGTGCCGATGATCTCCCACGGCGACGAGTTCGCCCGCACCCAGCACGGCAACAACAACGCCTACTGCCAGGACAACGAGCTGTCCTGGGTGCCCTGGCCGAAGGCCCAGACGGCCGCGGAGACCTCCGACGCCCGCGAGGCCGAGGCGCTGCGGCTGCTGGAGTTCACCCGGACGATGGTGTGGCTGCGCCGGGACCACCCGGTCTTCCGCCGCCGCCGCTTCTTCCACGGCCGCCCGGTGGAGGGCACCCACGACGAGCTCTCCGACATCTCGTGGTTCACCCCCGAGGGTGAGGAGATGACCCACCAGGACTGGCAGGCCGCCTGGGCCAAGTCCCTGGTCGTCTTCCTCAACGGAAACGCGATCTCCGAGCCCGGGGCGCGCGGCGAGAAGATCACCGACGACTCCTTCCTGCTGATGTTCAACGCGCACCACGAGGAGCTGGAGTTCACGGTGCCGGTCAACCACGGCAAGGAGTGGCAGGTCGTGGTGGACACCGCCCTGCCGGACGGGGTGCCGCCGGGCGGCGGCCGCACGGTGCGCCCGGGAGACCGCCTGCTGCTGGCCGACCGCAGCCTGGTCGTTCTCCAGCGGCCGCTGTGATTCTTGATCGCAACCCTCCTGCTCTGGGTCACCCCTCCCGTGCTCTGGCCCGGCCCGGCGAGTGAGCCGAAGGGCGCCGCGCCTGTCGAAAGCGAGGAGACCCAACGACCGAGGAACGAGGGAGCGCAGCGTCGACGAGTGTCGACAGGTGCTTCTGCGCACCCGGAGGCGAGCCGAGCCCCAAGAACAAAAGCGGGTAGAGATCCCTGCATGACGACCGCGCCGCCCCACGGACCCACGCCCCCCGCGCCGATACCGGCGACGCCCACCGCCACCTACCGCCTCCAGCTCCAGCCGGACTTCCCGTTCGCCGCCGCCGAGCGGGCCGTCCCCTATCTGGCCGATCTCGGGGTCTCCCATCTGCACCTGTCCCCGGTGCTGGAGGCGGTGCCCGGCTCCACGCACGGCTACGACGTGGTGGACCACTCCCGGGTGCGCGAGGAGCTGGGCGGCGAGGAGGGGCTGCGGGCGCTGTCCCGCACCGCGGTGGCGCACGGCCTGGGCCTGGTGCTGGACATCGTGCCCAACCACATGGCGGTGCCGACCCCCGAACGGCTCAACGCGCCGCTGTGGGAGGTGCTGCGCGACGGTCCCGGCTCGCCGTTCGCCCGCTGGTTCGACATCGACTGGGCGGCGCACGGCGGGAAGGTGCTGCTGCCGGTGCTGGGCGGCCGGCTCGGCGACGAGCTGGACGCGCTCACCGTGGACGCCGATCAGGGCGTGCTGCGCTACCACGACCACGTCTTCCCGTTGCGTCCCGGCACCGAGGGGCTGCCGCTGCCGGAGCTGCCGGCGGCCCAGCACTACCGCCTGGCCTGGTGGCGGCTGGCCCGCACCGACCTGAACTACCGCCGCTTCTTCACCATCGCGCAGCTGATCGGGGTGCGGGTGGAGGAGCCGGAGGTCTTCGAGGCCACCCATGCCACGGTGCTGCGGCTGCTGGACGAGGGGGTGGTCCACGGGCTGCGCATCGACCACCCGGACGGGCTCGCCGACCCGGCCGGGTATCTGCGGCGGCTCGCCGAGCGCGGCGGGGGCCGCTGGACGGTCGTGGAGAAGATCCTCGCCGGGGCCGAGCGGCTGCCCGCGGACTGGGCGTGCGCGGGCACCACCGGCTATGACGCGCTGCGCCGGATCGACGGGTTGTTCGTGGATCCGGCGGGCGCCGCCGAGCTGGTCGTCGGCTATCAGGAGGCCGGCCGGGCGGCGCCCGAGCTGGGCGGCGAGTGGGCGCCGACGGCGCGCCGGGCCGCGTACCAGGTGGTCACCGACGAGCTGGCCGCCGAGGTGGAGCGGCTGGGCCGGACCGCCGACCGGATCTGCGCCGCCGCCGGGCCCGCCCTGGCCGACCACGCGCCCTGGGCGCTGCGTACCGCGCTCCGCGAGCTGCTGGTGCGCCTGCCGGTGTACCGGCCGTACGCGGGCTCGGCGGTGTCGGCGGCCCTGGTGGAGGCGGCGGCCGAGCTGGCCCGCCGCGCGTTCGCGGTGCCCGCGGAGGCGCACGCGGTGGACGTGGTCCGGGATCTGGCGCTGCGCCGTCTGGAGCCCGGCGCCGTGGACGAGGCCGACGCCCACGAGCGGGAGGACTTCGCGGTGCGCTTCGCGCAGACCGCGTCCGCGCTGCACGCCAAGGCCGTGGAGGACACCGCGTTCTACCGCTATGTGCCGCTGCTGTCCCTCAACGAGGTGGGCGGCGATCCGGGCTGCCCGGGCACCACACCGGCGGCGTTCCACGACTACTGCGCCCGGGTGCAGCGCGACTGGCCGGGCACGTCCACGGTGCTCACCACGCATGACACCAAGCGCAGCGCGGAGGTCCGGGCCAGGACGTCGGTGCTGGCCGAGATGCCGGACGCCTGGCGGGAGTTGCTGGCCGAGCTGACCGCCCAGGTGCGGGTGCGGGCGCCGGATCCGCAGGTGGAGTACCTGGTCTGGCAGACGGCCCTCGGCCTGGACGACGCCGACCGTGAGCGTCTGACGGCCGCGGTGCTGAAGGCGGTGCGCGAGGCGAAGGTGCACACCAGCTGGACGGAGCAGGACAGCGCCTACGAGGAGGCCGTGGCGGCGTTCGTGGCGGCGGGCCCGTGCGGTCCGCCGGGGCGGGTGCTGGCCGCGTTCAACCGGGCCGTCGACGAGCACGCCCGGGTCAACAGCCTGGGCGCGGCCCTGCTGCACCTGACGATGCCGGGGGTGCCGGACGTCTACCAGGACACCGAGGGCGCGTACGCGGCCCTGGTCGATCCGGACAACCGGCGTCCCGCCCGCCCGCGGCCCGAGCTGCTGGCGGAGCTGGACGCGGGCCGGGCGCCGAAGGGCCTGGACGAGGAGAAGCGGCGGCTGACGGCGGTGGCGCTGCGGCTGCGCCGGGAGCGGCCGGAGTGGTTCGGGGCGTCGGCGGGTTATGAGCCGCTGACCGCGCGGGGCGAGGCGGCGGAGCACTGTGTGGCGTTCTGCCGGGCGGGCCGGGTGGTCACGGCGGTCACCCGGCTGCCGTACGGGTTGCAGCGCGCGGGCGGCTGGCGCGGCACCCGGCTCGAACTGCCGCCGGGACGCTGGCGGGAGGTGCTGACCGGCCGGGAGGTCACCGGCCCGGTGCGGCTGGCGGAGTTGTTCGACGCCGGGCCGGTGGCGTTGCTCCGGGCGGAGTAGCCGCAGGGCATCAGCACGCGCGCGGCGGGTAGATGGGGCGAGCCGAGCCGGTGGGCGGCGGGTGACGGAGGTGGACGGTGGAGTACGAGCTGTGGGCGCCGCTCGCCGAGCGGGTCGCGGTGCGCGTGGCGGGCGCCGACCACCCGCTGCGGCCCGATCCGGCGCGGCCGGGCTGGTGGCGTGCGGCGGGCCTGCCGGGCGAGGACGGGACGCGTTACGCGTACGTCCTCGACGGCGGCGATCCGCTGCCCGATCCGCGCTCGCGCCGCCAGCCGGACGGCCCGGACGGGCCCAGCGCCCTGGTGGACCCGGGCCGCTTCGCGTGGCGGACGCCGTGGACCGGCCGCCCGCTGGCCGGGGCGGTGCTGTACGAGCTGCATGTGGGGACGTTCACCGAGCAGGGCACGTTCGACGCGGCCGCCGAGCGGCTGGGGCACCTGGCGCGGCTCGGGGTCACCCATGTGGAGCTGATGCCGGTGTGCCCGTTCCCCGGCACGCACGGCTGGGGCTATGAGGGCGTGTCGCTGTGGGCGGTGCACGAGCCGTACGGCGGTCCGGCCGGGCTGGCGCGTTTCGTGGACGCGGCGCACGCGCTCGGGCTGGGCGTGGTGCTGGACGTGGTGCACAACCATCTGGGCCCGTCCGGCAATTACCTGCCGCGGTTCGGGCCGTACTTCACCGACCGGCACCAGACGCCGTGGGGTTCGGCGGTGAACCTGGACGCGCCCGGCTCGGACGAGGTGCGCGCGTATCTGATCGGTTCGGCGCTGGCCTGGTTGCGCGACTACCGGCTGGACGGGCTGCGGCTGGACGCGGTGCACGCCCTCGTCGACACCCGGGCGCTGCACTTCCTGGAGGAGCTGTCGGCGGCGGTGGACGCGCTGTCCGCCGCGGTGGGCCGCCCGCTGTTCCTGATCGCCGAGTCGGACCTCAACGATCCGCGGACGACCGCGTCCCGGCAGGCCGGGGGTCTGGGGCTGCACGCCCAGTGGAGCGACGACTTCCACCACGCCCTGCACACCGCGCTGACTGCTGAGTCGCAGGGCTACTACGCGGACTTCGCGAAGGCCCCCATGGCGGCCCTGGCGAAGACGCTGACCGGCGCTTTCTTCCACGCCGGCACCTACTCCTCGTTCCGCGGCCGGGTGCACGGGCGCCCGCTGGACCCGGGCGCGGCCGGGCACCGGTTCGTCGGCTACACCCAGACCCACGACCAGGTCGGCAACCGGGCGCTCGGCGACCGGCTGACGGCCGAGCAGCTCACCCTGGGCGCCGCGCTGGTGCTGACCTCCCCGTTCACTCCGATGCTGTTCATGGGCGAGGAGTGGGGCGCGGGCACCCCGTGGCAGTTCTTCACCGACCACACCGATCCGGAGCTGGCCGACGCGGTACGGCGGGGCCGGCGCCGGGAGTTCGCGGCGCACGGCTGGGCCGAGGCGGACATCCCCGATCCGCAGGATCCGGCCACCCGGGCGCGGTCCTGCCTGGACTGGTCCGAGCCGGAACGCGAGCCGCACGCCCGGCTGCTGGAGTGGTACCGCACCCTGATCGCGCTGCGCGCGAGCGAGCCGGAGCTGACCGATCCGGACCGCTCGGCCACCGAGGCCGTCTTCGACGAGGACGCCCGCTGGCTGCTGCTGCGGCGCGGCTCGCTGTACACGGCCGTCAACTTCGCCACCGAGCCGCGCGCGCTGCCACTGGACAGGTGCGAGGTTGTCGCCTCCTCCATCGAACTTCCGCAAATAGCGGGAACTTTCACCATTCCCGGCCGCGCGGCGGCCGTGCTCCGGCGGGTCCGCTGAACACACTGGGACGCATCTGTGTACATCCCATGCACCAGCCCCCTGCGGACTGACGGAGACCACACATGCGTGATGAGCACGACAGCGACGCCAGAGCCCCCCACGGCCTGCCGCGCCGCACCCTGCTGACGGCCGGCGCGGCGGCGGCCGCCACCACCTGGATACCGGCCGGCGAGGCCCACGCCACCGGCCGGGACCTGCCGTCCGGCTTCCCCGCCGCGATACCCCTGCGCCGGCAGCTGTTCCGCAACTGGTCCGGCGAGACGGTCCTGGACGACGTGTGGACGGCGGTGCCCCGCACCCCCGCGGACGTCGTCGCCCTGGCGAACTGGGCGCACGCGAACGGCTGGCGGGTGCGGGCCCGCGGCAAGAGCCACACCTGGTCGCCGGTGCTGCTCCCGAAGGGCGCCGACACCCGCCGGATCGTCCTGGCCGACACCACCGCCCACCTCACCGCCGTCCACGTCGGCCCCGGCACCGTCACCGCGCAGGCCGGGGCGACCATGGACACCCTGCTGGCGGCGCTGGAGGAGGCCGGCTACGGGCTGGCCGCCGCGCCCGCCCCCGGCGACCTGACCCTCGGTGGCGTGCTGGCCATCGGCGCGCACGGCACCGCGGTGCCGGCGGTGGGCGAACAGCCGCCCGCGGGCGCCCGGTTCGGCTCCCTCAGCAACCTGGTGACCTCGCTGACCGCCGTGGTGTGGGACGCCTCCCGCCGCCGGTACGGCTTGCGGACCTTCGACCGCTCCGAGGCGGACATCGGCGCGTTCCTGGTCCACCTCGGCCGGGCGTTCGTCGTCTCCGCCACCCTGCGCACCGCCACCCGCACCCGGCTGCGCTGCCAGAGCCTGCTGGACGTGCCGGTCACCGAGCTGTTCGGGCCGCCCGGTTCCGGCGGCCGCACGGTGGAGAGCTATCTGGCGGGCACCGGCCGCCTGGAGGCGATCTGGTTCCCGTTCACCGACACCCCGTGGCTGAAGATCTGGAGCGTCGAGCCGGTACGGCCGCTCACCTCCGTGCCGCTGGTGTGCCCGTACCCGTACGTCTTCGCCAACACCGTGCCCCGCCCGGTCTCCACGGCGATCCGGACGATCGTGAACGGCGGCGCGGCCGGGACGCCCGCGTTCACCTCCGGGGAGATCTCCTCCGTCGCCGCGGGCCTGACCGCCACCGGCACCTGGGACGTGTGGGGCTGGGCGAAGGACACCCAGCTGTACGTGAAGCCGACGACGCTGCGGATCGCCGACGCGGGCTGGGCGGTGCTCACCGCGCGGAGCGAGGCGCAGCGCGTCGTCCACGCCTTCCACACCCGCTACCAGGCACTGCTGGACGCCTACCGGGCGCGCGGCGCGTTCCCGGTCAACGGGCCGGTGGAGGTGCGGGTCACCGGCACCGACACCACCGCGCCCGGCGAGGCGGCCCCGCTGCTGTCCGCCGCCCGGCCGCGCGCCGACCGCCCCGGCTGGGACACCGTGGTCTGGCTCAACGTGGCGAGCTTTCCGGGCACTCCGGGCTACCCGTCCTTCTGCCGCGACCTGGAGGAGGGCCTGCGCGCCGACTTCGACGGCTCCTCCGCGCAGCTGCGCCCGGAGTGGTCCAAGGAGTGGGCGTTCACCGCGTCCGGGGCGTGGAGCGACGGCGCGGCGCTGGGCGGCTGGATCCCGGCCGCGTTCCAGGACGGCTTCGCCGCGGCCCGCCGGGTGCTGGACGCCCACGACCCGGCGCGGGTGTTCGGGAACACCTTCCTGGACCGGCTGCTGCCCTGATCAGCTCTTCTTCGCGTCGCGGGCCAGGGCGGTCAGCCGGGAGATCGCCCGGAAGTACTTCTTGCGGTAGCCGCCCTTCAGCATCTCCGCGCTGAAGATCCGATCGAACGGCGTGCCCGATGCCATCACCGGCAGTTCGCGGTCGTAGAGCCGGTCGGCCAGCACCACCAGGCGCAGCGCCGTCGCCTGGTCGTCGACCGGCTCCACCCCGCGCAGGAACACCGCCTCCACGCCGTCGAACAGCGCCCCGTAGCGGCTGGGGTGGACGCGGGCCAGATGGCCGAGGAGCGCGCCGAAGTCGTCCAGCGACGCGTGGGGGGTGGTGTGCGCCACCCGGGTGACCTCGCCGTCGTCATACGGCGGCGGGGCCTCGGGCAGGCCGCGGTGCCGGTAGTCCTCGCCGTCGATGCGCAGGGCCTGGAAGCGGGCCGACAGCCCCTGGATCTCCCGCATGAAGTCGGCGGCGGCGAAACGGCCCTCGCCGAGCTTGCCGGGCAGGGTGTTGGAGGTGGCGGCGAGCCGCACGCCCGCGTCGGCGAGCTTGCCGAGCAGCGTGGAGACCAGGACGGTGTCCCCCGGGTCGTCCAGCTCGAACTCGTCGATGCACAGCAGCCGGTGGCCGCTGAGCGCGGTGACGGCCTGCTGGAAGCCGAGCGCGCCGACCAGGTTGGTCAGCTCCACGAAGGTGCCGAACGCCTTCCGCTCGCGCGGCGCGGGCGTGGCGTGCCACAGGGAGGCGAGCAGATGTGTCTTGCCGACGCCGTAGCCGCCGTCCAGGTAGACGCCGCTGGGCCCGGCCGGCGCGGGCTCCGCACGCCGGAACCAGCGCTTGCGGGCGGTCGCCCCGGCACCGTCCAGGGACGCCGCGAAGCCGCTGAGCACCCGCACCGCCTCGGACTGGCTGGGCTGACCGGGGTCCGGGATGTAGGTGTCGAAGCGGACGGAGTCGAAGCGCGGCGGCGGCACCATCTCGGCGACCAGCCGTTCGGCGGGCACCTCGGGCCTGCGGTCGCACAGCGAGACGGGCGCGCCGGCTATCGGGTGCGAGGCGGAGGGCGAAGCGGAAGCGGAGGACGACACAGGTTCCAAGCTTAGGGCCTGTCCGGGTGCGAGGCCGGGGCGGGCGGCCGGGGACGGGAGGGGGAAGCGCGCGGGGCACACCGCGCGACCCGCGTACGGCACCGCTCCGGCCCGGCGCCGTCACTTCTGCGGGGAGCCGGGATACCGGGACGGTACACGTGCCAGACTCTCCGCATGCGTCGCTTGTTCCCCGCCCCCCGGCCCGATGAGACGTCCGTCACCCCGGAGACCCTGGAGGCGCTCGCCGAGGTGTACGCCTATCCGGCCGGCGGGCCGGACGGCCGCCCCTGGCTGCGGGCCAACATGGTCTCCTCGCTGGACGGGGCCGCCTGGCACGAGGGCCGGTCCAAGCCGCTGTCCTCCGAGGCCGACATGCGGATCTTCGGGGTGCTGCGGGGCCTGGCGGACGCCGTGATCGTCGGCGCGGAGACCGTCCGCAAGGAGGGGTACCGCCCGGCGCGGGCCCGGGACGCCTTCGCCGAGCGGCGGGCGGCGCTGGGGCAGTCGCCGGCTCCGGCGATCGCGGTGGTCAGCGCGGGCCTGGACCTGGACTTCTCCCTTCCGCTGTTCACCGAGCCGTCCACCCCGACGCTGCTGCTGACCGGCGCCAAGGCCGACCCGGAGCGGATGCGGGCGGCGCGCGCGGCGGGCGCCGAGGTCGTCGTGGCCGGCGAGGACGCGGCCGTGGACCCGGCCGCCGCCGTGCGGGCCCTCGCCGGGCGCGGGCTGACCAGGCTGCTGACCGAGGGCGGCCCGCGGCTGCTGGCGCAGTTCACCGTCGCCGGGGTAGTGGACGAACTGTGTCTGTCGATCGCGCCGCTGGTCACCGCGGGGGCCGCTCCCCGGATCATGAACGGTCCGGGCCTGGAGACGCCGGAGCACTTCCGGCTCACGCTGCTGATGGAGGAGGACGGCTTCCTGTTCAGCCGTTACGTGCGCGCCGACCGCGCCTGAGCCACCCGCGGGCCCGCCGACGTACCCGTGCCCGCCCTCTTCACGACTACCCTCATCCAATCCCCCCCGACCGTCCCATTTCCGCCTACTGTCAAACCGTGGGGGCCGCGTGGCCCGTAAGAAAAGAAGGACGAGCCCGTGATCACGACCGTACTGATGATCGAGAAGCCCCTCGCCCCCGTGGACGTGGAACTGGTCACCACCCTGCACGCCGACGAGCCGGTCTCCTTCGTCGTGCTGATGCAGCCGCGCGGCGACCAGGAGCGGCTGCTGCGCGCCCTGGACGACGTCGCCCTCGGCGAGTTGCGCGAGGCGACCCGGGAGGAAGAGGAGCCCGAGGGCGAGGCGGCGCTGCCGCCGGCCGCCCAGGCCCTGGAGCACAGCCTCCAGGCGCTGCGCGCGGCCGGCAGCGAGGCGCTCGGCGAGATCGTCGAGGAGCATCCGCTGGACGTGCTGCGCTCGGTGGTGGAGCAGACCAAGGCCGACGAGGTGATCGTGCTGACCGCGCCCCACCTGGTCGAGGAGTTCTTCCACCGCGACTGGGCCTCCCGGGCCCGCCACACCGTCGGCGTGCCGGTGCTCAAGCTGTACGCGCACGGCGACTGAGATCCCGGTCGGTGGCGGGTGCGACAATCGAGGCCGACCGCGAAAGCCCACGACCCACCAGGGAGACCGCGCATGGCACCCGCCACCACCGCCGCCACCGCCATGGACCGGCCGCACTTCATCGGCATCGGCGGCGCGGGGATGTCGGGGATCGCGAAGATCCTCGCGATGCGCGGCTCCCGGGTGGCGGGCAGCGACTCCCGTGACTCGGCGACCGCCCAGGCCCTGCGGGACCTGGGCGTCACCGTGCACGTCGGGCACGCGGCCGCCCACCTGGCGCCGGACGCGAGCTGCGTGGTGGTCTCCAGCGCGATCCGCGAGGACAACCCGGAGCTGGCCGCCGCCCGGGAGCGCGGCATCCCCGTCGTCCACCGCTCCGACGCGCTGGCCGCGCTGATGACCGGGCGCCGGGCGATCGCGGTGGCCGGCACCCACGGCAAGACCACCACCACCTCGATGCTGGCGGTCAGCCTGAGCACGCTCGGCCTGGACCCGTCCTACGCCATCGGCGGGGACCTGGACGCACCCGGCTCCAACGCCCACCACGGCGGCGGGGAGATCTTCGTCGCCGAGGCCGACGAGTCCGACCGCAGCTTCCACCGGTACGCCCCCGAGGTGGCCGTGGTGCTCAACGTCGAGCTGGACCACCACGCCAACTACGCCTCCATCGAGGAGATCCACGAGTCCTTCGAGACCTTCGCGGGCCGCATCGTGCCGGGGGGCACCCTGGTGGTCTGCGCCGACCACGCGGGGGCGCGTGAGCTGGTCTCCCGCGTCGCCGGACGCGCGGACCTGCGGATCGTCACCTACGGCGAGAGCGCGGACGCCGACGTGCGGATCCTGCGCATCGTCCAGCACGGCCTGACCAGCGAGGTCACCGTCGTGCTGCCGGCCGCCACGACCGGCGAGGCGGCCGAGCGGGAGATCACCTTCACCGTCTCCGTGCCCGGCCGCCACTACGCGCACAACGCGGTCGCCGCGCTGACCGCGGGCGTCGCGCTGGGCGTCCCGGCCGCCGAGCTGGCACCCGCGCTCGCCTCCTACACCGGCGTCAAGCGCCGCCTCCAGTCCAAGGGCACCGCGGCGGGCGTGCAGGTCATCGACTCCTACGCCCACCACCCCACCGAGATCGCCGCCGACCTGGAGGCGATCCGCGGCGGCGCGGGCGAGGGCCGGGTCCTGGTGGTCTTCCAGCCGCACCTGTTCAGCCGCACCCAGCAGCTGGCCGACGAGATGGGCGAGGCCCTGGCGCTCGCCGACGCCTGCGTCGTCCTGGACATCTACCCGGCCCGCGAGGACCCGATCCCCGGCGTGACCAGCGCCCTGATCGTGGACGCGGCCGCCGCCCGGGGCGCCGACGTCACCGCCGAGCACGACAAGGACGCGATCCCCGAGGTGATCGCCGGAATGGCGAAGCCCGGTGATCTCGTTCTCACCATGGGGGCGGGCGACGTGACCGACCTCGGCCCGAAGATCCTCTCCCGCCTGTCCGCCCAGGCCCGCTGAGAACACCGAGCCGCACACAAGGAGGCACCCCATGCCGTACGAGGTGGAGAAGCCCGAGGAGCAGTGGCGCGCGGAGCTGAGCCCCGCCGAGTACGCGGTGCTGCGCCAGGCCGGCACCGA
>JBEHXI010000039.1:0-38330 GCA_048498775.1 Actinomycetota bacterium | reverse complement strand
CATTGTTTTCCACGACCAGGAGCAGCGGGACGCTCCAGAGGGATGCGCCCCCGGGGAGCCGGCCCGGACGCGGTCAGTCCTCCAGGGTGGCCGCCAGCGCCCGCGCCAGCCCCGGCACCAGGTCGGAGCCGGTCAGGACCTCGGTCGGGGTGTCCCGCTCACGCAGCCGGATCGCCGACTCGCGCGACCCGTCCCGCAGCACGGCCACGGTCATCCGCACCTCCTGGCGCTCGGGGTGCCGCGCCACCCAGGCGGCCAGGGCGTCCTCGTCCAGGTCCTCCGGCATCGCCTCCTCGGCGGACGGCGGCAGCATCAGCCGCTCCACGGTCAGCGCGCACCCGGCGACCACGTCGGGCCAGGCGATCGTGGCCAGGAACTCGTCCAGCGGCGCGTCCGCCGGGATCTCGTCCTGCTCGACGGGGGTCAGCGCCCCGGCGTCGGGGGCGTCGGCCAGGCCGAGCCGCTCGCTGAGGTCCGGCTCCTCGGAGCGCAGCCGGGCGGTGTCGACGAGGGCGAACAGGCGGGCGGGCTGGTCCCAGCCGAGACCGGACGCGTAGTCGTCGATCTCCAGGGTGGCGCGGGTCAGCGGGTTCGCGGCGGGAGGTGGGCCCGCGGGAGCGGTGTCGGTCATGCTCAATATCCTGCCCTTGCGATTCCCGGGCCGGTAATCCGGGAGCCGCGGGAACCGAGTAAAGCGTGCGTAAGTTGCATCAAGGGGCGTCCGCCAGGTCGCCCGACGGCCGCGACCACACATCGAGGTGCACACCTTGGCTTTCCAGATGCCGGACCGAGGCGCCGGCCCGACCGGCCCACGGACCCCCGGAGGCCGTCCGTCGGGGCAGGCGCGCGTCCTGTTCACGACGCTCGCGGTGCTCGCCATGCTGGGCATCGCGTTCGTCATGTTCTCCGGCTTCTGGACGGACTGGCTGTGGTACCGCTCGGTCCACTACGCGTCGGTCTTCACCGTCACCCTGTGGACCAGGCTGGGGCTGTTCTTCGTCTTCGGCGCGCTGATGGCGGTGGCGGTGGGCGTCAACGTCCACCTCGCCTACCGGCTGCGGCCGCCGCTCGCCGCGATGTCCCTGGAGCAGCAGAGCCTGGACCGGTACCGCATGCGGATCGCGCCGTTCCGCGGCTGGGCGCTGCTCACCCTGTGCCTGATGGTCGGGCTGGTGGCCGGGGCGTCGGCGTCCGGGCAGTGGCGCACCTGGCTGCAGTGGGTCAACGCCACCCCGTTCGGCACCCGGGACCCGCAGTTCCACCTGGACGTCTCGTTCTACGCCTTCGACCTGCCCTGGTACCGCTTCCTGGTGGGCTTCGGCTTCGCGGCCGTCGTGCTGTGCCTGGCGGCCTCCGCGCTGGTGCACTACCTCTACGGCGGTCTGCGGCTGACCTCGCCAGGGGCGCGGGCCACGGCGGCGGCCACCGGGCACCTGTCGGTGCTGCTCGGCCTGTTCGTCGGGCTCAAGGCCGTCGCGTACTGGCTGGACCGCTACGGCCTGGCGGTCAAGTCCGGCGCGTTCAAGAACACCGGCGGCTGGACGGGGCTGCGGTACGTCGACGCCAACGCGTACCTGCCCGCGAAGACGATCCTGTTCTTCATCGCGATCATCTGCGCCCTGCTGTTCTTCGCCACCCTGTGGCGGCGCACCTGGAGCCTGCCGGTGATCGGCCTGGGCCTGATGGTGCTCTCCGCGATCCTGATCGGCGGGCTGTACCCGGCGATCGTGCAGAAGTTCCAGGTGGACCCGAACGAGGCCGCCAAGGAGGGCCCGTACATCCAGCGGAACATCGACGCGACCCGGGCCGCGTACGGCATCGACGGCACCAAGGTGACCGAGTACCCGGGCGTCAGCAAGCCCTCGGTCGGCAACGCCACGCTCCGCGCCGACGCCGACACCGGCGCCAGTCTGCGCCTGCTCGACCCCAACGTCGTCTCGCCGACCTACCAGCAGCTCCAGCAGACGCGCGCCTACTACTCCTTCGCCGCGCCGCTGGCGGTGGACCGCTACACGGTCGGCGGGAAGGAGCAGGACACCGTGGTCGGCCTGCGGGAGCTGAACATCAACGGCATCCCGCAGAGCAACTGGATCAACGACCACTTCAAGTACACCCACGGCTACGGCCTGGTGGCGGCGAAGGGCGGCTCGACCACCGACAACGGCGCGCCCGACTTCACCGAGTCCGGACTGCCCGCCTCCGGCGCGCTCGGCACCTTCGAGCAGCGGATCTACTACGGCGAGCAGACCACCCAGTACTCGATCGTCGACGGCCCGTCCAAGGAGATCGACTACTCCGACGACAGCGGTGAGCAGAGCTACAGCTACACCGGCGACAGCGGGGTCTCGCTGGGCAACGCGCTCACCAGGGCCGCCTACGCGGTACAGCTCGGCGAGCCGCAGATCCTGTACTCCGGGGCGATCGGCAAGGGCTCGAAGATCCTCTACAACCGCACTCCGAAGGAGCGGGTGGAGGCGGTCGCGCCCTGGCTGACCATCGACGGGGACCCGTACCCGGCGGTCGTCGACGGCCGCATCCAGTGGATCGTGGACGCCTACACCACCACGGACAGCTATCCGTACGCCTCCCGCACCACCCTCGGGGACACCACCAACGACTCGCTGACCGGCCAGAACCGCTCGGTGCTCGCGCAGCAGAACCAGGTCAACTACATCCGCAACTCGGTCAAGGCGACGGTGGACGCCTTCGACGGCACCGTCCGGCTGTACCAGTGGGACACCAAGGACCCGGTGCTGCGGACGTGGATGAAGGCCTACCCGGGCACCGTCCTGCCGCGCAGCGCGATCAGCCCCGCCCTGCTGGCCCATCTGCGCTACCCGCAGGACCTGTTCAAGGTCCAGCGGCAGCTGCTGACCCGGTACCACGTGACCAGCGCCGCCGCCTTCTACAGCGGCAGCGAGGTCTGGCAGGTCCCGGACGACCCGGCGAAGAAGGACGGCGGCGCGGTCCCGCCGTACTACCTCAGCCTGCGGATGCCCGGCCAGAGCGCGCAGGAGTTCTCGCTGACGACGACGTTCACCCCCAACGGGCGGGACAACCTCAGCGCGTTCATGGCCGTCGACGCGAACGCCCAGAGCCCGGACTACGGCACGCTCAGACTCCTGCAACTGCCCACCAGCAGCACGGTGTCCGGGCCGCGGCAGGTGCAGAGCAAGTTCAACTCCGATCCCACGGTGGCCAACCAGATCTACAGCCTCCAGCGCGGCGACGCGCAGGTCGAGTACGGCAACCTCCTCACCGTCCCGCTGGACGGGGGGCTGCTGTACGTGGAGCCGGTGTACGTGCGCGGCGCGAACACCAACTACCCGCTGCTGAAGAAGGTCCTGGTGACCTACGGGGACCAGACGAAGTTCGAGGACACCCTCGGGCAGGCGCTGGACGGGGTGTTCGGCACCGCGCCGCCGGGGCCGACGCAGCCGGGCCCCGCGCAGCCGCCGGCCAACTCCACGGTCCGCCAGGCGCTGGACGACGCCCAGAAGGCGTTCGACGCCGGGCAGCAGGCGCTGCGCGACGGGGACTGGACGGCGTACGGCAAGGCGCAGAAGGACCTCCAGGACGCGCTGGCGCGGGCGAAGAAGGCCGAGACGCAGTCGGCAGGGCGGTGACGCCGGGCCGGGCCGGCGGGACCGGGCGGTGACGCCTGGCCCGGGCCGGCGGGAGGCGGCGGCCGGCGCCGGGCCCCGGCGTCAACCCGGCGCCCGCGCGATTACCCCTCCGGAGACGGGGAAAGCGCGGATCACTCGGGCCCAGCCGGTCTGATACGCCGTGGTACGATCTGTCACACAACGACGCGGGGTGGAGCAGCTCGGTAGCTCGCTGGGCTCATAACCCAGAGGTCGCAGGTTCAAATCCTGTCCCCGCTACCACAGGTGAGAAGGCCCGGAGTCAACACGACTCCGGGCCTTCTCACTTGATCGAGGGAACCAGGGGGGTCTGGTTTGGCGTGTCGTTGTGTCGGGAAGTCGACAAAACGCTGAAGTGACCTTGAGGGCTGCGGTATACCAGGTGTACGCCGGTTGCGGGTGGTGCGACGATGGATCTCATGGGGGATGGTGCAAGAGTGCTGGAGGTCCAGCCGGGCCCAGCCGTGGGTGACGCCGTGGCCGAGTCCGTACTCGACGAGGATGTCCTGACCGCCCGGGAGGGCGCCGAACTGGAGGCGCGCTACCGGCGCGGCGCCGACCTGGGCGATCCCGCGGCCCAGAGCACGATCGGGACGCTGCTGCTGCGCCGCGGCGATCTCGACGGTGCCGAACCGTACCTGCGCCGCGCCAGCGCGGCCGGGGACCGCGCGGCCGCCAACAACCTCGGTCTGCTGCTGTACCAGCGCGGCTACCCGGAGGAGGCGGCCGGCTGGTGGCGGATCGCCGCGGTGGCCGGCAGCGCCGCGGCCGCGCACGCGCTCGGCCGGCACTACCGCGAGCGCGGTGACGAGCCGGCCGCCGAGTACTGGCTGCGCCAGGCCGCCGAGTCCGGGCACGTGCTGGGCGCCTTCGCGCTCGGCGACCTGCTGGAGCACCGCCGCGACGTCGGCGCCGAGCGCTGGTACCGGGCCGCCGCCGAGCACGGCCACCGCGAGGCCACCTACCGCCTCGCCCGCATCTGCGCGGGCCGCGGCGAGGAGTCCGAGGCCGAGCAGTGGTACCGCCAGTCCGCCGCGCGCGGCCACCGCGGTGCCGCGCTGCGCCTGGGCGAACTGCTGGAGGACCGGGGCCAGTCCCGCGAGGCGGCCCGCTGGTACCTGATGGCGGCGCGCGACGGGGAGCCCCGCGCCGCGTGCGCGCTGGGCTTCCTGCTGCGCGACGCGGGCGACCTGGAGGGCGCCGCCACGTGGTGGCGGCAGGCCGCCCAGGACGGCGACGGCCAGGCGGCCAACGCGCTCGGGGCTCTGCACGCCCAGGAGGGCGAGACCCAGACCGCCGAGCGCTGGTACCGCGCGGCCCTGGAGGCCGGCGACGACAACGGCGCCTACAACCTCGGCCTGCTGTGCGCGGCCCGCGGCCGCACCGCGCAGGCCGAGCAGTGGTACCGCCGGGCCGCCTACGCCGGGCACCGCGAGGCCGCCAACGCGCTCGCGGTGCTGCTGCTGCAGCAGGGCGACGCCGCCGGCGCCGAACCGTGGTTCTCCAAGGCCGCCGAGGCGGGCAGCGTGGACGCGGCCTTCAACCTGGGCATCCTGTGCGCGGGCCGCGAGGACCACGCGGCGGCGCGGCGCTGGTACGAGCGCGCGGCGGCCGCCGGCCACACCGAGGCGGCGCTCCAGGTGGCCATCGCGCTGCTGCGGGACGGCAACGAGCGGGCCGCCGAGACCCATCTGCGCTGCGCGGCCGGCGGTGGCAGCGCCGAGGCGGCCTTCCGCCTGGGCGCCCTGCTGGAGCGGCACGAGCGTGAGCGGCCCCGCCAGGGCCACGACGGGCCCGCCGAGAGCGAGGAGTGGTACGAGCGCGCGGCCCGGCAGGGCCACCGGCGCGCCCAGCTGCGGCTGGGGGTCTGCGCGGCCCGGCGCGGCGACACGGTGGACGCCGCCCAGTGGTACCGACGGGCCGCCGAGGCCGGCAGCCTGGGCGGCGCGTTCAACCTGGGCCTGCTGCTGGCCCGCCAGGGCAGCGAGGCGGAGGCCGCGCTGTGGTGGCGGCGCGCGGCGCAGGGCGGCCACGGCCGGGCGGCGCTGCGGCTGGCGCTCCTGGCCGCCCGGCACGGTGAGCTGGGCGAGGCGCGCCTGTGGTGCGACCGCGCGGTCGAGTGCGGGCCGGCGGAGGTCGCCGAGCGGGCGGCGCGGCTGGCGGACGTGCTCAGCCAGGAGCTCAGCGCCTGACGGGGCCGCCGCCCCGCCCCCGGCGGGGAACGGATTTGCGCTGATCAACACCCCGCGTCTAAGCTTGAGACACAACGACGCGGGGTGGAGCAGCTCGGTAGCTCGCTGGGCTCATAACCCAGAGGTCGCAGGTTCAAATCCTGTCCCCGCTACCAGTCCGAAGGGCCCGGAACCAGTTCCGGGCCCTTCGCGCATGCGTGAAAGCTGATGCGCGAGAGGCCAGCGCGAAGGCCCAGCGCGAAGGCCCTGCGCAAGGGCCCGGCGGGAAGGGCCTGTTCAGCCGTTCACACCGCCGTCGTCCCGCACCGCCTTCTCGTACAGCGCCTTGGTGTCCGCGTTGAAGTACGGGCTGTAGGAGATGGCGTCCTGGTGGGGGTCGTCGTCCTTCGGGCCGCCGCCGTTCCAGCCCCCTATGATCCCGATCAGCGTGCCGGTGCGGGCGCCCGGCCGCAGCCGCACCCAGGGGCTGCCGGAGACCCCGGCGAAGTAGCCGCCGCAGCGTATCTCCCGGTACTGGGTGTGCGCCGGTGACTGGTAGCTGTCCAGGGCGCAGGTCAGCTGCCGGTCGTCGGGGTTGTCGGTGTCCGGGTAGCCGGTGGCGGTCAGCCCGGTCAGGTGGAAGGGCTGGTCGACCGCGAGGGTGTTGGCGCCGACCGCGTCCTCGATCTCCGGCCCGCCGGGGCGCGAGACGCGCAGGAACGCGTAGTCGTACCGCTCGTCGCCGTCCTTGGTGTAGCGCGGGTCCACCCATATCCGGTCCACGTTCCAGGTCCCGTACGGGTTGTGGCCGTCGCTGGTGCCCGGTGCCACGGTCAGCCCGGTCTGGAAGGCGTCGTCCATGTACACGCAGTGGGCCGCGGTGATCACCAGATCCGCCTCGGGGCTGTGCACGACGGTGCCGCTGCAGTACGGCGAGCCGTCCCCGTCCAGCACCCGGACCACCGACGGGTACGCCTGGGCGGCCGGCAGGAAACGGCCCTTCTTCGACCAGTCGTCGGGCGGCCGGACCGTCCGCGGCGCCGCGGTGCTGTGCTTGACCTGCGTCAGGGCGAGCACGTGCGGCGCGTACTCGACGAGCGCGCCCGTGCCGAGGGCGCCGACCACCGCCAGGATGGCCAGTCTTCGACTGTGGCGGCGCAACGATGAACCTCCTGTCGGCTCGCGGGGGGTGGTGCCGTGGAGTCGATCAAGGTCAGGATACGGGTGGTTTCTGAGAACAGAGTTATAACGATCTCGGTATGCCCCCGGCAAGGTTCCGTTGTTGGTAGAAGGACCGTATGCCCTCGGTAAAGGCCGGGAAACTCCGTGGACCGCCGACCGGCGCCGGGTGATGCTTGACCGTCGAACGAACCCGATGGGCATGGCGTGAGGGCGAAGGCGGGTGACGTGCTGCGCGGACGGGGGGCGCGAGCCGTGCTGCGCCGGGGACGGCCGCAGGCCGGACCCGTTCCCGACGCGGCCCGCTGGGAGCGGCTGTTCCCGGCCGCGGCCGAGGGGCGCCGGGGCGCGGTGGAGGCGCTGCTGAGGGAGTTGCGGGCCACCGCGGCGCACGGGTCCGCGCCGGACCGCCGGCTGGCCGTCGAACGGCTCCTGGCCGCACCGCCCCGGCTGTGGCCGGCCCTGGACCGCGCGGCGCGGGCCGCGGGCGGCACCGCGGCGGAACCGCGCCGCACCGAGCCGGCGGCCCACGCCGATCCGCTGGCCCTGCTGCTGGCCTCCTTCGACGCTGACGGGCGGCTGCGCCAGGCCGCCGTCGAGCGGTTCGCCCGGCGCAGCGGCCGGTGCGCCGCGGCCGCGCTGGCGCTGCGCACCGACGACTGGGTGCCGGCGGTCCGTGAACGGGCGGTCGCCGCGCTGCTGGAGCACACCGCCCCGGAGGAGGCGGCCGCGGCGGTGCGGATCCTGACCCGGCTCGGCGGCCGGGACCGCGCGGCCGGGGTGCTGGGGACGTACCGCGCCGCGTTGGCCGAGCCGGAGCGCCGCCGCACGGTCCGCAGGCTCGCCGCCGAGCCCGACCCGGGCGCGCGCCGCTTCGGCATGGAACTCGCCCTGGAACTGGGCGAGTACGTGCGCGGGGACCTGGTGCGGGCCGCGCTGCACGACCGCGACCAGGTGTGCCGCCGGATGTGCGCGCAGCGGCTGCTGGAGCTCGACCCGGACCAGGCGGGGCGGCTGATGTGGGCGCGGTCCGCGGCGGTGCGCGAACTCGCGGTGGCCGCGCTGCCCGACGAGGTGCCCGCCGCCCGGCTGGTCGCGCCGCTGGCGGACCGTTCGCGAATGGTGCGCGCGCAGGCCCGCTGGAAGCTGTACAAGCGCGGCCGGCCGCCCGCCGAGGTCTACCGCGGGCAGCTGGGCCGCTGCGGCCGGGGCGCCCATGTGCGTCTGGTCGCGGGGCTGGCCACCGGGCTGGGGGAGTGCGGTGACGCGGGCGATCTGCCGCTGCTGGCGAGCCTGGTGCGGGACGGGTCGTGGGCGCCGGCGGTGCGCCGGGCGGCGGTGCGGGCGCTGGGCAGGCTGGCCGGCCCGGCCCGGGGCGCGGAGCTGGCCGGCCCGCTGACCGCGCTCACCGCGGATCCGGACCCGAGCCTGGCCCGGGAGGCGCTGGACGCGCTGGTGGCGGTGGGCGCGGCGCGGCCCGCCCCGGTCGCGGCGGCGCTGCGGCGGCCCGAGCCGCCGGTGTGGCGGGCGGCCCTGCGGGCGACGCGGGCCCTGGAGCTGTGGGACCGGCTTGAGCTGGTGCTGCGCGCCGCGGGCGATCCGCGTCCCGAGACGGCCGGGCGGGCCCGGGCGGAACTGCCCGCCGCGCTGCGGGCGCAGTGGCGTACCGGGCCGGACGCCGACCGCTCGCAGCTGCTGTGGGGCCTGCTGCACCTGGCCGGCCTGCCCCGGGCCGAGCACGATCACGTGGCCCTCGTGCTGCGGGCCGCGGGCACCGCCCAAGCCGCACACGGAGAACCGCCCGTCGCGTGACGCGAGCGGGCGGACGGGAGCGGCCGGCTACCGCGAGGCGCAGCCCGGGCACAGGCCGCGGTAGATCACCTCGACGCCGGAGACCGTGAAGCCGAAGCGCTCGGCCTCCGGCAGGTCGGCCAGCGGGTCGCGGGCCGGGCGCACGTCGCGTATGGAGCCGCAGCGCGAGCAGACCAGGTGCTGGTGCGGCCGGTGGGCGTTCGGGTCGTAGCGCTTGGCTCGGCCGTCGGTGGCCACCTCGAGGACCTCGCCGAGCGTCACCAGCTCGCCGAGGGTGTTGTAGACGGTGGCGCGGGAGATCTCGGGCAGGCGCTCGGCGGCTCGCGCGTGGACCTCGTCCGCGGTCAGGTGTACGTGGTCCCCGTCGAGCACCTCGGCCACGACCCGGCGCTGTGCGGTCAGTCGCCAGCCGCGTCCGCGAAGTCGTTCCAGCAGGTCACTCATGTTCACCAGCCTAACAGCGCCCGTTATGCGGCCCCGAAGCGGTATTGATCTGACTTGCATCTTGACTTGGATTAAGTCCAGGGTAGGATCGGTTCGGCCGAGAGCCGAGAGGCCGGCACATGACTACGGCGGGCGGCCGGTGGCCGCGGTCCAGGCCCTCCGCGACCGGGGGCGCCTGCCGTACCAAGACGGAGAGGCCGGACGCCAAGGGGCTCCGGCCTCTCCGTTCGCCGTCCGGGCGGCGAAGTGGCGGGTCAGACGAGCGTCGCGGTCGGCAGCGGCGCCCAGCAGCGCATGATGTCGCGGACCGAGACCACGCCCACCGGGCTGCCGCCGTCCAGCACGATCAGGTGGCGGAAGTTCCCCCTGACCATGGCGGCGGCCGCCTCCTGCAGCGTCCAGTCGCGTCCGGCGAAGACGACGTCGGTGGTGGTGTGGGCGTGGGCCGTCTCGCGGTCCGGGTCGAGGCCCGCTCCGAGGGCGTTGAGGATGTCGCGCTCGGTGATGATGCCGAGCCCGCTGGTGTCGGGGTCGAGGACGATGGCGGATCCGACGCGGCGCGCGGACATCAGTGCCGCGGCCTGCCGGAGGGTGTGAGCCGGTCCGATGGTGAGCACCACGGTGCTCATGGCGTCCGATACGAGCATGGCGGTCCCTGGGGGTGTGGGGATGGTGAATTGTTTCACAAGTGCACAAGCTCGGGGATTCTCATGTTCACATGCGGTCGCCCACGGTGGCAAGGGGTTCGCTGGGCCTTACGTTCGGTGACCGGGGCCGAGGTGCTCCAGCAGCGCCTCGTGGAGCAGCCCGTTGGACGCCGCCGCGTTGGCGCCGAACGGGCCCGGGGTGCCGGCCAGGTCGGTGTAGCGGCCGCCGGCCTCGCGGACCACCACGGAGGGGGCCGCCATGTCCCACAGGTTCAGCTCCGGCTCCGCGCAGACGTCCACCGACCCCTCGGCGACCATCATGTACGGCCAGAAGTCGCCGTAGCCGCGGGTGCGCCAGCACGCCCGGGTCAGGTCGAGGAAGCCGTCCAGCCGGCCCAGCTCCTCCCAGCCGCTCAGCGAGGAGTACGCGAACGAGGCGTCCGCGAGCCGGTCGACCCCGGAGACGCGCAGCCGGGTCGCGGCGGACAGGCTGCGCCCGGTGTACGCGCCGCCGCCGTGCACCGCCCACCAGCGGCGGCCCAGCGCCGGAGCCGAGACCAGGCCCACCACGACCTCGTCGCGCCCGGCCGGGTCCGGTGAGGCGTCGCCGCGCACCGCCAGCGCGATCAGGGTGGCCCACACCGGCACCCCGCGCACGTAGTTCTTGGTGCCGTCGATCGGGTCGACGATCCACCGGCGGGCGCCGGCGCCCTCGGTGCCGAACTCCTCGCCCAGCACCGCGTCGCGCGGGCGGGCGCGCTGCAACTGGCTGCGGATCAGCTCCTCGGCCGCCTTGTCCGCCTCGCTCACCGGGGTCATGTCCGGTTTGGTCTCGACCTTCAGGTCGAGTGCCTTGAACCGGTCCATGGTCACGGCGTCGGCGGCGTCGGCCAGGATGTGGGCCAGGCGCAGGTCGTCGTAGAAGTCGGGCATGGCGTGAACAGTAGCGAGCGCGGCCCCCCAACACCTACGCGGCATGCGCGGACACCGGCCCCGGGAGGCCGGCGGCTGCTGCTGACGGAGCGTCAGTCCGCCGCGGGCCCGCCGTCCGGGGGCAGCCGCATCTTGAACCCGACATGGCTGGCCGTGAAGCCGAGCGCCTCGTAGAACCGGTGGGCGTCGGTGCGCGAGACGTCGGACGTCAACTGCACCATCGCGCAGCCGCGCTGCCGGGCCTGCTCCACGCACCAGGTGATCAGCCGGGAGCCCAGCCCGGCGCCGCGCGCGGCGGCCCCGACCCGCACCGCCTCGATCTGCGCCCGGGTGGCGCCCCGGCGCGACAGCCCGGGCAGGTAGGTCAGCTGGGCGGTGCCCACGACCTCGCCGTCCCGGTCGGCCACCACCAGCAGCTGCTGCGGATCGGCGTCGATCGCGGCGAACGCGGCCTGGTAGGGCGCCGGATCGTCCGGAGTCTCACGGGCGGCGCCCAGGGGGTCGTCGGCGAGCAGGGCGACGATCGCGGGGACGTCCTCGGCCCGGGCACGCCGGAAGGTGATCTTCTCCACGGTGGGCATTCCACCACGCCGCCGGTCCGGGCGGAAAGGCGGCGGTCAGTCGCCCTCGCGGCGCTCGCGGGTCGCCAGCAGCCGGCGCAGCGAGTACAGCCGGGCCGGGTCGGCGTTGCCCTCGGCCACCCAGGCGTCCAGCGCGCACTCCACCTCGTCGTGGCTGCAGTTGCGCGGGCAGCCCGCGGTGCCCGGCAGCAGGTCGGGGAAGGCCATGACCACCCGGGCCGGACTGATGTGGTGCAGCCCGAACGAGCGCACCCCGGGGGTGTCGATCACCCAGCCGCCGGCCTCGGAGGGCAGCGGCAGCGCGAGCGCGGAGGTGGTGGTGTGGCGGCCGCGGCCGGTGACCACGTTGACCTCGCCGGTGCGCCGGGCGTACTCCGGGACCAGGGCGTTGACCAGCGTGGTCTTGCCGACGCCGCTGTGGCCGACGCACGCGGTGATCCGCCCGGACAGCCGCTCGCGCACCTCCTCCAGCGCGGCGCCCTCCAGCGCGTCGTGCCGGGTCACGACATAGGGGACGCCCAGCGGCGCGTACGTCTCCAGCAGCCGCTCGGCCGGCGCCAGGTCGGACTTGGTGAGGATCAGCAGCGGGTCCAGGCCCGCGTCGTAGGCGGCGACCAGGCAGCGGTCGATCAGCCGGGGCCGCGGCTCGGGGTCGGCCAGCGCGGTGACGATGGCGAGCTGGTCGGCGTTGGCGACCACCACCCGCTCGTACGGGTCGGTGTCGTCCGCGGTGCGGCGCAGCACCGAGGTGCGCTCCAGGACGCGGACGATGCGCGCCAGGGTGTCCTTGGCGCCGGACAGGTCCCCGACCAGGTCCACCCGGTCGCCCACCGCGATGCCCTTGCGGCCCAGCTCCCGGGCCTTCATCGCGGTGATCCGGCGGTCGTCCACCAGGCAGGTGACCCGGCCGCGGTCCACGGTGAGCACGAAGCCCTCGGCGGCGTCCTCGTGCTTGGGGCGGATCCGGGTGCGCGGGCGGCTGCCCCGGCGGCCGGGGCGGATCCGCACGTCCTCCTCGTCGGCGTCCTTGCCGTAGCGCCGCATGGCCGGCGGTCAGGCTTCCCGGCCGGTGAGCATCCGCGTCCACAGCGCGGGGAACTCCGGCAGCGTCTTGCCGGTGGTGGCGATGTCCTCCACCTCGATGCCCTTGACGGCCAGGCCCAGCACCGCGGCGGCGGTGGCCAGCCGGTGGTCCTCGTAGGTGTGGAAGACCCCGCCGTGCAGCGGGCGCGGGCGGATGCGCAGCCCGTCGGCGGTCTCGGTGACGTCGCCGCCCAGTTCGTTCAACTCCTTGGCGAGCGCGGCGAGCCGGTCGGTCTCGTGCAGCCGCAGGTGGGCGATGCCGCGCAGTTCGGACTCGGAGTCGGCCAGCGCGGCGACCGCCGCGATCACCGGGGTCAGCTCGCCGACGTCGTGCAGGTCGGCGTCGATGCCGGTGATGCGGCCGGTGCCGGTGAACGTCAGGCCGGCCTCGTCCAGGACGCAGGTACCGCCCATCCGGGTGAAGATCTCGCGCAGCGCGTCACCGGGTTGGGTGGTGTACTCCGGCCAGTCGGGGACCGTCACCCGGCCGCCGGTGACCAGGGCGGCGGCCAGGAAGGGCGCCGCGTTGGACAGGTCGGGCTCGACGGTCAGGTCCCGGCCGAGCAGTGCGCTCGGCGCGACCCGCCACACGTCCGGCTCGCCGCCGCCCTCCGGGGAGTCCACCTTCGCCCCGGCGGCACGCAACATGTCCACGGTCATACGGATATGGGGCAGCGACGGCAGCGTCGCGCCGGTGTGCCGCAGCTCGATGCCCTGGTTGAAGCGCGGCGCGGACAGCAGCAGCGCGCTGATGAACTGCGAGGACGACGAGGCGTCCACCTCGACCCGGCCGCCGGACAGCGAGCCGTTGCCGTGCACGGTCATCGGCAGGGTGCCGCGGCCCTCGTCGTCGATGCGGGCGCCCAGGGTGCGCAGCGCCTCGATGACACCGTGCAGCGGGCGCTCGTGGGAGCGCGGGTCGCCGTCGAAGCGCACCGGGCCGTCGGCCAGGGCGGCCACCGGGGGCAGGAAGCGCATCACGGTGCCGGCGTTGCCGACGTCCACCTGCGCCGGGCCGTGCAGCCCGGCCGGGATGATCCGCCACGCCTCGCCGCCGGACGGGCTGCCCGTGCTGGAGGCGGCGACCTCCTCGATGCCGACTCCCAGGGCGCGCAGCGCGTCGGCCATCAGCAGGGTGTCGCGGCTGCGCAGCGGGCGGCGCAGCCAGCCGGGCTCGGAGGCCAGCGCGGCGAGCACCAGGCCGCGGTTGGTGACCGACTTCGAGCCGGGCACGGTGACCACCGCCTCGACGGCTCCGGAGGCGGTCGGGGCGGGCCAGAGGGGGGTGTCCGCGGGATTACCGGTCATGGGAAGCACTGTAATGGCTGGACGCGACGGAGGATCTTGATCAAATCGGTCGAAACAAGAGCGAAACAGTGACCTGCTATGACTGGGCGATTCACCCTTTCGGCTCTCGCCGCCCGGTGAACCGCCCTAAAGCAGCCCCGAGCAGCCCCGAGCAGCCCCGGAGCATCCCAGGCAGCCGGGCGGCCCCGCTCACCGCCCCAGCAGCCAGCGCCCTCCGCCGACCAGTGAGCACAGCGCCACGGCGTAGAAGAGCACCAGCCACATCGCGGCCGGCACGTTGGTCAGCCGGGCCAGCTGGTCGGCGTCGGAGTCCGGCGCCTGCCCGCGGCGGCGCTTGCGCTGCAGCTCGTACACCGGCCGGGTGCCCGCCAGCAGCAGGAACCACACCACCAGATAGGCGAACGCCGCCTGCACCCGCGCTCCGGCCAGCCACGACACCAGGAAGAACGCCGCCCCCGCGACCAGGACCGACAGCACCCCGTAGGCGTTGCGGATCATCACCAGCATGGCGGCCAGCAGCGCCACCGAGCCCCACAGCAGCGCCGTGATGTGGCCGGTGCCCAGCAGCGCCGCCCCGCCCAGCCCCAGCAGCGAGGGCGCGCTGTACCCGGCGGCCGCGGTCAGCACCATCCCGATGCCCGTGGGCCGGCCGCGCGAGACGGTCAGGCCCGAGGTGTCCGAGTGCAGCCGTATGCCCTGCAGACGGCGGCCGGTGAGCAGGGCGACCAGGCCGTGCCCGCCCTCGTGGGCGATGGTGACCGCGTTGCGGGTCACCCGCCACGCCGCGTGCGGCAGTACCGCCGCCAGCGCGAGGAGCCCGGTGCCGAGCACCAGCCAGCTCGCGGGCGCCGGCTGGGTGCCGAGGACCCGGTCCCACACCTCGGTGATGCTCTTGACGTCCGCCATCGCGGCCGGCGCCGCCTCCCAGACCATCCCCATCGCCCTCTCGTCGCTCCCTGCCCGTTGCGTACGCGCGGGCCGCGGATCCGGTTCCCGGGGCACATCCGGCCGCGGCGCCGTGGCAGTGTTGCACTCATGTGCGGGCGATACGCAGCCAGTCGCCGGCCGGAGGATCTGGCCGGGCTCTTTGACGTGGCGAAAAACATGGCGGAACGGGAGCCGAAGGAAACGCTGGCGCCGGACTGGAACATCGCGCCGACCGCGAAGGTCTACGCGGTCCTGGAGCGGCCGGACAAGGAGTCCGGCTCGCCGGTCCCGGTGCGGCAGCTGCGCGTGCTGCGCTGGGGCCTGGTGCCGTCCTGGGCGCGGAACCCGGAGGGCGCGGCGCGGATGATCAACGCCAGGGCCGAGACCGTCCACGACAAGCCCGCCTACCGCCGGGCCTTCGCCGCCCGCCGCTGCCTGCTGCCCGCCGACGGCTACTACGAGTGGCACACCGCCAAGGAGGAGCGCGAGCTGGAGGAGCGGGGCCGCCGCAAGCGGCCGCGCAAGCAGCCGTACTTCGTCACCCCGGCGGACGGCTCGGTGATGGCCATGGCGGGGCTCTACGAGTTCTGGCGCGACCGGACGCTGCCCGACGACCACCCGGACGCCTGGTGGGCGACCTGCACGGTGATCACCACCGACGCGGAGACCACCCCGTTCGCCGGGGCCGCCGAGGGCGGCACCGGCCCGCGGTCCCTCGCCGAGATCCACCCCCGGATGCCGCTCGCCCTGCCCCCGGACCGCTGGAGCGCCTGGCTGGACCCCGCCCGCACCGACCCCGACGAGCTGCGCGCCCTGCTGGAGCCCGTCCCGCCGGGCACGCTGCGGGCCTACCCGGTGGGCAGCGCGGTCAGCAACGTGCGCAACAACGGGCCCGAGCTCACCGAGCCGCTGCCCGCCCCGGAAGCGGAGACGCTGTTCTGATGGCCGCCACACCGCCGGGCCACGACACGGAGACGGTCCCCACCGACGCCGGGGACGCCCGGATCACCTGGCACCGCGCCGCCGGGGCGCGCGCCGTGCTCGCCGCCGGCCACGGCGCGGGCGGCGGCATCGAGGCGCGCGACCTGCGGGCCCTGGCCGCCGCGCTGCCCGCCCGCGGCGTCACCGTCGCCCTGGTCGAGCAGCCGTGGCGGGTCGCGGGCCGCAAGGTCGCCCCGGCCCCGGCGCGGCTGGACGCGGCCTGGCGCCAGATCTGGCCGCGGCTGGCCGCCCCGGGCCTGCCGGTGATCGCCGCCGGGCGCAGCGCGGGCGCCCGGGTCGCCTGCCGCACCGCGCGGGAGCTGGGGGCCCACGCGGTCCTGGCGCTGTCCTTCCCGCTGCATCCGCCGGGCCGGCCGGAGCGGTCGCGCGCCGCGGAACTCCTGGGCACCGGGCTGCCCACCCTCGTCGTCCAGGGCGGCCGGGACCCGTTCGGGCACCCCGGCGAGTTCCCGCCCGGCGGCTCCTACGGGATCGCCGAGGTGCCCGGCGGCGACCACGGCTTCGCGGTGCCGAAGTCGGGGCCGCTCGGGCCGCGGGAGGCGATGGAGCTGCTGACCGGGCACGTCGCGCGCTGGCTGGACGAGACGGTCCCCGTCCCGGGTCCTGTGACCGGGGAATGACGCTGCCGCGGCGCGCGTTGTGCCAGTGGTCAGCACGCGCTCGCACCCCCGCCGGAGTGCCGCGCCCACGGTGGACGATCGAGGAGAACGCAGCCGCATGGTTTCACTCGCATGCCCGGCCCGCGCGGAGACCCCGTACCTGTCGCTGCCCGACTGGGGCGAGGGAGGCACGTCCGGCGGCGAACGCCCGTCCGGGATATTCTCCGAGACGGGCGGTGCCGCACGGGGCTTCGCCACGGCGGCGGAGGAGGTGGGTCCGGTCGTAGGGACCGACAACGGTACGGCGGGCGAGCAGCCGCGCACCGGTATGGAGGCCGAGGGCCCGGAGGAGCGCAGCGCGCGCTTCGAGCGGGACGCCCTGTCGTACCTGGACCAGATGTACTCGGCCGCGCTGCGTATGACCCGCAACCCGGCCGACGCCGAGGACCTGGTGCAGGAGACGTACGCGAAGGCCTACGCGTCCTTCCACCAGTTCCGGGAGGGCACCAACCTCAAGGCGTGGCTGTACCGGATCCTCACCAACACGTTCATCAACGTGTACCGCAAGAAGCAGCGTGAGCCGCAGCGCAGCGGTACGGAGGAGATCGAGGACTGGCAGCTGGCCCGCGCCGAGTCGCACATGTCGACGGGTCTGCGCTCCGCCGAGGCGCAGGCGCTCGACCACCTGCCCGACTCGGACGTCAAGGAGGCGCTGCAGGCGATCCCCGAGGAGTTCCGCATCGCGGTGTATCTCGCGGACGTCGAGGGGTTCGCCTACAAGGAGATCGCCGACATCATGGGTACGCCCATCGGCACCGTGATGTCCCGGCTGCACCGGGGGCGGCGTCAGCTGCGCGATCTGCTGGAGGACTACGCGCGCGAGCGGGGGCTGGCGTCCGCCGGTGCGGGCGCCGGGTCGAGCGAGGCCCACGATCGGAAAGGCGCGGACACATGAGCTGCGGCAACCCGCATGAGACGGACTGCTCGGAGGTGCTGGGCCACCTCTACGAGTACCTCGATCGCGAGCTGTCCGACGACGAGCGTCGCAAGTTCGAGCAGCACTTCGGCGAGTGTGGTCCCTGCCTGGAGAAGTACGGCCTGGAGCAGGCGGTCAAGAAGCTGGTGAAACGCTGCTGCGGCCACGACGACGTCCCCGGGGACCTGCGGTCGAAGGTGCTCACCCGGATCGAGCGGATCCGCGCCGGGGATGTCGCTCCCCACTCGGAGCCCCCGCTGGGGCCCGCGCCGGCCGCCGAGGCCTCGCTGGACCCCTCGGCGCCCCCGGCCGGCTGAGAACGCCACCGCCGGGCTTCCCCTTCCACGTCAACGGGCGTGGCCCCTCTGTCCACCGGGTGGGCAGGCGGGCCGCGCCCGTCGCGCGTTCCGGGCCGGCGCCGGGCGGGCGGAATGGGGCACCTGGGGGCGGTACGGGGTGAACTCACCGGTAATGAGCGGGGTTCGGCCCGGGCGTGGTTGGATGCGGACACGGGCCATGGCTCCGCGGCACCCCCCGGGGTGGTCGCGGTGGGTGACGGGCGGGCACGCTCCCGTGGCGCGGTGCGTCCCGGCGGGTGTGACGACGGCCTCAGTTGGCAAGGAGGAGTGGTGAGCACCGGAATCCGGGCGGAAATGGCGGCCGATGTATGGCAGGTTGTCGCCGGGGAGGGAGACACCCTGCAGGAGGGCGATGTCCTCATGGCCATCGGCTGATCAGCATCCAGCACACCCCAGTAACCGACCGGCAGGCGGGAATCGTGAGGATCTTCGGCAGAGCGCGGCACCGGCCCTCCGCCACATGGCGGCAGGCGACCGACCGCGCCTTCACGCTGATCGACGACGGGCGGTACGAGGACGCCGGCGCACTGCTGACCCGCGCCGCCGACCTGGAGCCCTGGCTGCCGGAGTCCTGGTACAACCTCGCGCTGCTGCACAAGTTCCGGCACGACTGGGAGCAGGCCAGGGCCGCGGGCCTGCGGGCGGTGGCGCTGCTGGACCGCGACTCCGGCGCCCCCGACTGGTGGAACATCGGCATCGCCGCCACCGCGCTGCAGGACTGGCCGCTGGCCCGCCGCGCCTGGCAGGCGTACGGGCTGCGGCTGCCCTCCGGCGAGGCGGCCGCGCCGTCGGACGCGCCGGTGCGCATCCCGCTGGGCAGCGCCGCCGTGCGGCTGTCGCCGGAGGGCGAGGCCGAGGTGGTGTGGGGCCGCCGGCTGGACCCGGCGCGCATCGAGGTGCTGAGCATCCCGCTGCCGTCCTCGGGGCGGCGCTGGGGCGAGGTGGTCCTCCACGACGGGGTGCCGCACGGCGAGCGGGTCGCGCCGGACGGCAGCGCTTTCCCGGTCTTCGACGAGATCGAGCTGTGGGCGCCGTCCCCGGTGCCGACCTGGCTGGTGCTGCTGGAGGCGGCCGGGGAGTCCGACCGCGACGCCCTGGAGCGGCTGGCGGCGGACGCCGGCTACGCGGCGGAGGACTGGTCGTCCTCGGTGCGGCTGCTGTGCCGGTCCTGCTCGGAGTCGAAGATGCCCACCGACGACGGCTCGGACTCCGCCCGGGACCCGCACGACCACGGCGAGCCTGGCCACCCCGGGCACCTCAGCCACCGCAGCACGGGCACGCTGTGGGTGCCCGAGCGGGAGTGCGGCATCGCGGCGCCGGCCGGGCTGGTGCGCGGGCTGCTGGACGGCTGGGTCGCCGACAGCCCGGACACCCGGGCCTGGCGGGACCTGGAGGAGGTCTGCTGACCCGGAGACCGGCAGGGGCCCGCTGAGCGGAACCGGGTGCCGCCCGGCACCGTAGTCTTGACGGGTCAGCCAGGGATTCAGGAAGGCGTACGGCACACCATGAGCCAGCAGGAGCAGTCCGAGCAGGACCGGTCGTCGGAGTTCGTCGACGATGTGACGGACGCCGAGGCGCGGGAGGCGGCACACCGCGAGCGGGGCACGGTCCACCCGATCACCGTGGTCGGGCACCCCCTGCTGCACCGGCCGTGCAAGGTCGTGACCGAGTTCGACGAGTCGCTCGCCCGGCTGGTCGACGACATGTTCGCCAGCCAGCGCGCCGCCGAGGGCGTGGGGCTCGCCGCCAACCAGATCGGCGTGGACGCCCGGGTGTTCGTCTACGACTGCCCGGACGACGACGGGGTGCGGCACGTGGGCCACGTCGTCAACCCGGAGCTGGTCGAACTGCCCGCGGACCAGCGCCGGTTGGACGACTCCACCGAGGGCTGCCTGTCCGTGCCGGGCGCCTACATGGAGCTGGCCCGGCCCGATGTCGCGATCGTCCGCGGCCAGGACCTGCACGGCGAGCCGGTCACGGTGCGCGGCACTGGCTACTTCGCGCGCTGCCTGCAGCACGAGACCGACCACCTGTACGGGCACCTGTACATCGACCGGCTCTCCAAGCGGGAGCGCAAGGACGTGCTGCGGCAGATGGCCGAGTCCACCCCCAAGTACGAGACGGTGCCCAACGACTGAGCCGGCGCCGGCCCTGTTACGGACTCTCAGTGCTCGGCGGCCGCCAGCGGCGGCAGCTCCTCCACGACGCCCGGGTCGCCCGCGTCGGCCGTGTAGTCGCCCGGCACGGTCTCGTCGATGCCCGCGGGGGCCTTCACCGCCCGCAGCACCAGGGTCAGGACGATCGAGACCGCGGCGTTGAGCACGAAGGCCGTCATGCCGATGTAGCCGATCTGCCCGATGCCCGGGATCAGCTTGGAGCTGCCCCCGAAGTGCGCCTGGGTGGGGCTGGCGACGGTCCAGGCGGCCCAGGTGCCGTAGACCATGCCCACCGCCCAGCCGGCCAGCAGCGCCCAGCGGTGGAACCACCGGGTGAACAGGCCCGCGACCAGCGACGGGAAGGTCTGCAGGATCCAGATGCCGCCCAGCAGCTGGAAGTTGATCGCCACCGTCTTGTCCATCGTCAGGACGAAGACCAGCGCGCCCACCTTGACCACCAGCGAGACCAGCTTGGAGACCCGGGTCTCCTGCTCGGGGGTGGCGTCCGGCTTGAGGAAGTCCCGGTAGATGTTGCGGGTGAACAGGTTGGCCGCGGCGATCGACATGATGGCCGCCGGGACCAGCGCGCCGATGCCGATGGCGGCGAACGCCACGCCCGCGAACCAGGACGGGAAGACGTTCAGGAACAGCTGCGGGATCGCCAGCTGCGCGTTGTAGCCCTTGACGCCCTTGCCGACACCGCCGGCCAGCGCCATGAAGCCGAGCAGCGCCAGCAGGCCGAGCATCAGCGAGTACAGCGGCAGGATGGTGGTGTTGCGGCGGATCACGTTGCGGCTCTTGCTGGACAGCGTCGCGGTGATCGAGTGCGGGTACATGAACAGCGCCAGCGCCGAGCCCATCGCCAGTGTGGCGTACGCCCACTGCGCCGGCGGGCCGGGGACGACGGCGCCGCGCGGCTTCCCGGTGGCCGGGTTGATCTTCGCGTAGGCCGCTCCGGCCTGGTGGAAGATGTGCTCGAACCCGCCCAGCTTGATCGGGATGTAGATGATCGCCACGGCGATGACCAGGTAGATCAGGCCGTCCTTGACGAAGGCGATCAGCGCGGGGGCGCGCAGGCCCGAGGAGTAGGTGTACGCCGCCAGCACCGCGAAGGCGATCAGCAGCGGCAGGTCCTTGACGAACCAGCTCGACGAGGCGCCGCCGCCGACACCCATCACGTCCAGCACGGCCTGGATGCCGACCAGCTGGAGCGCGATGTACGGCATGGTGGCCAGGATGCCGGTGATCGCGACCGCCAGCGACAGGCCCTTGGAGCCGTAGCGCCCGCGGACGAAGTCCGACGGAGTGACGTAGCCGTGCCGGTGGGAGACCGACCACAGCCGCGGCAGGAAGGTGAAGATCAGCGGGTACACCAGGATCGTGTACGGCACGGCGAAGAAGCCCGCGGCGCCCGCCGCGTAGATCGCCGCCGGGACGGCCACGAAGGTGTACGCGGTGTACAGGTCGCCGCCGAGCAGGAACCAGGTGATCCAGGTCCCGAAGCTGCGGCCGCCCAGGCCCCACTCGTCCAGGTGGAGGGCGTTGTCCGCCTTGCGCCAGCGGGCGGCCAGGAAGCCCAGCACCGTCACCAGCAGGAAGAAGAAGATGAAGACGGCGAGCGCCACGCCGTTGACCGGGTTCTTCATCGTGTGCCTCCCTGCTGGGCGGCCTTGCGGGCCCGCTCCTCACGACGGATCAGCGTGTAGGCGAGGGAGGTCAGCGCGGTGGAGATCAGCACCCAGGCCATCTGGTACCAGTAGAAGAAGGGAATGCCGATCAGCTTGGGGGTGAGGCTGGCGTACGAGCTCACCCACAGCATCGCCACGAAGGGGATGACAAGGCATACTCCGGCGACGATCCGCGTGGGGGTGATGAGCGGTGTCGCCGGAGGCGGCTGCGGTGGTTCGGACATGAAGTGGCTCCCGATTCTCCCGGTGTAGTGCGCAGGAAATCTAAGCGAGCCTTCCGGCCGAGTCACTACCGTCCGTATATCAGTACGGATACGGCCCGGAATTCATGTCCCGGTAATGTTCAGGTCAAGGCTTATGTCGGCTGATCATGCCGACCGCGCATGGCCGCGATCACGCCGGGCGGTCGTGGGGCCGCTGGAGCCGGGCGACGAACTTGTAGCGGTCCCCGCGGTAGACCGAGCGCACCCACTCCACCGGCTCGCCCTCGGTGTCCACCGAGTGCCGGGACAGCAGCAGCATCGGCAGGCCGACGTCCGTGCCGAGCAGCCCCGCCTCACGCGGCGTGGCCAGCGAGGTCTCGATGGTCTCCTCGGCCTCGGCCAGGCGCACCCCGTAGACCTCGGCGAGCGCGGTGTACAGGGAGGTGTGCCGGGCGAGGTTGCGGCGCAGCGCCGGGAAGCGCTTGGCCGACAGATGGGTGGTCTCTATGGCCATCGGCTCCCCGTTGGCCAGGCGCAGGCGCTCGATGCGCAGCACCCGGCCGCCGGCCTTGATGTCCAGCAGCCCGGCGAGGCGGTCGTCGGCGGTCACGTACCCGATGTCCAGCAGCTGCGAGGTGGGTTCCAGGCCCTGGGCCCGCATGTCCTCGGTGTACGAGGTCAGTTGCAGGACCTGGGCGACCTTCGGCTTGGCGACGAAGGTCCCCTTGCCCTGGATGCGCTCCAGCCGGCCCTCGACGACGAGCTCCTGGAGGGCCTGGCGGACCGTGGTGCGGGAGGTGTCGAACTGCGTGGCGAGCGTGCGCTCCGGCGGCACCGGGGTGCCCGGCGGCATCGTCTGGGTGATCTCCAGCAGATGCCGCTTGAGGCCGTAGTACTTCGGCACCCGCGCCGTGCGCGTCCCCGCCCCCGCCGCGGGGGTCTCCTCCGCTTCCTGCGCGGCCGGGGCGGCGCCCCCGTTCTCGTACATGGGCTGCGCTCCCGGCTCCTTCTCCGCTGCCGTCACCGGCTCCTCCGTCCTTGGGCGCTCCTGCCCTGCTGCGGGCGAGGAGGGCGGCTCACATGGTGACATGTCCAGGGCCTGCGGCGTCTTCCCCGGACAGGTGTCGGTCCGGTAACAGAGGTCAGAGGCGTTTTCGGGGTCCCCTTGACACCCGGAGAGGTCTAGGCCAAGCTGCCAGGACTGGTCTAAACCATTAAAGACCATACTCCCGGGGAAGGACGGGAAGGGCACAGTGCGGGCGCGGTGCGCCGGCGGCGGACGGAAGGGATCACCGCATGGCGGACGGCACGCTCGCCCGGGACGCGCTCGCGGTGCTGCAGCCCGGCTTCACCGGCACGACGGCCCCGGACTGGCTGCTGCGGCGGCTCGGCGAGGGCCTGGGCTCGGTGGCCCTGTTCGCCCGCAACATCGAATCGGCCGGCCAACTGGCCCGGCTGACCGCCCGGCTGCGCGCCGAGGCCCCCCAGGTGCTGGTCGCCGCCGACGAGGAGGGCGGGGACGTGACGCGCCTGGAGGCCCGCACCGGCTCGTCGTTCCCCGGCAACCACGCGCTCGGCGCCGTCGACGACACCGGGCTGACCCGGGCCGTCGCCCGCGAGATGGGCCGGCGGCTGGCCGCCTGCGGGGTCACCCTGGACTGGGCGCCCTGCGCCGACGTCAACTCCGATCCGGACAACCCCGTCATCGGGGTGCGCTCGTTCGGCGCCGAACCGGACCTCGTCGCCCGCCACACCGCCGCCTGGGTCGCCGGGCTGCAGAGCGCGGGCGTCGCCGCGTGCGCCAAGCACTTCCCCGGCCACGGGGACACCGCGGTCGACTCGCACCGCGACCTGCCGCGCGTCGACGCCGATCCGCGGACGCTGCGCGCCCGTGAACTGGTGCCGTTCCGCGCCGCCGTCGAGGCCGGGGTCAAGGCCGTCATGAGCGCCCACATCCTGCTGCCCGCCCTCGACCCCGAACGTCCCGCGACGCTGAGCCGCGCCGCGCTGACCGGGCTGCTGCGCGCCCCGCGCGGCGAGGGCGGCCTGGGCTTCACCGGCGTGGTCGTCACCGACGGCCTGGAGATGCGGGCGATCTCGGCCCGCTACGGCGTCGAACGCGGCGCGGTCCTGGCGCTGGCCGCCGGCGCCGACGCGGTGTGCGTCGGCGGGGGACTGGCGGACGAGGACACGGTGCTGCGGCTGCGGGACGCGCTGGTGGCCGCGGTGCGCGGCGGCGAACTGGCCGAGGAGCGGCTCGCCGAGGCCGCCGGGCGGGTCCGCGCGCTGGGCGCCTGGGCCCGGGGGAGGGGAGGACCAGGCGTGGAGGGGACGCCCGATCCGCGGGTGGGCCTGGCCGCGGCACGGCGCGCGCTGCGTGTCACCGCGGCCGGGCCGCACCGGCCGCCGGCCGGCCCCGTCTACGTCGCCGCCCTGGCCCCGGCCGCCAACATCGCGGCCGGCGAGCAGTCCTGGGGACCGGCCGCCGAACTGGCCCGGCTGCTGCCCGGCACCGGATCGGGCACCTACCGCGAGGCCGACACCACCACACCCGGCGGTATGTCGCATCTGGTGGAGAATGTGGTGAAAGCGGCGGGAGACCGCCCGCTGGTCGTCGTGGTCCGCGACGTCCACCGCCACCGGTGGATGGCCGGCGCGCTGCACGCCCTGCTCGACTCCCGTCCGGACGCCGTCGTCGTGGAGACGGGCGTGCCGCAGGCGCCGCCGTGCGGTGCCCTGCACATCGCCACCCACGGCGCCGCCCGGGTCTGCGCGCAGGCCGCCGCCGAGGTCATCGCCGGCCGCTGAGGAGCCGGCTTCCCACCACCACCTGGAGGATCGACGCATGTCCGCCACCCAGCCGGCCCCCCGCACCCCGGCGCCCGCCGGACCGGGCGCCGTGATGTCCGGCGAGATGGCCGAGCAGCCCGCCGTGCTGCGCCGCGTCCTCGACGAGGGCGCCCCGGCGATCCGCGAGACCGCCGGGCTGATCGCGGCCCGCGCCCCGCGGTTCGTCCTGCTCACCGCCCGCGGCACCTCCGACAACGCGGCGCTGTACGCCAAGTACCTGATCGAGGTGCTGCTGGGGAAGCCCGCGGGGCTGACGTCGATGTCCACCACCACCGCCTACGGCGCCCGGCCCGACCTCACCGACGTGCTGGTGATCACCGTGAGCCAGTCCGGCGGCTCCCCGGACCTGGTCGCCTCCACCCGGGCCGCCCGCGAGGCCGGCGCGATCACGCTCGCGGTGACCAACAACCCCGCCTCGCCGCTGGCCGCCGTCTCCGAGTTCCACATCGACATCCTGGCCGGGCCGGAGCGCGCGCTGCCCGCGACCAAGACCTACACCGCCGAACTGCTCGCGCTGTACCTGCTGGTGGACGCCCTGCGCGGCGGCGACGGCTCGGCCGCGGCGGTGCTGCCCGGCCTGGCCGGGGAGATCCTGGCCCGCCGCGCGGAGGTGCGCGAGCTGGCCGGGCGCTACCGGTTCGCCGAACGGCTGGTGATCACCTCGCGCGGCTACGGCTACCCGACCGCCCGCGAGGCCGCGCTGAAGCTGATGGAGACCAGCTACATCCCCGCGCTGGCGTTCTCCGGCGCCGACCTGCTGCACGGGCCGCTGGCCATGGTCGACAACGTCTTCCCGGTGATCGCCGTCGTCACCGAGGGCCGGGGCGGCACGGCCCTGCAACCCGTCCTGGACCGGCTGCGCGGCCGGGGCGCCGACCTGGTGGTCGTCGGGAGCCGGGAGCAGGTCGAGGCGGCCTCGGCGGGCTTCGTGCTGCCGACGGCCGGGGTCGCCGAGGAGGTCCAGCCCATCCTGGAGATCATCCCGCTGCAGATGCTGGCCCACGAGGTCACCATCGCGCGCGGCCAGGACCCCGACGCGCCCCGGGCGCTGGCCAAGGTCACCGAGACCCGCTGAAACGTTCCCGGAAGAACCCGCGGGCCGCGGCGCGGAGAAGGGACCCTCAACCCTTCCTGCGCCGCAGCCCGGAGCTGCCGTCGGGCGCCGGTGGTTCGCGAGGTGTGCGGTCCCCGCGGCCGGGCGGTCCGACTGGGGGCCCGGTCGCAGTCAGGGCAGAGTGCGCCGTGGCCCCGTTCCGCCCTCCGTGCGGGGAGAGCGGAGATCACAAGCGTCCCGGGCACGCTCCCCGGGGCGTACAGTTCCAGCACATTGTGGACTAGACCACAATTCGATGTCCACCGGGGTGCCGGGAAAGTCCCGGTGAACGTCCGGTGCGAGCCTACTCCTCCGAGGACCCGTCGCACACAGGTACGCTCGCAAGCGTGCCCTCCATGAACGAACTCGCACGCCAGCACACCGGCCTCGACGACTCCGACCTGGAATGGCTGCACCTGCTGGTCTCGGAGTGGCAGCTGCTGGCCGACCTGTCCTTCGCCGACCTGGTGCTGTGGGTGCCGACCCGGGACGGCACCCGCTACGTCTCGGTCGCCCAGATGCGCCCCAACACCGGGCCCACCTCCTACCACGACGACATGGTCGGGCACCTGGTCCCGCGCGGCCGCCGCCCGATGCTCGACGCGGCGCTCGACGAGGGCCGCATCGTCCGGGAGGGCGACCCGGAGTGGCGGGAGGAGGTCCCGGTCCGCGTCGAGTGCATCCCGGTGCGCCGGCAGGGCCGGGTGCTGGGGGTGATCGCCCGGAACACCAACCTGCTCACCGTCCGCACCCCGAGCCGCCTGGAGCTGACCTACCTGCAGAGCGCCTCCGACCTGGCCCAGATGATCGCGGCGGGCGCCTTCCCGTTCCCCGGCGAGCAGGTCGACATGGACGCCTCCCCGCGCGTCGGCGACGGGCTGATCCGGCTCGACGCCGACGGCGTGGTGCAGTACGCCAGCCCCAACGGGCTGTCCGCGTACCACCGCCTCGGCCTGGCCTCCGACCTGGTGGGACTGCACCTGGGCACCATCACCGCCGAGCTGGCGCGCGCCCCGCGCGGCCCGGTCGACGAGGCGCTGGTCAAGGTGGCGAGCGGCTACGCGCCCCGGGAGACGGAGGTGGAGGGCGGCGACGGCGTCATCCAGCTGCGCGCCATCCCGCTCAACCCCAAGGGCCACCGCATCGGATCACTGGTGCTGCTCCGGGACGTCACCGAACTGCGCCGCCGCGAGCGGGAGTTGATGACCAAGGACGCCACCATCCGGGAGATCCACCACCGGGTGAAGAACAACCTCCAGACGGTGGCCGCCCTGTTGCGGCTCCAGGCCCGCCGGATGGACTCCGACAAGGCGCGTGGCGCGCTGGAGGAGGCGGTCCGCCGGGTCGGCTCGATCGCCATCGTCCACGAGACGCTCTCCCAGAACCTCGACGAGCAGGTGCAGTTCGACGAGATCGCCGACCGGGTCATCGCGATGGTGGCCGAGATCTCGCCGGGCCGGGTCGGCGCCCGCCGCACCGGCCACTTCGGCATCCTGCCCGCCGCGATCGCCACCCCGCTGTCCATGGTGCTGACCGAACTGCTCCAGAACGCCATGGAACACGGCTTCGGGCCCGGCCAGCGCGGCAGCGTGGAGGTCACCGCGGCCCGGACCGGCGAGCGGCTGGCCATCACCATCGAGGACGACGGCCGCGGCCTGCCGGACGGCTTCGATCCGCACAGCGCGGGCAACCTGGGCCTGCAGATCGTGCGGACCCTGGTGGTCGGCGAGTTGGGCGGCACCTTCGACATGGTGCCGGCGCCGGGCGGCGGCACCCGGGTGCTGCTCGACATCCCGGCCGTCCCCGCCGACGAAACGGGCCGGCGGTAGCGCCCGCCGCCGCCCGGAGACGGCACCGGCCGCGGAGCGGCGGAGTACCGGCCCCGGACAGCATCAAGCCCCGGCCGACTGGGTCGACCGGGGCCTCTGCCTACTACCGCGTGCTCTGGTGTTGCGCTGCGCGATCTCATGTGCTGCGCGCTACGGCTCGGGGACGGGCCTCGCGTTCCGTACGTGTGGTGTACGGCGGCGCGACGCCCAAGCACAAAGGGGCGTGCGTCAGGCGCTGACGTTACGCGCCCGGTTGCGAGCGGCGCGACGCTTCATTGCGCGGCGCTCGTCCTCGCTGAGGCCACCCCAGACGCCGGCGTCCTGACCGGACTCCAGCGCCCACTGCAGGCACTGCTCCTGGACGGGGCAGCGACGGCAGACGGCCTTGGCTTCCTCGATCTGCAGCAGCGCAGGACCAGTGTTGCCGATCGGGAAGAAGAGCTCGGGGTCTTCTTCGCGGCAAACGGCGCGATGACGCCAGTCCATGTCTGCTCCAACTCCTGGTGTGTTGCTGGACGGTGCTTGTGAATGTGAACGCTTTCACGAATCCTCCGTACACAACACGGTCAGCAGCCAGTTCCCTGGCTCGACCGCGGGGTGGGAGAGAATTCGGGCGATCAGTGGGGGCCGAAGAAGGGCCGTCCCGATCGCCAGGAAGAGCCTCGCAAACCTGAGCCTTGGATACAACCCCCTCCGAGAAGTTTTTTTTGATTCTTCGGTGTCGCCTCGGTCACAGCCGTACTTCCAGGGGGTGGGAACCAGCCTAAACGTTCGACTGTAAGGACTTTCGGCCCTACCGCTCACACAATCACACGCAGTGCACGGGGTACACCTGAGAAGCTGACGCTCATCAGCAGCCCCAGGTGGTCACCGTCCACCTGAAACGGCAGTGGCACCTGTGATTGCAAGGTGAACTCGGCCAGATCGTGCAGGGCGGTCACATGCCTGCCGTGCGGCCCGCGCTCGGGGGTGGAGCGCAGGAGCTGGCTCGCGTACCGGACCACCGAGGCCGATGAGAGCCGGGAGAGGGCCAGCACGTCGAGCCCGGTGTCGAAGGATGCCTGTGGTGAGGCGTACACCGGCCGGTTCCCGAAGTAGGTCCACGGGGCGGTGTTGCAGACTATGGCGAGCGAGAGATCATCGAGAGGCTCCTTACCGGGTTGGCTGAGGGTGATCGTCCCGTGCCGCCGGTTCTGCTCGCCGATGTACTGCCGCATCATCTGCCGTACGTACAGCGAGTGCGTCGAACGCCTGCCGAGCAGACGCTGTTGTTCGACCCGGCCTACGACACCGGCATCGAAACCGAGGCCCGCGCAGAAGGTGAACCAGCGCGGCGGGACGCCTTCATCGCTGGTTCCCGGCGCCCCCCGGACGAAACCCAGACCAATACTCCGTTCCGTGCCGTCTCGCAGCGCGTCCAGAAGCGCGCCGGTCGCCTCGACCGCGTCGTTGGGCAGCCCCAGGGCACGCGCGAAGACGTTGGTGCTGCCGCCGGGCACCACGGCCAGCCGCGGCAGTCCCTCGGCCGGGCCCTGGTGCAGCAGCCCGTTGACGGCCTCGTTGACGGTCCCGTCGCCGCCCAGCACCACGACCAGTTCCACCGAACCGCTCTGCGCGGCGCGGCGGGCGAGCTCGCGGGCGTGCCCGCGGTGCTCGGTGGTCGCCACCTCCAGCTTCAGATCGCTGGCGAGCGCGTGGATGAGGACGTCACGCGTCCGTGCACCGGTGGTGGTGGCCGCCGGGTTGACGAGGAGGAGCGCGCGCATGGAAGGAAGGGTACCCAGCACCCCGCGTCCGACCACGGGCGCGTCCGGCTACGCTGCTGGATGTGAGCGAGCAGCAGACCGCACCGGAGTCCAGGCCCCGTTCCCGCCGGCTGACCGCCGCCGCGGCGCTGGCCGCGGTGGAGGGCCTCGCCCTGGCGGCCGGCGGGCTGTATCTGGTCGCCATGGGCCTGTTCGGCCACCCGGCCAGTCTCCAGGGCGCCGTGATGGGCGGGTTGACGGTGCTGGCGCTGGCGGCGCTGCCGCTGTCCGCCGCCTACGGCCTGCTGCGGGCCCGGCGCTGGAGCCGCGGCCCCTCCCTGATCATCCAGCTGATGGCGCTGCCCGCGGCGTGGACGATGATCTCCGGCGGTGGCGCGATGGTCGCCGCCGGAGTGGTGCTCGGCGTGGTGGCGCTGGCCGAACTGGTGCTGCTGGTGCACCCGGCGGCGACGGAGGCACTGGGCATCCGGCGCACCGCCGAGCGGTGAGGGCACTCGCTCCTACTCGTCGATGAGCAGTTTGTCGCGCAGCTGGGCGAGCGTGCGGGCGAGCAGCCGGGAGACGTGCATCTGGGAGATGCCGACCTCCTGGGCGATCTGCGACTGGGTCATGTTGCCGAAGAACCGCAGCAGCAGGATCTTCTTCTCCCGCGGGGGCAGCTGCTCCAGCAGCGGCTTGAGCGACTCGCGGTACTCCACGCCCTCCAGGGCGTCGTCCTCCGCGCCCAGGGTGTCGGCCACCGCCGGGGACTCGTCGTCGGTGTCGGGGACGTCCAGGGACAGGGTGCTGTAGGCATTCGCCGACTCCAGCCCCTCCAGGACCTCCTCCTCGGAGATCTTCAGGTGCTCGGCGAGCTCGTGCACCGTCGGGGCGCGGCCGTGCGCCTGGGACAGCTCGCCGGTCGCCGTGGTCAGCGCCAGCCGCAGCTCCTGGAGCCGGCGCGGCACCCGCACCGCCCAGCCCTTGTCGCGGAAGTGGCGCTTGATCTCGCCGACCACCGTGGGGGTGGCGTAGGTGGAGAACTCCACCCCGCGTTCCGGGTCGAAGCGGTTGACCGACTTGATCAGGCCGATCGTGGCGACCTGGGTGAGGTCGTCGAGCGGCTCGCCGCGGTTGCGGAAGCGGCGCGCCAGGTGCTCGACGAGCGGCAGGTGCATCTGCACCAGCTGGTTGCGCAGCTCGGCACGCTCCGGCGACCCGTCGGGCAGCCGGCTGAGCCTGATGAACAGCGCGCGCGCCGCCGCCCGGTCGTGCGGGTGCGGAAGGTGCGGGTCGTGCTCATGCTCCAGCCGCTCCTGCTGGTCCACGTCCTGGTCCATGGGGTCTGCCTGCTCCGCAGCGTCCGTCGGTTCGATGGAGGGCACCACCGGGTGGTGCCGCACCGGGTGCCGCCGGGCCGTGCCCTGGGCGGGTACGGCCAGACCATGCCCGCCGGGGCCGGTCCGCCGCCCCGGGCTCTCGGCCGGTGTCCCGGGAACCAGCGGGCTGAGCTCGCGGGAAGACTCAGTGCTCACGGCGATCCCCCGTTCCGTCCAGGGTTGTCCCGTCAATGCCCCGTGGGGGGCCGGACCTGCGGTGTGCCTGCATGGTGGGACCTCACGACTGTCCGGGGCCGGCGCCGCGCTTCTTGTGCAGGCTGATGCTGACCGTCTTGTCCTCGGCGACGTTGGAGTCGACCTCGCCGGCGAGGGCGGACAGCACCGTCCAGGCGAAGGTGTCCCGCTCCGGGGCGCGGCCGTCCGTCGTCGGAGCGGAGACGGTCACCCACAGGGCGTCCTCGACCAGGCGGAACACGCAGGACAGCACGCTGCCTGCCACGGCCTGCTGCAGCAGGATGGCGCACGCCTCGTCGACGGCGATGCGCAGGTCCTCGATTTCGTCGAGGGTGAAGTCCAAGCGGGCTGCGAGGCCGGCCGTGGCCGTCCGCAGTACGGAGAGGTAGGCCCCCGCCGCGGGCAGCCGGACCTCCACGAAGTCCTTCGACCCGGGCTCGCCTGCGATCTGGGACACCCTCACCTCCATGGTGGCGCACGTTCGTTGAACTGTTCTGACCCCGCCGGACCGCCGCGTGTGAAGGCGCTCCGCAGGGGGTACGCGTTCCTACACCCCGAGAGAATCACCACTCGGTGTGTACCGTCAGGGGACGGTATCGCGATCTGTGCCCCTATGTCGCGCGGACGTCAGCGCAGCCTGGTCCGCCGGGAATCCGGTACGGAAACCCGCTTATGTCACTCATGGTAAGCCCATGAGTACGCTCCGTGGCTAGAGGGTTGCGGGCTCAATTCGAAAGCGGTAGCGCTTGATTGAAATGGCTGCCTCCTTCTGAGGCTGATGTGACATCTGAGGCGACGATGGTGCCGGCGGTGCCGCCCAGCTCCCGCAGCGGCGCGCCGGTCAGCCGGAAGGACCGCCACTCCGCCAGGGGCTCGGCGCCCAGCGCGGTGTAGAAGCCGATCGCCGGCTCGTTCCAGTGCAGCACCGACCACTCGAAGCGCTCGTAGCCGCGCTCCACGCAGATCCGGGCCAGCTCGGCCAGGAGCGCCCGGCCGTGGCCGCCGCCGCGCGCGTGCGGGCGCACGTACAGATCCTCCAGGTAGACCCCGTGGGTGCCGGTCCAGGTGGAGAAGTTCCGGAACCACAGGGCGAACCCGACCGGGGTGCCGGCCTCCTCGGCGACCAGCCCGAAGGTGGCGGGCTGCGGCCCGAAGAGGGCGTCCCGCAGCTGCGCGGGGGTCGCGCGCATCTGCTCGAGCGCCCGCTCGTACTCCGCGAGCTCGCGGATCATCGCGTGGATCTCCGGGACGTCGGCCTCGGTCGCGGGTCGGATCATGCCCACAAGGCTAACCGGGTCCGCCGACAATCGTCGGCCGTCCCCGTCGGTGCCCGGCCGCCGGCCGGCCGCCGGTCAGCCGGTGATCACGGCGGCGACCCTGGTACCGGGCGGGAACGCGCCCTCCCGGGCCAGTGTGAAGATCCCGTAGAGCATCTTGGCGACGTAGACGGGCTCGGGGGTCAGACCGTGGCGGGCCGCGAAATCCGCGGCGAAGGCGGCCAGTTCCGGAGTGCCGCGGGCGAAGCCGCCGAAATGGAACCGCGTCTCAAGGCTCCAGTCGCCGCGGGGGCCGCCGAACGCCTCCCGCTGGAGGCGCTCGATGTCGGCGGCGAGGAAGCCGCCGCCGCGCAGCGCCGGGAACCCGATCACCCGCTCGCCGGGGCCGAGACCGGCGGCCAGCCCGGCCAGCGTGCCGCCGGTGCCGCAGGCGATCGCGGTCACGTGGGCGTGCCCGCGCAGCTCACGGCCGAGCTCCGCGCAGCCGCGGACGGCCGCCGCGTCGCTGCCGCCCTCCGGGATCAGGCGGAACGGCCCGAACGCGCGGGCCAGCTCCTCGATCATCGCCGGGTCGGTCTTGCGGCGGTAGGCGGCCCGGTCGACGAAGTGCAGCCGCATCCCGTCGGCTGCGGCGCGGGCCAGCGAGTCGTTGAGCGGGCGGCCGGCCAGTTCCTGGCCGCGGACCACGCCGATCGTGTCCAGGCCCAGCAGGCGGCCGGCGGCCGCGGTGGCCCGCAGATGGTTGGAGTAGGCGCCGCCGAAGGTCAGCAGCGTGCGCTCCCCGGCGTCGGCGGCGGCCCGCAGGTTCGGCTCCAGTTTGCGCCATTTGTTGCCGACCAGCTCGGGGTGGATCAGGTCGTCCCGCTTGAGCAGCAGGCGCACGCCGGTCGCCGCGAGGCGCTCGTCGCGCACCTCCTGGAGCGGGGAGGGCAGGCGTGCGCCGAGGGTGTCCGGGCCGGGGAACGGCACGGCCGTGCCCGTTCCGGGGTGCGGATCGGGCACGGCCGTCATGACCAGATGAACCTGGGGAGACCCTGGGGGGACAAGGAGGCGCTCAGGCCTGCTTGGTCTCCCAGAAGATCTTGTCGATCTCGGCGATCAGGTCCAGCAGCTTCTGGCCGGTCTTCGGGTCGGTCGACGACTTGGCGGCGCTGGCGGCCTTCAGGGCGTCGTTGACCAGCTGGTGCAGCTGCGGGTACTTCTCGAAGTGCGGGGCCTTGAAGTAGTCGCTCCACAGCACGGAGATGTGGTGCTTGGCCAGCTCCGAGCGCTCCTCCTTGATGACGAGGGCGCGGGTGCGGAACTCAGGGTCCTCGTTGCCCTGGTACTTCTCCTGGATAGCCTTGACCGACTCGGCCTCGATACGGGCCTGGGCCGGGTCGTAGACGCCACAGGGCAGGTCGCAGTGGGCGCTGACCTTGACCTTCGGCGCGAACAGGCGAGAGAACATGGCTGTCCTTCCTCGTGATCGTCTTTTCAGGTGGGACATTACTCCCTGAGAGCCTCGTTTACTCGGGTGCCCCCCGGTGCTTAGGACAAAAGTCTGGTGCCACTCTGGGAGTCGGTGGCGGAACTGAAGGAGGCGCGGCATGCGCGAGCAGGGGGCAAGACTGCCGTTCGGACTCGCCGAGGTGACGGGGCCTTCGATGGTGCCGACGCTGTACCACGGGGACCAGTTGCTCATCCGCTACGGCGCCCCGGTGCGCGCGGGCGACGTCGTGGTGCTGCGGCATCCGCTCCAGCAGGACCTGCTGATCGTCAAACGGGCGGTGGAACGCCGCGAGGGCGGCTGGTGGGTGCTGGGGGACAACAGCTTCGCGGAGTCCGACAGCCGGCTGTTCGGCACCGTCCCCGACGAGTTGGTGGTCGCCCGGGTGCTGCTGCGCTTCCGGCCGCGCGGGGACGAGCGCAGGTCGCCGGCGGCGGTGCTGGGCTGGGCGGCCTCCGCGCTGCGCCCGGTGCGGGCCGACCGCTCGGTGAGCCGGCGGCTGCGGGCCCGCTAGCCGGTTTCCCGCGCCTGCCGTTCCTGCCGGCGGCGGGCCCGGTACGCGGCGACGTTGGCGCGGGTCGCGCAGCGGTCGGAGCAGTAGCGGCGGGAGCGGTTGGTCGAGGTGTCGATGTAGACGTTGCGGCAGGGGGCGGCCTCGCAGACGCCCAGCCGGTCGGCGCCGAGGGTGGTGAGCTGGATGGCCAGCCCCATGCAGGCGGTCGCGGCGTAGCCGGCGGTGGCGCTGGTGGCGTGGTCGGCCAGGTGCAGGTGCCAGGCCGGGCGGCCGTCGTCGTCCGTGATCTCGTGCCCGGAGATCTGCGGGCTGACCGGGAACTCCAGCAGCAGCGCGTTGAGCAGGTCCACCGCGCGCACCTCGTCGCCGGCCGCGGCGGCCTCGAAGACGGCGCGCAGCCGGCCGCGGACGGCCCGCAGCCGGGTCACGTCGGAGTCGCCGGCGCGGCGCGCGGCCTGGCGGCTCGGCCCGAACAGCTCGCGGACCGCCTCCACCGACGTCAACGCGTCGGACCGGCCGGGCTGCTCGCTGTTGACCAGCCGCACGGCGAAGTCCGCGTAATAAGCGAGTTCCACTTGTGGTCCTTACCGGCGGCGTCTAGGGTCCCGTAACAGGCGCTGTCGTTGAGAGGGTATTACAGATGACGGTGACGCACGACTGGCAGACATGGCAGGACAGCTGGGACCGCCAGCAGGAGCTCTACCTCCCGGAGCGCGAGGAGCGCTTCCGGGTCATGCTCGACATGGTCGAGGCCCTCACCGGGACCGCGCCGGAGGTGCTCGACCTCGCCTGCGGCACCGGCAGCATCACCGGCCGGGTGTTGCGGCGGTTCCCCGGCGCCCGCTGCACCGGCGTGGACCGCGACCCGGCCCTGCTGACCATCGCCCGCGGGTACTTCGCGGGCGAGGAGCGGGCCCGGTTCGTCTCCGCCGACCTCACCGACCCGCGGTGGACCGAGCGGCTGCCGCACCGCCGCTTCGACGCGGTCCTGACCTCGACCGCGCTGCACTGGCTCGCGACCGAGCCGCTGACCCGGCTCTACGGGCAGATCGCCGGAGTGCTGCGCGAGGGCGGGGTGTTCCTCAACTCCGACGGCATGCCGGACCCGTCCACGCCCCGGATCAACGAGGCCGAGGCGGCGCTGCGCCGGGCCCGCATGGAGCGCCGCATGGCCGAGGGGGTGCCGGACTGGGCGCTCTGGTGGGAGCGGGCCGCGGCCGACGAGGCGCTGAGCGCGGCGGTCGCCGAGCGGTTCGCCCTCTTCGGCGGGCACGCCGACGGCGAGACGCACCCCGTGGAGTGGCACGTCGAGGCGCTGCGCGCGGCGGGCTTCGCGGAGGCGCGGGCGGTGTGGCGCTCGGTCCCGGACGCCATCGTCCTCGGGCTGAAGGCGTAGGGGCCCTGGAAAGCGGCGGTGGCGCCCCGGAGGCCCGGGGCGCCACCCGCGACGCCGCTTGTCCCGTCCGTCCCGCTACCGGCGCGCCACGCCCTCGGCACGGGCCGCCGCGGCCACCGCCCGGGTCACCGCCGGGGCCACCCGCTCGTCGAACGGCGAGGGGATCACGCAGTCCGCGCTCAGCTCGTCCGAGACGACCGCCGCCAGCGCCTCGGCGGCCGCGAGCTTCATGCCCTCGGTGATCTGCGAGGCGCGCACCTGCAGGGCCCCGGCGAAGATGCCGGGGAAGGCGAGCACGTTGTTGATCTGGTTCGGGTAGTCGCTGCGGCCGGTGGCGACCACGGACGCGTACTTGTGGGCGATCTCCGGGTGGATCTCCGGGTCCGGGTTGGCCATCGCGAAGATGAACGCGCCCTCGGCCATGGAGGCCACCGCGGACTCCGCGATGGTGCCGCCGGAGACGCCGATGAAGACGTCGGCGCCGGCCAGCGCCTCCTCCACCGAGCCGGTCAGGCCGGCCTTGTTGGTGAAGGTGGCCAACTGCCGCTTGACGTCGGTGAGATCGTCGCGGCCCTCGTGCACCACGCCCTTGCGGTCGGCGACCGAGACGTCGCCGATGCCGGCCTCGACCAGGATCTTGGCGATCGCCACGCCCGCGGCGCCGGCGCCGGAGATCACCGCGCGCAGCTCGCCCAGGGCCCGGCCGGTCAGCCGGGTGGCGTTGCGCAGCGCGGCCAGCGTGACGACGGCGGTGCCGTGCTGGTCGTCGTGGAAGACGGGGATGTCCAGGCGCTCCTGGAGCCTGCGCTCGATCTCGAAGCAGCGGGGGGCGGAGATGTCCTCGAGGTTGACGCCGCCGAAGGAGGGGGCGAGGCGGGCGACGGTCTCGACGATGTCGTCCACGTCCCGGCAGTCCAGGGCGATCGGGACCGCGTCCACGCCACCGAACTGCTTGAACAGGATCGCCTTGCCCTCCATGACCGGAAGCGACGCCTCCGGGCCGATGTCGCCCAGCCCGAGGACCGCGGAGCCGTCCGTCACCACGGCCACGACCTGGGACTTCCAGGTGTAGTCGGCGACGAGTTCCGGGTGCTCGGCGATGGCGGTGCAGACCTTGGCCACGCCCGGCGTGTACGCCAGGGACAGGTCGTCGCGGTTGCGCACCGGCACCGTGGCGGCGATCTCCATCTTGCCGCCGCGGTGGAGGGCGAACGCCGGGTCCAGGAGGTCGTTGTCCATGTCGCTGTCACTCCGGGCGTTGACGATCTCCGCTGCCACTTTTTACCCCTTTGTCGAAAAACGAATGAAGAGTACTCCCCCGCAGATGCCGGGGGAGGCAGGACGGATGAGGGGTGAAGGGTCCGTTCTATCGGAAGAGTGATTCCGCTGACGAGCAATTAACGTGGTCGACGTGTCGGGACGTACGTCGTCGCAGCTCGCCCATCATCGGTCCGGCCATGTCGTGCCGGCCTTGATGGGGTTCGGGGATCGCCCGTGCATCAATCTTGACACATCGCACCGGGCAGGTCGGTGACGTACGTCGCTTCACCGGGGTGTGGGCTGGTAGGGCGGTGCCGCACGGGACTACGTTCGGGACCATGTTCGCCGCCTATGCTGCACGTATCGACCGTGACCGACCGCTCGACGGGCTCGAACTGGGCGAGCGCCCGGAGCCCGAGGTCCGTCCGGGCTGGACCACCGTGACCGTCAAGGCCGCCTCCCTCAACCACCACGACCTGTGGTCGCTGCGCGGGGTGGGGCTCGGCGAGGAGAGCCTGCCGATGATCCTCGGCTGCGACGCGGCCGGGATCGACGAGGACGGCAACGAGGTCGTCCTGCACTCGGTGATCGGCCAGAGCGGCTACGGGGTCGGGCCCGACGAGCCGCGTTCCATCCTGACCGAGCGCTACCAGGGCACGTTCGCCGAGCGGGTCACCGTCCCGGCCTGGAACGTCCTGCGCAAGCCGAAGGAGCTGAGCTTCGAGGAGGCCGCCTGCCTGCCGACGGCCTGGCTGACCGCCTACCGGATGCTGTTCACCAACGCCGGCGTACGCCCCGGCGACTCGGTGCTGGTCCAGGGCGCCGGCGGCGGGGTCGCGACGGCCGCCATCCTGCTGGGCAAGGCCGCCGGCCTGCGGATCTACGCCACCAGCCGGGACGAGGCCAAGCGCAAGCGGGCCGTGGAACTGGGCGCGCTGGAGGCGTTCGAGCCGGGCGCGCGGCTGCCGCAGCGGGTCGACGCGGTCATCGAGACCGTCGGCGCGGCCACCTGGTCGCACTCGGTGAAGTCGCTGCGGCCCGGCGGCACCCTGGTGATCTCCGGCGCCACCAGCGGCCCCAACCCCAAGTCCGCCGAGCTGACCCGGATCTTCTTCCTGGAGCTGAAGGTCGTCGGCTCGACCATGGGCAGCAAGGACGAGCTGGAGGACCTGCTCAGCTTCTGCGCGGCCACCGGCGTACGCCCGGTGATCGACTCGGTGCTGCCGCTGGACCGGGCCCGCGAGGGCTTCGAGAAGATGGCGGGCGGCGACCTGTTCGGCAAGGTCGTGCTGACCGTCTGAGCGACTGACCGCGCCTGCCGCGACCGTCCGCCGGCACCGGCCGGCGGGCGGTCGCGCGGTTTTTCAGAGCGGTCCGCCGACGCGGAGCACCGCGACGATGTGGGCCGCCGCCGTCGACAGATGGCGGCGCGCCTCGCGCAACTGCCCCTCGGTGACGCCGTTGTCGCGGGCGGCGTCCCGGATGTCGTCGCGGAAGCGGTCCAGCAGCCGCTCCAGGTCGCGCATCGGGTCCCCGGTGGACGGCTGGTCCTCCGCGGGCCACTCGGGAGCCTGCTCGGCGGCCTGCTCGG
>JBEHXI010000038.1:0-38825 GCA_048498775.1 Actinomycetota bacterium | reverse complement strand
GTGGGCGTGGGCGTGGTCTTCTGGCCGGCCCAGGCACGTAACTCCTCCAGCGAGCCGTGGTAGACGTCGGTGTCCAGCGGGCTGTCGGTGTACTGGTGGAATCGCCATGCCGCCCGGATGCGCGGCGACCCGGCCGAGACGTAGTCGGCGATCCACAGAAAGTCGCCCGCGTTGTCGTCGGTGCGCAGCCAGTAGTCCCGGCTTGTGTACAGGCCGACACGGTTGTCCGGGTACCGCTTCTTCACCGCCGCCAGCCACTGGTTCTTCACCGTGGTGGCATGGGAGTCGCTGACGGACTGCCCGTAGGGCTCGAAGTCCAGCACCAGGAGTTCGCCCGCCGGTACGTGCCCGACGACCCGGCAGAAGTGGTCGATCTCCCCCTGGACCGGATTCTCCGCATGCAGGAAGTGGTAATGCCCCACCACCAGTCCCCTGCGCCGGGCCTCCGCGAGCTTGGCGGTGTACGTGGACTGGCCCGTATGTCCCCCCTCGGTCGCCTTGATGAACACGAACTGCGCATCGCCCGGGATTCCCGACTGGAAATCGGAAACGTCGTAGCCCTTGGCGTTCGCCATCGCAAACCCTCCCCGTTGTCCCCGTTGTCATGCTGCCGACGGCAGAGCAACACACTCGAGTACATGCCCATGAACGGGCGCCCGCCATCCGTCGCGGCACACTGTTTCACTACCGTTGCACGGTCGACTCCCCGATGCCGGACCGGTGGTGTTGATCCGTCCGGTGATCGTCCAGAAGCGCGCTGAGGTCATCAGGGAGTTGGCGAGTTCCGCTCGCACCACATCGCGGACGCCACGTTGGTGGAGGACGCCTCCACCGTCCACCGAAACGAACCCCGCGCCATGGCGACCCTCCGCAACCTCGCCATCGGCACACTGGAACCCTCGGAGCCGACGGCATCGCCAGGACGATGTGCGGCCGGAGCGGGACATGCGCTTCGCCGCCTTGGTGCATCGCTCGCTGTTGCGCCCCGTCCGTACCTGATCCGGAGCCGGCTGGAGACCCTGAAGCCCCCATCGGGAGGAGTGCCCCCTGGCGGCCGGCACCACACGTCGTCCCGTTGGCCCTGGGGCCGACCTCCAGGCGCTGACGGTGACCGCGCGGACCTTGGCGGAGGGCGGCGTCGACGCCATACCCGCCTGAGGAGATCACGCCATGCTCCAAGTGTGTTTGAACGGTGCCGGAAGCCGCGCCGGATGCGCTCGGCTCCCCCTGCCCCCCAGGAGTTGGCAGCAGAAACCCGCGCGGCCGTCGCCGCCGGCGCCCAGGACATCCATCTCCACCCCAAGGACCTCGAAGGCCGGGACACGCTGGACCCCACCGCCGTCGCCGCGGCCCTCACAGCCGTACGGGCACCACTTCGCCGATCCTCCTCCACGGGGAGGACGACGCCGCCTGGCCCATCCTCCGGCCGGCCGCCTCCCGACGGCTGGACACGCGAATCGGCCTGGAAGACGTGCTCCGGCTACCCGACGGCTCGACGGCTGGACCAATGCCGACCTCATCCACGCGACGCGGGAGATCATCCAGCGCTCATCCGGACAGTGACCGCCGTCTGCTCCCGGTTGCGCGTGCACCATGGCGGCTCTCCCCGACAAGCGTGTGGCGGCGGTACGGCGGCCCACGCCGTCGTGACGCGGTGCACTCCCGGCCCCCGGGGCCAGCCGAAGGTCGGCGCTCCGAGGGCGAGGCATCAGTCGAGCAGGGCGGCGCCGAGGCGGCCGGCCGCGATGGCGCGGCGGGTGTCGCGCGGGCCGAGCAGGCTGAGCGCGTGCTCGTGCACCTCCACGTCGTACGGGTCCCGCTCGCCGTACCGCAGCGCGTGCTCCGGGCGGGCGCTGGCGAGCACCGCCTCGCGCACCGCCACCTCGAGTCGGGTGCGCCACTCCGCGATGCCCGGCGCCTCGGACCAGGAGAGCAGCGGGCCCCGGTACCACCGCAAGGCGGTGTCCGTGTCCCCGTTCTCCAGCGCCCGCAGCACATCGGCGGCGTCGCAGGACACCGGGGTGGTCAGCGTGTAACGGCGGGTGGCGACGCCGCCGTCGAGGGCGCGCCGCAGATGGGAGATCTCCGCCTTGAACGTGGACGCGGTCACCGGCCGGTCGCCGTACACGGCCTCGCGGAGGCGTTCGGGGGCGTATCCGCCCGGTTCCAGCGCGAGCAGGGTCAGGATCTCCAGTTGCCGGGGCCGCAGCGGAAGGGGGACGCCCTTGCGTATGGCCTGTTCCGCGCCCAGGCAGGTGAGGCGCACGGGGTCGGTGGCGCCATGGGGGCGCACGTGGGGTTCGGTACGGAGCCGGGCCTCGAGGGTGGCGACCAGCGAGCGCACCGTGGACATCGCGAGAGGGTTCGAGCGGTCCCAGGTGGTGGACATGTCCAGAACGCCCAGGACGCGCCCGTCCGGACCGCGCACCGGGGCGCAGTAGCAGACCCAGTCGTGCAGGGCCGTCACCAGGTGCTCGGCCGAGAAGACGGAGCTGGGGCGGCCGGTGCGCAGCGCGAGGGACAACGCGTTGGTGCCCATGGCCTGCTCGTCCCACCGACCGCCCGGCGCGAAGTTGACGCGCTCGGCCCGTCGGCGCATGGTGCGCCCGCCGCACGTCCACAGGATGGTGCCGGCTTCGTCGGTGAGCGCGGTGACGAACCCGGCGTCCTCCGCGATGCTGCGCAGCTCCTCGGCGAGGCCGTCGACCGGCCGGCGCAGCGGCGAGCCGCTCCACAGGTGCTCCACCGTGCCCCCGTCGGCGACCGGGGCGCTGTCCCGGCCCGGGTCCACGCTGCCCAACGAGCGCACCCACGATTCGGTGACGTCGCCGCGCACCGCTTCCGGACCGCTCGGTTTCGATCCGGCGGTCCTCATCGCCGGCACCAGGCGGGACCACTCGCTCTCCAGCGCGGCCCTGCGCCGCCGGAGGCCACTCCGTTGTGACATGTGCTTTCCCCTGTCATCGAACGGGGACGACCGATTATTGTCCGGAGGGACCACGCCGGCACACCTGTCCGAGCGGTCGGCCCTCCCTGTCCGATCGGACAGGTTCCCCAGCCGGGCACGCGCACCTAGCGTGGTCTGCAGTCGGACGACAGTCTTATCGACCGATTCGGCGATGATGTCAAGCTTTACCAGCATTGCGGGCTTCCCGCCCTTTGGAGGTCGCATGTCGCTCACGCCCCAGGTCATGGTCGCGGACGGTAGCGGTCCGAGTGCCGACTGGAGCCGCGACCACTGCGAGCTTCTGGGACCGCAGCGGACCAGCACGGAGGCCGTGCGGCAGTCCGCCCGGCTGGCCAAGTTCCATGTGCCCGAGGTCGTCTTCGGGCCCGGTTCGCTCACGGAGCTCGGGCACTGCGCGCTGCGCCTCGGCGGTCGCCGGCCCTTCCTCGTCACCGATCCCGGGCTGATGGAGGCGGGCTGGGTCGACGAGGCGGTCGGCCATCTGCGCAGGGCCGGGCTGCGCCCTGTCGTGTGGTGTGATGTGACGCCCAACCCGAAGGACCACGAGGTCCAGGCCGGCTTCGAGCGGTACGCCGCCAGCGGCTGCGACGTGATCGTGGGGGTGGGCGGCGGCTCGGTCATCGACGCGGCCAAGGGCGTGGCGATCCTGTCGAGCAACGGCGGGCACATCCTCGACTACGAGGGCGTGGACGAGGTCGTGCAGCCCATCCCCCCGACCGTGATGGTGCCCTCCACCTCGGGCACCGGGGCGGACGTCTCCCAGTTCGCCGTGATCACCGACACGACCGAGCACGTCAAGATCACCATTGTGAGCCGCACGCTGGTACCGGAGATATCGGTGATCGATCCCCGGCTGCTGACCACCATGCCGGGCTGGCTCAACGCGGCCACCGGCCTCGACGCGCTGACGCACGCCATCGAGGCGTTCGTCTCCCGGGCGCACAATCCGCTGACGGACAACCACGCGCTGCACGCGGTCGAGCTGATCACCGGGAACCTGGTGCGCACCCAGGTCGATCCCAAGGACTTCGGAGCCCGGCTCGCCATGGCCCAGGCCGCGCTGGAGGCCGGCATGGCCTTCACCAACGCCATCCTCGGCGCCACCCACGCCATGAGCCACCAGGTCGGCGGTCTGCTGGACGCCCCGCACGGTGTGGTCAACGGCGTACTCCTGCCGCACGTCATCCGCTTCAACGCCGAGGCGTGGCCGGAACGCTTCGTCGCGCTGGGCGCGGCGGCCGGCCTTCCGGTCTCCGGTGTGCCGGCGCACGAGGTGGCCGAACAGCTCGCGGACCTGGTACGCGCACTGGCGGACGACGTCGGCGTCCCGAAGGGACTGGCCAGCCTCGGAGTCGCGGAACGCGACGTGCCGGTGCTGGCCCGCACGACGCTCAAGGACGCGTGTATGGCCACCAACCCCCGGGACATCGACGTGCGGGACGTGGAGACACTGTTCCGCGGGGCGCTGTGAGGCGATCGGCGTGAGCGCCCCCGAACGAACAAACCGGACCGCCGACCTCGGAGTCCTCACCGGACTGCGGTCCGGCAAGCGGTCGTTCTATCCGGCCTACGTCCGCTCCACCGAGCGGCTGGAGAGGACCGTTGAGGCGCTCGACGGCATCTCCCGCGCCCTGGTGCGCACGGCGGAGGGCCCGCGCGCCCTGGTCGAGACCGTCGTGCGGACCGCGGCCGAGCATCTGCGCGCCCGCTGGCTGCTGCTGGCCGTCGCCGACGGCGCGCTGCGGGCCGCCCGTCCGCGGTTCCTGCTGTACGCCGACGACGTGTTCATCGACGACGAGACCCGGATACCCGCTGAGGTGCGTACCCATCTGGAACTGCTGCGCACCCGCCCGTGGGAGGCTCAGGAGCCCGACCGGGGCCACCGGAGCCGCAGCTGGGTGCGCGCGCCGATGACCCTGGACGACGAGCCGGTCGGCGGCATCGCCGCGGAGCCCGGCGCCGGTGTCGAGGTCGCCGACACGGACCTGGCCATCCTGCGGGTCCTCGCCAACCAGGCCGCCGTGGCACTGCACCACACGTTCCTGTTCCACGCCGCGACCACGCTTCGCGGACGCGCCGAGGAACTGTCCGAGGCCGCGGAGCGGCAGGCCCGGGACCTGGCCGCGCGCAGCGCCGAGCTGGCCGCCACGCAGGCGCGGCTGCTGGACGCGATGCAGCGGCAGGCACTCGACGACGAGCGGCGCCGCATCGCGCGCGAACTCCACGACAGCGTCTCCCAGTACGTGCTCAGCGCCGGCATGACCGTCGAGGTGTGCCGCGCGGAACTGGCGGGCCTGGGCGGGCCGGCCGCGGAGATCGCCGGACGGCTGGCCGGCGCCAAGGACCTCAACCGGCAGGCGGTGGAGCGGCTGCGTGCCGCGATCTACGCCCTCCACCACACCGCACAGGAGCCGGCGGGCCCGCTGCCGGTCATGCTGCAGCGGCTGTCCACGGTGCACCTGCCCACCGAACTCGACGTCCGGGTACAGGTGGCAGGCAGCCCGGTGCCCCTACCGCCCGAAGCCGAGCAGTCGATCCTGCGGATGACCGGCGAGGCCCTGTTCAACTCCGCCACCCACGGCAAGGCCGGCCGAGCACTGGTACGCCTGCGGTATCTGCCCGAGACGCTCGTGCTGACCGTGTCCGACGACGGCGGCGGCGACCCCGCGCAACTGCGCCGCGCCCTGCGCATGTCCCGGGCCACCGATCTCGCCGGGCGCCATCGGGGACTGGCGAACATGGTGGCCCGGGCGGAGGAACTGGGCGGCAGACTGTCGATCCGCCGGTCGGCGATGGGAGGCGTGCTGCTGCGCGTCGACGTCCCGCTGCCGGTGACACGCGCCGGGGAGGCAGCGGATGACCACTGAACAGCGGACCGAAACACCCACGCGGACCTTGCGCATCGTCCTCGTCGACGACCACGCCATCCTCCGGCACGGACTGCGGTCGATCCTGGAGCGCGAGAGCGACCTGGAGATCGTCGGCGAGGCGAGCACGGCCGCCGAGGCGGCCGCCGTCGTCGAACGCACCCGCCCGTCGATCGTGCTGCTCGACCTGAAACTGTCCACCGGCGCCGACACCGAAGGCCTGGACCTGTGCGCCCGACTCACGCAACGCCACCCGGACCTGGCGGTGCTGGTGCTCACCACCTTCCTCGACGACTCACTGGTCGTGCAGGCGATCCGGCACGGTGCGCGCGGCTACGTCGTCAAGGACGTGGACACCACCGAACTGCTGCACTCCATCCGCGCGGTGGCCCGCAACGAGAGCGCCTTCGACTCACACGCGGCCGCGGCGATGGTCCGCTCGATGCGCGTGCAACCGGAACGGCCGACGTTCACCGAACGGGAGTTGAAGGTCCTCCAACTGCTCGCCCGCGGACTGAGCAACCGGGAGATCGGCGCGGAGCTGTACATCTCGGAGACCACGGTGAAGTTCCACCTCCGCAACATCATGCGCAAGATGGATGCGAGCAGCCGGGCGGAAGTCGTCTACGAGGCCAGCAAACTCGGTGTGATCTGACGGCGGAGGCCGGGACCGCCGACGGCCCGTCCCGGCCCCCGCTCAGCCCGGCTCGACGACCAGCCAGCCACCGTGGAAGGTGCCGACCGAGAAGCGGTGGCCCGTGCGGCCGCCCAGATCCGCGAGCTGCTCCGGGGTGAAGCACCGCACGTGGCCGTACGCGGCGGTCGGCTCGTCCTCGTACGGAACGGCCACCACCACGCGTCGCCGGGCCAGCCGCAGCGCCTCCCGCACCACGGCCTCGCCGTGCCCGGGATCGAGGTGCTCCAGGACGTGGATGACGGTGACGGTGTCCACGGACAGGTCGGGCAGCGGCACCCGGGACGCGTCGCAGACCAGCCCCTCGATCGCGCGGCCCCGGGCGCGGGCCACGGCGCCCAGCAGCCGCATGGTGCCCGGGGAGAGGTCGGAGGCGATCACCGTCCGCCGCTCCCGCTCGGCAAGCAGCAACGGCAGGAAGCCGAAGCAGGAGCCCAGATCCAGCACGCTGCCCGGCGCGACCAGATCCAGCGTGCGCCGGTACACGGGCGCGAACCCGGCGATCGAGGAGTGCCCGGCCGGCGCCGGCGTCTGCCAGTACTGCCTGATGCGGGACAGTGTGTTGTCGTAGAAGGTGGTCCACGCGGGCAGCGGGCCGTCCACGCAGGAGCGCACCACCCCGGTGAAGACCCGCTCGAAGACATCACTGCCGCACAGCCAGCCGGGGGCGAACAACTCCTCCGCGAGCAGTCCGGCCAGATCGTTGTCCAACTGCTCGGGGCGCAGCGCATGGCCCACTTCGACGCGGCGGCCACGGCGGCGCAGCGTGAAGTGCTCGGTACGGACGATCGGCGGGGCGACCGTGCCCTCGGGAACGGGCCTGTCGCGGATCACGCGCACCAGAGGGTCGACGTACAGGCCGGGCGCGCTCGGCGCCAGCGGGTCGATGCGGCGCGCGGCGATCGCGCCGCGCAGGCTCGGGACACTCACGGCCATGCCTCCCGCTGACGGTGTGCGATGGTGTTCACCGGCCGGTCGCCTCCGTGGCCATCCGCAGGGCGGCGCGCTCCAGCCCGGCGAGATCGGCGACCACCTGGACGCGGTCGCAGTACTCGGCGTAGCGGGGCAGGTCGCAGGCGCCCAGCCGCCAGGAGTAGCGCGGCTCGGGGGTGAGCCAGATGGTCTGGCGCACCCGGCGGGTGATCTCGGCGAACGCCTCGGTCCGCGGCGGGTTGCCGTTGCCGCGGCCGTCTCCCAGTACCAGGAGCGTGGTGCGGCGGCCCAGCGCCGGGGTGTGTTCGGTCAGCAGCGTCTCGAAGGTCCGGCCGTAGTCGGACGTCGCGTCCACGTCCAGCAGGCCGCCGGCCGGCAGCCCGTCGAAGACCAGCCCCAGGGCCCGCTCCAGCGGGAACTCGGCGAACAGTTCGGTGATCTCGGTGGGTTCGTCCACGAAGGCGTAACTGCGGACCTGTCCGAACAGGGACTGCAGTCCGTGCACCAGGTGCAGGGTGAAGCGCGCCGTGGCCCGCACGGACAGGGAGACGTCCGCGAGGATCACCAGGCGGGGCCGGTCCTCGGCACGGGTGACGGTGACGGGACGGAACGGGACGCCGTCGTAGCGCATGTTGCGGCGCATGGTGCGGCCGGGATGGACGCGGCCCGCCGGGGTGTTGCGCTTGCGGCTGGTCAGGGCGCCCTGCACGCTGCGGCCCACCCTGCGCAGTGCCTCCTCCAACTGGCCGCGTTCGTCCTCGTCGACCGTCTCCAGGCGGGCCCGTTCGGCGATCCGGGCGGACTCGACGGCCACCGAGCGCAGTTCGGCCAGCCGGTCCAGATGCCGCTTCAGCAGCTCTGGCAGGTTGTCGATGACACCGGCCAACTCCTGCTTCCGCGCGGTGGATTCAGCGTCGCCGGGATCGTCCGCGAGCCGGCCGAGCAGGGCGTCCTGCCGGGCGACGGTCAGGGTCGTGTCGATCGGCTGCCCGGACGCCGGCGCGAGCCGCCCGGGAGTTCCGGCGCCGTGCAACCGCCCGGCCTCCAGCTGGACGGACGGGCTGTCGTCGCCCGTCCCGGTCGCGCCGTCCTTGGACAGGGTGATCTCGTCGGTCATCGACGCCAGATCGATCTTGTTGGCTTCCTGGTGCAGGTTGTACTGCTGGGCCAGGTCCTGCTGGTCGAAGAAGTCGCGGATGTCGGACGGCTTGCCGTGGCTGTGCCCCTGCTGCGGAGTCTCGGAGGGCTCGTCGGAGACGGTGAACGACTCCAGTTCACCGGTGTCGGCCAGGTCGTCGTGCGCATGAGTGTGGCCGTGGTCGTCGGACCCGCCGTCCACCGGGCGCAGCGAGAAGAACGCGGTGAACAACTCGTCGAACAGCGCGTGGTCGCGTCGGTCCTTCACCAACGTCATGCGCAGTGCCTCGCGCAGCGTCTCCCGCCGGACGAGTACGCCGGGCTGGGCCGCCCCGCGCATGGCGTCCACGGCCTCCGACACGGAGACCCGCAGGCCGAAGATCCGCAGCACCCGGACGAATCGGTGCACGCCGGCTTCCATGCACGCCTCCCGGGTCAGTCGGTTCGGCGCCGCGCGACGGCGGCGAAGGAGCGGGCGCCCTGGCCGGCGCCGGGGGTGGTGCGGTGCGTCGGCCCGGCCCCCGGCGCGCCGTAGTAGCCCTCGTCGTGCCGGCCCTGCCGGTCCATGTCGGCCCGCACCGCGCGCCCGTCCGGCTCCTCCGGCTCTGCGCGCCCGGGGCCGTGGTGGTGACCGCCATGGTGGTGATGGCCGTCGTGGTGATGGCCGTCGTGGTGATGGGAGCCGGGTTCGGGCAGCGTGCGGTTGGGGTCGACCAGGCGTGGCAGCACCTCCAGCGCGCGGTGCAGGTCCCGCTCGTACTTCAACACCACGTTGGCGGTGTCGGCGAGGACCTCCGGGTCAAGTTCGTCGACGCCCAGGACGGCGAGGGTCCGGGCCCAGTCGACGGTCTCGGAGATGCTCGGGCTCTTGCGCAGCGGCAGCTCGCGCAGGCCGCGCACCACGTCCACCAGATGGCGGGCGGCCGCGTCGGACAGTCCGGTGTCCTTGGCCCGAAGGATCTCCAACTCGCGCTCCGCGTCCGGGTAATCGAGGAAGAGGTGCAGGCAGCGGCGCTTCAGCGCGGCCGACAGGTCGCGGGTGTTGTTGGAGGTGAGGACGGTGTACGGGGGGACCTTGGCGGTGTAGGTGCCGATCTCCGGTACCGACACCTGGTACTCGGCCAGGCACTCCAGGAGCACGGCCTCCAGCGCCTCATCCGCCCGGTCCACCTCGTCGATCAGCAGGACTGCCGGCTGCTCGCCGCGCACGGCGTCCAGCAGCGGGCGCGGCGCGAGGAAGCGGCCGGAGAAGAAGACGCTGTCCTGCTCCTCGATCCGCTGGACGGCGGAGGCCAGGTCCGGGGCGTCGGCCGTGAGGTCGCCGATCTTGTCCCGGAGCATCTGGGTGTACAGCAGCTGCTTGCCGTAGTCCCATTCGTACAGGGCACGGCTCTCGTCCTGGCCCTCGTAGCACTGCAGGCGCAGCAGCCGGCGCCCGGTGGCGGCGGCCAGGGTCTTGGCCAGCTCGGTCTTGCCGACGCCGGCCGGGCCCTCCAGCAGCACTGGCTTGTCCAGTCTGGTCTGCAGGAAGACCGTGGTGGCGAGCCGGCGGTCGGCGATGTAGCCGTGGGCGGCGAACCGCTCGGTGACGTCCTCGACCGAGCCGAACGCGGCGTTCTCGGATGTGGTGGGCACGATTTCTCCGTCCGGTGGGGCGGGAGCGGGGGGCGGCATCCCAGGCCCACCCCCCGCTCCCGGGCACGAGGCGCTCAGCCGAGCAGGTCGTCCAGGTCGCCGGTCATGCAGTGCTCGACGACGGGGCGGACGGTGTCGAACGTGCACTCCTTGGCATTGCCCGGGGTGCAGGCGTCGCCGAGGACGTGGTGGGTGATGCGGTCGACGTCACCGGCGTCGCCCTTGATCACCTTCGCCTGCTCGTAGAACTTCGTCGGGCCCTGGCCCAGGCGGTTCTTGGAGTAGGTGTCCTGCTGGACATCGGTGAACTTCTCGGGGACGCCGACATCGCGCAGCAGCCGGATCGCGGCGGCGAGCGCGGCCTCGGCGGCCCGCACCTTCGTCATGCCGTGCGTGTCCACGCCCATCGCCTCGGCGATGTCGGCGAACCGCTCGTAGTGGGCGGGCATGTTGAACGCCCACACCCGGGGCAGCGCGATGGCGTTGTTCAGGCCGTGGTGGGTGTCGTAGAACGCGCTGACCGCGTGCGAGATGGAGTGGATGATGCCCAGGCCACCGGAGTTGAACGCCTGCGCCGCGATGTACTGCGCGTACATCATGCCCTCACGCCCGGCCAGGTCCTGGCCGTTCCACACCGCCTGGCGCAGATGGCGGGCGGTGAGCCTGATCGCGTGCAGCGCGTTGCCCAGCGACGGCTGGAAGTCCAGCCGCGAGACATACGGCTCGGAGGCGTGCGCCAGGACGTCGAAGCCGCACTGCGCGGTGTAGTCGAGCGGGCAGTCGTAGTAGAGCGTGGGGTCGTCGATGGCGAGGGTGGCCACGGACGCGTCGTCGAAGGCGACGTACTTGTGCGGGTTGTCGGGGTCGGTCGTGGTGTCGGTGATGACGTACGCCCAGGAGGTCTCAGAACCGGTGCCGGCCGTCGTGGACACCGCGATGTGCGGCGGGTTCTTGGGGTTCTCTGACTTGTTGAAGCCCTCGAAGTCGTTGACGTTCCGGCCGTCGTGGGCCACCGAGATACGGGCGCCCTTGCACGCGTCGTGCGACGAGCCGCCGCCGATCGACACGAACGAGTCGCACCTGTTCTGCTGGTACAGCCCCACGGCGTCCATGACGTTGTAGTCCTTGGGGTTCGACTCGACCTTGTCGTACACCACCACCTCAAGGCCGTGGTACCTCATCGACTCGACGATCTTGTGCACCGTGTCGCTGCCGCGCAGACCGGTGGTCATCACCAGGGTGCGCCGGAAGCCCAGCTTCTTGGCCTCCGGGCCGATCAGCTCATGGGCGCCCGGGCCCATCAGCGCCCTGGGGAAGGGATGGAATTCCTTGATCGGGAACGGCTTGAGAAGTTCTTCGACCTGCATGATCGCGACTGTCCTCTCCGCGCGGCGACCCGCGCGTCCTGCGTCGGCTGCTCCGTTGCCGGCGGCGTGGATATCCGGTGGGAGCACGGACGTGCCGGAGTTGGCGGCGTGTCTCACCCTCCGGGAACACACCGCGCTACGACACCGGCCGCTCGGACGGCAGCGCGGCGCGGACGGACGGGTGGCGCCCTGCCCGAACGGACAGGGCGGTGCGGCGGGCCGGGGCACACCTGTCCGACCGGTCAGGGCGAGGGCGGCCGGAAGCAGGGCGAGCGGAGCGCCGGCCCGGCCGTAGCGTCGAGTACGCCCCGGTCACCGCAAGCGGCGGGACCGGCACACCCCCCACTTCCCTTCCACTTTCGGAGGACTGTCGTGAACGAGGACCGCATCAGGGCCGAGCAGGACACCGCCACCACCGCCGAGGAGGCCGTCGAGGAAGTCCTCATCGAAGAGGTCTCGATCGACGGCATGTGCGGCGTCTACTAAAGGGCCGCCATGACGTGCCCGACGTTCGACGCGGCGCGCCCCTACCGGCTGAACCCCTGTGTCGCGCTGCGCCCCGAACCGTTCGGGGCGCTCGCCTACCACTTCGGCAACCGCCGGCTGTCCTTCCTGAAGGCGCCGGAACTCGTCGAACTGGTCAAGGGACTCGACCGCCACCCCAGCGCCCGGGACGCCCTCGCCCACGTACCCGACACCCGGCGGGGCGCCTTCCTGCACGCGTTGGCCGCCCTGGCCGCCGCCGACATGATCATTCCCCAGCGCAGTGGAACCGGAGCGCGGCGATGACCACTCTTCACGATCCCCCGCCCGCCGAGCGCGTACCCGCCCTCGTCGAGCAGTTCAAGGGCGGGCTGACCGCCCCGATCTGCCTGACCTGGGAGTGGACCTACGCGTGCAACCTGTCCTGTGCGCACTGCCTGTCCTCCTCCGGGCGGCGCGACCCGCTGGAGCTGTCCACGGACGAGATCACGTCCGTCATCGACGAGCTCCGGCGCATGCAGGTCTTCTACGTCAACGTCGGCGGCGGCGAGCCCACGGTCCGCCCCGACTTCTGGGAGCTGCTGGATTACGCGATCGCCCGCCAGGTCGGCGTGAAGTTCTCCACCAACGGGCTGCGACTGACCCCCGAGCGGGCCCGGCGGCTGGCCGCGACCGACTACGTCGACATCCAGATCTCCCTGGACGGCGCCACCCGCGAGGTCAACGACGCGGTGCGCGGCCGGGGTTCGTACGACATGGCGATCCGGGCCATGGAGAACCTCGCCGACGCCGGTTTCCGGGACTTCAAGGTCTCGGTGGTGATGACCCGGCAAAACGTTGAGCAACTCGACGACTTCGCCGCGATCGCCGACCGCTACGGCGCCCAGCTGCGCATCACCCGGCTCCGGCCCTCCGGACGCGGCGCGGACGTGTGGGACGACCTGCACCCCACCGCCGAGCAGCAGTACGACATCTACTCCTGGCTGCTCGGTCACGGCGAGCGCGTGCTCACCGGGGACTCGTTCTTCCACCTCAACGCGCTCGGCCCGGAGCCCATCCCGGGGCTGAACCTGTGCGGAGCCGGCCGGGTGGTGTGCCTGATCGACCCGGTCGGAGACGTGTACGCCTGCCCGTTCGCCATCCACGACGCGTTCAAGGCGGGCAACGTCCGCGCACCGGGAGGCTTCGACCGGGTGTGGCGGGAGTCGGCGCTCTTCACCGAGCTGCGCCGGCCCTCCACCGGGGGCACCTGCTCGGGCTGCCCCGCCTACGACACCTGCCAGGGCGGCTGCATGGCCGCGAAGTTCTTCACCGGCCTGCCCCTGGACGGCCCCGACCCCGAGTGCGTCAAGGGCCACGGCGCCGCCGCGCTCACGGCCCTGGCACCGGACACCCTCCCCCGCCAGGGCAACGACCACTCGCACCGGACGGTGCCACTGGGCATGCCCGCCGTACGCACCGCCCGCCCGGACCGCTTCTGCGACGAGAGCCCGCTGGCCGGGCTGCCGGCCGGCCGGCCGCGCGACCCCGCCCGCATGACGACCAACGACGACTGACGACGACAGAAGGAGACTGGCGATGAGCGGGTGGTTCGAGACGGTCGCCGAAGCCCAGCGAAGGGCGGGCAAGCGGCTGCCGAAATCGGTCTACAGCGCACTGCTCGCGGGTTCCGAGAAGGGCACGTCCTACGACGACAACACCAAGGCGTTCGCGGAACTCGGCTTCGCACCCCACGTCGCCGGGCTGTCGGCCAAACGCGACCAGTCGACGACGGTCCTGGGCGAGCAGATCTCGCTGCCGGTCATCATCTCCCCGACCGGTGTGCAGGCGGTGCACCCCGACGGCGAGGTCGCCGTCGCCCGCGCCGCCGCCGCCCGCGGCACGGCGATGGGCCTCAGCTCCTTCGCGAGCAAGCCGCTGAGGGATGTGGTGTCCGCCAATCCGCGGACGTTCTTCCAGATGTACTGGATGGGCTCGAAGGACGCGATGCTGCGCCGCGTCCAGCACGCCCGCGAAGCCGGCGCGAAGGCACTGATCGTCACCCTCGACTGGTCCTTCTCACACGGCCGCGACTGGGGCAGCCCCAAGATCCCGGAGCGGCTGGACCTCAAGGCCATGGCCCGCTTCGCCCCGGAGGCACTCGCCCGCCCACGCTGGCTGCTGGACTTCCTCAGGTCCCGCGGCCTGCCCGACCTGACGACACCCAACCTCACCGACCCGGGGCAGGACGCACCCACGTTCTTCGGGGCGTACGGCGAATGGATGCAGACCCCGCCGCCCTCGTGGGAGGACGTCCGCTGGCTGCGCGCCCAGTGGGACGGGCCGTTCCTGCTCAAGGGCGTCTGCCGGGTGGACGACGCCCTGCGCGCGGTCGACGCGGGTGTCACCGCCATCTCGGTGTCCAACCACGGCGGGAACAACCTCGACAGCACCCCGGCCCCGATCCGCGCCCTGCCGGCGGTCGCGGACGCGGTCGGCAACCAGGTCGAGGTCCTGCTGGACAGCGGAATCCGCCGGGGCAGCGACGTGGTCAAGGCACTCGCGCTCGGCGCGAAGGCCGTGATGATCGGCCGCGCCTACCTGTGGGGCCTGGCCGCGGGAGGGCAGACCGGTGTGGAGAACGTCCTCGACATCCTGCGCGGCGGCATCGACTCCGCCCTGCTGGGCCTCGGCCGCTCCTCCGTCCATGAGCTGACCCGCGACGACGTGGTGATCCCGCCCGGATTCACCCGCACCCTGGGCGGGGCCTGAGATGCCGGCCGAGGCCGCCGGGGCCGCGGCAGCGGGACAGCAGACGTCGGCGACGGCCGGGCCGGGCACCCGGCTCACCGACCTCGCCTGGCCGGACCTCACCGACCGCCGCCCCCTGGTGCTGCTCCCCCTCGGCTCCTGCGAACAGCACGGCCCCCATCTCCCACTGGACACCGACACCGCCGTGGCCGCGGCGGTCGCCGGGCGGGCCTCCGGCCTGCTGCGAGGCGAGGTCGATGTCCTGGTCGCGCCGGCCCAGCCGTACGGGGCCAGCGGCGAGCACGAGGGGTTCCCCGGCACGGTGTCCGCCGGCCACGACGCGCTGCGGCTGCTCGTCACGGAGATCGGCCGTTCGATGCTGCGCTGGGCGGGCCGCCTCCTCGTGGTGAACGGGCACGGCGGCAACCTGGTGAGCCTGGCCGCCGCGGTCACCGGGCTGCGCGGCGAGAGCCGGGACGCCGCCTGGTGGCCCTGCCTGCCGCCGGGCTCGGACGCCCACGCGGGCCGCACCGAGACCTCGATGATGCTGCGGCTGCGGCGTTCGGCCGTCCGCGAAGAGCAGGCCGTCGCCGGACCGACCGACCCCGTCCATCTGCTGATGGACCGGCTCGTCACCGAATCCGTCCGAGGAGTCACCCCGTCAGGAGTCCTGGGCGACCCCTCCGGGGCCCGCGCCGGCGAGGGCGAACGGCTCCTCGGCCACATGGCGGACCGCCTCGCCGCCGACATCCGGGCCTGGCGGGTCTCCGAGCGGGGCCGGCTCGGCTCACCCGAGCGGCGTCCCGCCCCCGTAGCCGCGGGAGCCGGGCGATGACCGGCCCCAGGGTCGCCCTGGTCACCGGTGCCGCCCGGGGCATCGGGGCGGCCACCGTGGCCAGGCTGGCCCGCGGCGGCTGGGCGGTGGTCGCCGTGGACCGCTGTGCCGACGACCCCGACGTGCCCTATCCCCTCGCCGATCCCACCCAACTGGACGCCCTCGCCCGCGAGTTCCCACTGGTCCGCACGGTGCGTGCCGACGTCCGCGACGAGGCCGCGCTGCACGCCGCCGTCCGGACCGCCGAGCGCGAGTTCGGCGGTCTGGACGCCGCCGTGGCCGCGGCGGCCGTCATGCTCGGCGGCGGCCCGGTGTGGGAACAGACCGACACACAGTGGCGCACGCTGCTCGACGTGGACGTCATGGGCGTGGCCCACCTCGCCCGCACGGCCGTACCCGCCCTGCTGCGCCGGCCGCAGCCCCGCACCGGGCGGTTCGTCGCCCTCGCCTCGGCCGCCGCGCACCGCGGGCTGTGGGGACTCGGCGCCTACTGCGCCGCCAAGCACGCCGTGGTGGGCCTGGTCCGCGCCTTGGCCTGCGATCTGCGGGACACCGGCGTGAACGCGGTCGCGGTGTCACCCGGCTCGACGCGCACCGACATGCTGCGGGCCACGGCCGACCTCTACGGGCTGCCGGACGTCGACAAACTCGCCGAACAGCAGCTCACCGGACGCCCCCTGGAACCCGACGAGGTGGCCGCCGCGGTGGCCTGGGCCTGTTCGGCCGACTCCTTCGCCGTCACCGGATCCGTACTGCACGCGGACGGAGGTTTCACCGCATGACGCTCCTCCGGCACGCCAGGACGTCCGCGGCATCCCGGCCGGGCGGCCGACTCGCCGCCCCGCCGCATGTCACCCTGCCCGACGGGTTCACGGTCGAACTCGCCGCCGGGACACACCGCTCGGCGGACGGCCGGCTCATGGTCGGCGGTTCACCGCTGCGGCTGGTCAGACTGACGGCCGCCGCGGTGCGCCGCCTCGGCGACGGTCGGTTCACCGTGACCGATCCCGCGGGCGCCGCGCTCGCCCGGCGCCTCCTGGACGCAGGCCTCGCGCACCCGCGCCTCGACCCGGCACCGGTCGGCGACACCACCATCGTGATCCCCATCCGGGACCGCGCCGACCAGCTCGACCGTCTGCTGAGCGCCCTGCGCGCCGATCCGGAGACCTCCGGCCTGCCGGTCCTGGTCGTGGACGACGGTTCCGACGACCCCGCCGCCCTGACCACCGTGGCCGCCCGGCACGGCGCCCGGCTCCTGACCCACCTCCGCAACCGGGGCCCGGCCGCCGCCCGCAACACCGGGCTGCGCAACGCCCATACCCGCTACGTGGCGTTCTGCGACTCCGACGTCGTGCCCGAACCCGGATGGCTCGGCCCTCTGCTCGCGCAGTTCGCCGACCCCGCACTGGCGCTCGCCGCACCCCGGGTGATCGCGCTGCCGGTGCCCGCCCCGGGGCTGCTGGACCGGTACGAACAGATCCGCTCACCACTGGACATGGGCGCGACGGAAGGACCCGTCGTACCCGTGTCCGCGCTCTCCTATGTGCCCAGCGCGACCATCGTGGTCCGCCGGGCGGCCGTCGGCCCGGGCTTCGACGAGGCCATGCGCGTCGGCGAGGACGTCGACCTGTGCATGCGGCTGCACGAGGCCGGCTGGCGGCTGCGCTACGTCCCCGCCGCCCGCGTGGGCCACCGGCACCGCACCGACCTGCGCAGCTGGCTCGCCCAACGCGCCGGATACGGCACCGGCGCCGCCGACCTGGCACTGCGCCACCCCGGCCGGGTACCGCCGCTGTACGCCGCACCCTGGTCACTGGCCGCCTGCGCCCTGCTGCTGCGCGGCAGGCCGGCCCCGGCCGCACTGGCCGCGACCCTGACGGCAGTGACCGCGGTCCGCGTGGCCCGCAGGATGCCCGACGCCGACCACCCGGCCCGCGCGGGAACCCTGCTCTCGCTCGCCGCCCTGCGCGGCACCGCCGAGCAACTGCTGCGCTGCGCCACCCGTCACCACTGGCCGGTCGCCGTCGCCGCGGCCGCCGTCAACCGCCGTGCCCGCCATGCGCTGATCGCCGCGGCCGTGGCCGAGGGGCTGCTGGACCACCACCGCTCGGGCAGCTCGCTCTCCCCGCTCACCCACACGATGCTCCGCCGCCTGGACGACCTGGCCTACGGCTGGGGCGTCTGGCAGGGCGCCGTACGCCGCAGGACCACGGCACCGCTGAAGCCCCGTCTCGCGCTGCGCATGGTGAGCCGGTGGACCGCGGCGCGGCCCTAGCCGTACACCGCCGCACCAACCAGGCGGACCCTGCCCGGCGACCGTGACCGCAGTGTGCCGTGTCAGGCGCGAACCGTCTCCACCTGCACCAACGCCCCGTTGGGCCGCTGTGGTTCGCCGGTGAGCCGGTTGACCGGAGCGGGCAGGGGGTCCATCGGATGACGGCGGACGTGCCAGGTCTGATAGGCGACCAGGATGACCAGCGCGACGAACAGAGCCGCGGAACCCCCGAGGGTCCCCCAGCCCAGGCCGCCCTCGTCCACGGGCTTGGTCAACCAGTCACCGCCCGCCGCCCCCAGCGGGCGGGTGAGGACGAACGCCGGCCAGAACAGGGCGGTTCCGTTGACGGACGTCAGGTAGTGCGCCGCCACGATCAGCAGCAGAACGACCGCGATGGCGAAGAACGCGTTGCGGAAGCCCAGGCCGGTGTCATCGGAGAGCCAGTCCCCGCTGGACGTACCCAGAGTGTTCGAGACCAGGATCGCGATCCAGTACAGGGCCTCGCCCTGGTAACTCGCGATGTTCTCCACGTCGTAGGTCTGTCCGGTGCGCCACCACACCACGAAGACGATCAGCAGAACGCTGGTGAGGATGGTTGCGCCCCAGGCGTAGCCGATTCCTTCGGGTGCGCTGCCGTGTCCGAACCCGCGGTTCATGAAGTCGGAGATCTCGGTGCCGACCATGCTGGTGCCCAGGATGACCGCCCAGTACAGGGCCGGGCGGAACCGCCGGGCGCGCAACTGGGCGGCGGCGACGGCGAGGAAGTAGACGAGGAAGATCAATGCGGTCCGGACGTAACCGAGTTTGAAGGTGATCCCCAGCAGGTCCCCGGCCGTCTCGCCCAGGGTGACCGCGACGGTCTTCAGCGCCCAGAACGCCACCGTGACATGGGGAAGCTTGCGCAGCACCCAGAACGTCGGGCTCGGCAATGTGACGTCGGACATCCCCGTGGAGACCCCCCTCGGTCCGTTGGCCGCCTCGGCGCGCCCGTCCGCACGGCTGCTTCCGGCTACGGCGCGACCGTTCCGATCGTGCCCGAGCCCGGGGAGCGAAAGGCCGTGACGCGCGAAGGCACGCGCCCGACCGTGTCAAGCTTCACCCGTTCGGCCCAGCGGCAGTTGGGCCGTGCGTGCGCCGGCCATGGCTGCCCGAGCTCACGCGGCTGGCGCGCACAGGCCGATCACCGCGTTCTCGCCGAGCGTGGAACCCAGCAGGGCGATCGAGCGAGGGCCGAGCGTCACTCCGGCGCCCACATCAATCCCGGACCATCCTCATCAGCCGGTCATGGAAGAGGTGGGTCTGCACGACGACTCCGCAGTCGACCGACACGCCCGCGTCGAGCCCAGGGGACGGGGGCCGTCGCGCCAGATGCCCCGGCAGGTCAGGACCGCGTCGAGGAACGCTGCGACGCGCCGGCACATCGGTCAACCCTCGTAACCGTCGCTCATCCGATCGAGCGGTGTTCCCTATGACGTCAACGGGCACGTTCGCTGTAGCAATACCGCCAGAATATTCCGTCACATCGCATTCGCCCGGATGAGCAAGAGAAAAGGAACCTCCCGGTTGCCGCACCAATCCGCCCAAGCGATACCGCGAATGCGGCCGTCGGCACCGACTCGCCGATTGCTCGGGCCGGTTCCCTCCTGCGCCATATGACGTGCCCGGCACCGTCGACCGCGCGGCCCTGGCGCGACCCCCGATGCCGCCACAAGACGAGCCATGCCCCCGATCCTGTCCCGATCAATCGTCGGAAGAAGGCACGATGAGCAAGGCGACACGCGCGTTCACCCACCTGTGCACGGTGCTGAGCATCCTCGTCGCCACAGTCGGGATGGGCGCGGCGTCGGCACGCGCCGCCGGACCGGTGAACGTCTATGCTGCCGACGCCCGGGCCGCGGCCCTCGCGCTGCAGCGGTGGTACAACCCCGCCTCGGGGCTCTTCGAGACCACCGGCTGGTGGCAGGCAGCCAACGCCCTGAACGCCGTCATCGACTCCACCCGGGCCACCGGGTCGAAAGCCCATCTCGGCGATATCTCCACCACGTTCGCGAAGGCCGCGTCCACCTACCCACCCGGCCGCTTCCTCGACGACTATTACGATGACGATGGCTGGTGGGCGCTGACCTGGGTGAACGCCTATGACCTCACCCGGGACCCCCGGTACCTGGCCACGGCGAAGACGATCTTCTCGCAGATGACACACGGCTGGGACTCCACCTGCGGAGGCGGGGTGTGGTGGAACGTGTCCAGGAACTACAAGAACGCCGTCTCGAACGAATTGTTCCTCACCCTCGCGGCGCGGCTGAATGAGCGCACGGGTGACCGCTCCTACCTGTCATGGGCCCTGCGCGAGTGGGCGTGGTTCCAGCACAGCGGGCTGATCAACTCCTCCCATCTGGTCAACGACGGTCTGGACGCGTCCACGTGCCGGAACAACGGCCAGACCACCTGGACCTACAACCAGGGTGTGATCGTCGGCGGTCTGACGGACCTGTTCAAGATCACTCACCAGCCGTCCTACCTGCGGGAGGCCGAAGCCATCGCGGACGCCTCCGTGGAACACCTGACCGACGCCAACGGCATCCTCGTCGAACCCTGCGACCCGTCCCCGGGCGACTGCGACGGCGACCAGACGCAGTTCAAGGGAGTCTTCTCCCGCAACCTCGCCTATCTGAACGACATCGCGCACCGGCCCGCGTACCGCACGCTCATCAAACGCGACGCCGACTCGGTCTGGGCACATGACCGCGACGATGCAGATCGGCTGGGTTCGCTGTGGCAGGGCCCGTTCGACTCCGCCGACGCCTCACGGCAGAGCTCAGCCCTGGACGCCCTCAACGCGGCCGCCTCCACGGCCTGACCCGGCGGCTGGGGAGGCGCCCGGCGCCCCGGCCCGGGCCGTGTGCCGGACGCGGAACGGGAGTGAGCGCGGCGGCTTCGAGGTCGCCAGCCTGCCGGGACAGTGGCTGACGGATTCATCGGTCGCTGGGAGTAGGTCCCGCGCCTCAGGCGCGGTTCGCGCCTGCTTGGCTAGGGTCGGTCCTCATGGAGCCCACGGGAATCGTTCGTCGCCGGACGACCGAGCGTATACGCGACGCTCTGGAGCGGCTGGTTGTCGAGCGGGATGTCTGGGTGTCGACGGCGCACCCTGTTCGCGGGTCGCACCAGGTGCCGCTGTGGTTCCTGTGGGATGGGCGAGCAGTGTGGATGTGCACCAGTGCCACTTCCGTGACTGCCCGAAACGTCCGCACGCAGCCGCGCGTACACCTGGCGCTACCGGACACCTTCGACGTGGTGCTTCTCCAGGGTGAGGCGGAATGCTTCCCGGACCAGGAGGTGCCCGCAGGCGCGGCGGAGGCATTCGCCGACAAGTTCGGGTGGGATCCGCGCGGGGAAGAGGGTCCCTTTCTGTATGTACGCGTGGTCCCGAGGACTGTGCGCGCGTGGCGCGGCGAGCCGGAACTACGCGGCAGAGTCATCATGCGCGACGGAGCATGGCTGGCATGACGACCGTCCCTCGCCGCCGCGCCTTCTCTCCCCCGCCGCCCCGGGAACAGTGGGACCTGTCGGCCGGCGTGATCGCTGAACTCGTCGCCGAGCTGGACCCGTTGCGGCACGAACGGCACCAGGCCAGGCATGCGTCCAGGCTCCGCAAGCGGCCGATCGGCGCCGGTGCGAAGCACCGACTGGGTCCCCCTCGGACCCAGGGCAGACACACCACCCCCCGGCTGGAGCCCCGCCGGAGGGGGCGTTCCGGGTGTTACGCGTCGGCGTGCGCCGGCAGGGCGAGCCAGCGCGACCAGGAGATGTCGCGGCCGATGAAGCGCGGCTGCTCGAACGGCCAGTCGGCGGCGATCCACCGCGGGACCAGCGCGTCCAGGGCCTGCTCGACCTCGCTGCCCACCAGCTCGTCCACCACCCACCAGGAGATTTCGCCGTCCGCGCCGGCCTTCTCCGGAGGGTCGATGTAGACGCAGCCGAGCAGGGCCGTCTCCGCGGCGTCGAACAGCGCGTAGTTGAACGACTGGTGTGCGGCGATCTCCTTCTCGTGCCGCAACAGGTCGGCCTGGTCGGCCTCATACGTCATGGTGGCCGCCGGCCAGCCCCAGGCCGGGCCGAAGATGCTCCACAGCCGCTCGCGCGAGCCCATCACGGCCGGATAGTCGAGCGGGGTGTCCGCCTCCCGGATCGGCCGCAGGTGATGGCCGCCGCCCGGCAGCGGAACCAGGACGGGGTGGACGAAGTCATCGGGAAGCCAGCTCACGGGCCCGACCGTAACACCGCACGGGCCTCCGCTCCCCGGATTATTCTCCGCACCGACACGCAGACCGCGGTGGTCGCGGTGTCCCGTACACGCACTCTGCCCGCCACCACCGAAGCGTCCGTCGTGACCAAGGGCATAGCTCGTCCTGCGCACCAGGCGGGGGGGCCGGCAGCCTCGTTCGGCATCGCCGCACAGCACTCAGGTGGGTCGACTTCACGGCCGGGTGTGTCGCTCGGCGGCGTCGAACGCGGGCGCGAGCGCGGCCAGCGCCGCGCGGAGTCGGTCGGGTAGTGAGCCGGAAGGCACGACGAGTCCTCCGGTGCCGAAACTCCCGGCGGTCTCTGCGTTCCCGGCCGGTTGGAGCCAGCCTTCCAGCGCGATGCGAACCGCCGCGGCCACGCTTGCCGCGAGAACGCGGGCTGTCTGCGCTCCGGCGTCACCCAGGCGTTCGGCGATCACCGTCGCGAGAGGAGGCTCGATGCCGGCGGTGGTACCGAGGAACGCGTCGCGCAGCGCGGTGCGGGTGGTGATCAGCAACAGCGCCTCGTGCCGGCGCTCACCGGTGTTCGTGTACTGCTCGACCACTGCTTCGGTGATGGCGTCGGCCAGGCGCGCTCCTGCGGGCCGGGCCGCGACCGCCGCCGCGATCCGCGCCTCCCGGTCCGCGGTGACAGCGGAGACGATCGCCTGCTCGCGGCTGGCGAAGTAGTTGTTGTAGGTGCGCGGCGAGACCCCGGCCGCGTCGGCGATGTCCTCGACCCGCACCTGGTCCGGTCCGCGCTCCATGGCGAGGCGCAGCGCCGCCTCGCGTAGCGCCTCGCGTGTGGCCTGCTTCTTCCGCTCCCGCAGCCCTGGTGGTGGTGTCGTCACGGCCTCAGCGTTCCACACAGCCTGCGTGCACGCAAACTTGCGTGCACGCACTTTCCCTGTCAGCCTCGACTCGCCTGAGACCGGCAGAGAGGACGTCATGATGCGGGCAAGAGGAATGACCTACGACACCGGATTCGTCGTGGACGGCCGCACATCCCGCGAGCACTTCGATCCCGCGGTGGTCCGGCGCGAGCTCGCCATCATCCGCGACGACCTGCACTGCAACGCGGTCCAGATCATCGGCGGCGACCCGGACCGACTGGAGCCGGCCGCCCGCGCCGCCGCCGAGCTCGGCCTGGAGGTCTGGTTCTCGCCCTATCCCCTGGAGCTGGATCCGGAGCAGATCCTCGCGCTCTTCCGCGACTGCGCCGGGCGAGCGGAACGGCTGCGGCAGCAGGGGGCCACCGTCGTGTTCGTCACCGGGGTCGAGCTGAGCGTGATGAACCGCGGGTTCCTGCCCGGAGCGAGCCCCGAGGAGCGGGTCGAGCAGCTGATAAGCCGGCCCGAGCGGCGGGCCGAAGCGATGCGCGAACTCGGCGTGCGCATCAACGCGTTCCTCCGTGACGCCGCGGCCACGGTCCGCGAGCGCTTCCAGGGCAAGCTCACCTACGCGTCCATCCAGTTCGAGCAGGTCGACTGGACTCCCTTCGACATCGCGACGTTCGAGCTGATCCGCTCCGCCGAGGTCGCCGACCGGTTCCGGGACGCGGTGCGCACCCTGGCCCGAGGTCCGAAGCCGCTCGCTGTCACCGGGTTCGGCACCGCGGCCTACCGCGGCGCGGGAGACCGCGGTGGACGGGTGCTGGAAGTGGTCGAGCACGACCCGGAAACCAGGGCCCCCGTACGGCTGAACGGGATATACGAGCGTGACGAGGCCGGCCAGGCCGCATACCTGAGCGAACTGCTGGAGATCTTCGAGACCGAGGGCGTGGACAGCGCGTTCGTGTTCCTGTTCGCCTTGCCCGGCTACCCGCACCGCCCGGACGGCGACCCCAGGGAGGACCTGGACCGGGCCGGCCTGGGCATCGTGAAACTCCTCGAAGGGCGCCGGGGGCAGACCTACCCCGACATGGCATGGGAACCCAAGGCCGCCTTCACGGCAGTGGCACAGCGGTACCGGAGGTGACAGTCCCCGCCCACGGTGACCCCGGGCATCCTGCATCCGGGCCTTGCCCGAATCCGTTATGACAATCGGCCGGGTGTGGTTCGCTGCTCGGGTGACTCAGGACTTGGAGATCGTCGTATTCGAATCCGCCGAGGCATTCCGGGCATGGCTGGGCGAGAACCACGCCGTCTCGCCCGGCGTCTGGCTCAAGCTTCGCAAGAAGGGCCCCGGAATCGTCGCGCTGGACTACGCCCAGGCGCTCGACGTGGCACTCTGCTACGGCTGGATCGACGGCCAGAAGGCCGCGTTCGACGACCAGTGGTGGCTCCAGCGGTTCACCCCGCGCAAGCCGAGGAGCAAGTGGTCCAAGGTCAACCGGGACAAGGCGGCCGCCCTGATCGAGCAGGGCCGGATGCATCCGTCGGGGCAGGCCGAGGTCGACCGCGCCAAGGCGGACGGCCGCTGGGAAGCGGCCTACGACGGTGCGAGGACCGCCGTGGTGCCGGACGACCTGATGGCGGCCCTGACCGCCGACCCGGCCGCGGCGGAGTTCTTCGAGACGCTGGACCGGCAGAACCGCTACGCGATCCTGTACCGGGTCCAAGACGCCAAGAAGGCCGAGACCCGGGCGCGCCGGATCGAGAAGTACGTGGCCATGCTGGCGAAGGGCGAGAAGCTGCACCCGTAGTCACCGAGCGGGACCATGGCGTGCGGTGCTGCCGGCCGCGGTCGGCGGGGCGAGAGTCGGACGTTCTGGGAGGAGTTCACCCCGTTCCCGCGGTTCGACAGCGAGATCCGGCGGATCGTGTGCACTGCTGACGCTCGGTCAGGAGCAAAGCGTCACGCCGGCGGCCGGGTGAGTTTGACGGCCACGGCGTCGAGGACCCAGTCCAGGCCGGTCGCGAAGGATGCCTCGGCGTCCACGTCCGTGCCGTCGTACACCGCCTTGGCCAGCGCCGGGAAGCGGCCCGTGGCCAACATCCTCGTCACATGCGGGCCGGAGGCGCGCTGCCAGTCGCGCTTGGACAGGCCCGTGGCGCGCTCGGCCCGCAGGTTCGCGATCTCGCGCCTGATCGCGCCGGTGAAGTAGGCGCTGACGGTCTCCACAGCGCGCATGACGGTGTCGACGTCGGCGAGACCGTCGAGCGCGGCCAGCGTGGCCTCGGTCACGGCGAGGCCGTTCGGGCCCAGGGTCGGGCGGCCGCCGAGCAGGTCGGCCAGCCATTCGTGACGGAGAGCGGCCTGCCTGGTCCGGTGGGCGAGAATGCGCAGCGCCTCCCGCCAGTCACCGGGCTGCTCCTCGGGGAGGATCTCGGCCTGGACCTCGTCCACCATGAGGTCGAACAGCTCCTCCTTGGTGGAGATGTATCCGTACAGCCGCATCGGGCCTGCGTTCAGCCGGGCGGCGACCTTGCGCAACGACACCGCCTCCAGCCCGCCCTCGTCGGCCAGCGCGATGGCGGCGGCGACGATCCGCTCCCGGTCGAGCGCCACGGGGCGAGCCGGCGGCTCCGGCCGGTCCCACACAGTCATGGTCACACTGTACTGTTGCGATACAGCGTCACGCGACAATACGGTGTATCGACATGAGACATCGCATCGCAGTGGTCGGCGGCGGCCCTGCCGGACTTGCCTTCGCCCGTGTGCTGCACCGCCACGGCCACCCCGTCGCCGTCCTCGAACGCGATCCCGCCCCCGACGCCCGGCCCCCGGGCGGCACGCTGGATCTACACGAAGGCCTGGGCCAGCTCGCGCTGGACAAGGCGGGGCTGCTGGCGGAGTTCCATGCGCTGTCTCGCCCCGAGGGGCAGGCCATGCGCATCCTGGACGCGGACGGGGCCGTCCTGCGCGACTGGCGCCCCCGTCCGGATGACCGGGCCAACCCCGAGATCGACCGCGGGCAACTCCGCGACCTGCTGCTCGGCCCTCTCGACGTCCAGTGGGGCCGGAGCGTGACGCAGGTGGTGCCAGGGACCCGGGATGGCGTGCTGGTCCATTTCGCGGACGGGCGACAGGAGACGTTCGACCTCGTGATCGGCGCGGACGGCGCTTGGTCCCGGGTCCGCCCGGCAGTCTCGTCGGTGACGCCGCACTACACCGGCGTCACCTCGGTCGAGACCTCCCTCGACGACGTCGACACCCGCCACCCCGACCTCGCCCGGTTGATCGGCGACGGTTCCATGGCCGCGTACGGCGTGAACCGCTCCCTCGTCGCCCAGCGCAACAGCGGCGGCCACGTCAAGGTGTACGCCAAGTTCCGCGCGCCGCTGGACTGGCACACGAACCTGGACCTGACCGACGCCGAGGCCGTGCGATCGAGCCTGTCGGCTCTGTTCGACGGCTGGGCCGCTCCCGTCCTCGACCTGCTCCGGCACGGCACCGCTTTCGTCCACCGCCCCTTCTACACCCTGCCCGTGTCCCACACCTGGACCCACGTCCCCGGGGTGACGCTCATGGGCGACGCCGCCCATCTGATGCCCCCGTTGGGGGCGGGCGCGAACCTCGCGATGCTGGAAGGCGCCGAACTCGCCGAGTCCATCGCCACCGGCTCCGGAGATCCGGACGAGGCCGTCCGCGCCTTCGAGGAACAGATGTGGGCACGGGCCGGCAGGTGGGCGAAGATCACGACGGCCGGCCTGGAACGCCTGGTGAGCCCGGACCCCTCCGCGGCCCTCGCCCTCTTCGACGAGGTCCAGCCATCCTGAAGGTCAGGCGCGAGAGCACCAGCACCAACAACTCGCCACAGCTTCACGGGACAGTACGGCACCGCCCCAGTCACCGGGCGGCCGGCACCCGCCCCGGCTCGTGGCGTAGGCGAGGAATACACCCACCTGGGAGTTCTCGATGCGCCCGGCGGTGCCGGTGTACCGGCGCTGCACTCCCGCCGAGGCGTGGCCCTGCTTCACGAAGCCGGTAGCTCCACGATCAGTGGTCGAACGTCTCCCGCCAGCGGGGCAGGGTCTACGCCATGGCCCGCGGCCACCGCACGATCTTCGTTTGTCCACGCACCAACCGATGACCAGGTAGTGGCCTTACCCGTTCCCGCCCTGGCGGCCACAAGATCGCGACGTCAGACTGGAGTACTGGCATACAAGTCATAGGTTAAAAGGGGAAGTCGGGGCATACTGGTGGTGATCTGAAGGGGGCTCATGGATCGTGACCAGGACAGCTGCGAGGACTGTGTGAGCCTTCCCGCTGCGGGACGGCGAGAGGCCCAGGCGTGTTAGGCGAGCCTGTCGTTCCCGGGCCGGCGGGCGCTGCCGACGATGCGGCTGGTCAGGCAGCGGCGTACACGGCACTCAGCTTGCGGCAGGGACGTGACGGGCATTACGCCGAGGCAGTGACGACAGCGCGCCACGCAGTGACGCTGTGGCGGGGCGTGGTGGCATCTGCACCGGAGCACACCGTCGGCTTGGCAGAGGCACTGCACTTCCTCGGGGCGTGGCTCGGTGAGATGGGGCGCATGGAATCCGCGGCAGCCGCGGCCCACGAGGCCGTAGCACTGCTGCGCGGCCGCGCGGCCCACCCGTCGCAGCGGGAGATCCGCACGCTCGCGATGGCCTTGACCGTCCTGGGCACCCACTTGATGAAACTCGGCCGACGCGCCGAGGGCATCACGGCGGCGCAGGACGCGGTGCGGACCGCGAGGCCTCTGCTTCCGTCTGACCCTTCACGCAACACATTGGCCTGTGATCCAGAGACGTACGTCGTCGCCGCCACCGCCTTCAGCAACCTCGGGCTGCATCTGCGCGGCGAGGGCCGTCATCTGGAGGCCCTCTCCAGCGAACGCGAGGCCAACGAGATCTGGCGGCGACTGGCGGCCACCGATCCGTTCTACGAACCCGATCTGGCCGCCTCGCTGTCCAATCTGGGCATACAGCTGGCGGAGAGCGGCAATCCGGCGGAGGGACTGACAGCCGAGGAAGAGGCGGTGCTGATCAGGCGCCGTCTGGTCGAAAGCTCGCCTGGGACACACGAGAGCGACCTGGCCCGGTCCCTGTCGAACCTCGCGGTGCGCCAGACCGAGAACGACCGCTGGCACGACGCCGAGGCTGCCTCTCGCGAAGCCGTCGAGATGTATCGGCGGCTGGCGCGGATGGCGCCGGCCGTCCACAACATCGGCCTCGCCCGCACCCTGTCGCACCGTGCCACCATCGTCGGTCATTTGGGCGGTGCCGAGCAGGCCTTGGCGCCCATGGATGAGGCCGCCGGGCTCTACGGCCGCCTGGCTCGCTCCAATCCGGAGGCTTACGACGAGGACCTCGTCGCCGTCCTGGCCGCGAAGGGTCGTTATCTGACGCTCGCAGGCCATGTGCAGGAAGCGGTCGACGCCGCATTGGCCGAAGCTGAGGTACGCAGGAGACTGCGCAAGCGACTGCCCCATCACTCTCTTGATCTCGCGACCACGTTGCAACGGCTCGCGGACCTGCACGATGGTCTCGGCGAGACCGAGCGCAGTGTGACGGCCCACGCCGAAGCAGTGGAGGTCTTGACCGAGTTCCACGAGGACTTCCCCGACGAGGGTGCGCCCCATCTCGCTGCCGCCTTGATTCTGGCGAGTGAGCAGCTGGGTGGCATGGAGAACCATGAGCGGGCGCTCGCCCTCGGGGCCCAAGGCATTGAAATCATGGGCGACCTCGTGGCTGGGGGCGAGGAGTCCTGGCGGGTGGATCTCGGCAATGCTTTGGCTAATCGTGGTCTGTGGCTCTCCCTGAGCGGTCACCTCGACGAGGCGACCGAAGCCATTGACGCGGCCCTCGAGTTGTACGACACGCAGCCTGTCGGTGGTGCCGGGCTGCCAAGAGCGTGGCTGGCGCGCCTGCTCCGCATGAAGGGGCGTGTGCTGTCACGTTTGCGTCGTTATGAGGAAGCGCTGGCCGTCCACGACGAGCTGGTCGGGCTCCTGGAGGACCTCGCCGCCACCGAGCCTGCGAACTACACCGGCGAGCTCGCCGAAGTGCTGTCTGTGACCGGCAGTATGGCGTGTGCCATCGGAAGCACTCGACACGGCATCGCATACTTCGAGCAGGCGCTACGCACGTTCGATATCCTCTCCGATACCGGCTCCATCTCACGCATTGCCGTGTTGCTGGAGCTCAGTCAGGCGCTCGAGCATTCCGATGACCTCGAGCAGGCACTCGCCCGCGTGGAGCTCGCCGAGTCCCTGTGCCGTTGCTTGCCCGGCAGCCCGGAACCGAGGCATGACCTGCTTCCCAACCTGCTGAGGCAGCGCTCCGCGGTCCTCGCACGCATGGGCCGGTTCCGAGACGCTGTAGCCGCACTGCGGGAAGCGGTGAGCGCCCTTGAGCTCCGGGCCCGGGAGAGCCACGAAGAGGAAGGCTTTGAGCAGTGGGCCGCCGCTTTGGGACAGTTCGCCGCGCTCCTCAGCCAGGCCGATGACTTGGACGGTGCCCTGCAAGCTGCCCGGCAGCAGGTTGAGGTCCTCGCCGGAGCACAGGTGTCGGCTTCCGGTCCACAGGCGCGAGACCGGCTCCTGGGTGCCCGGGACCGGCTCCATGATCTCCTTGTGCGAGCCGCGATGCGGTTGGCGCGGGACGGACAGATGGCTGCCTCGCTGTGGGAGGAGGCCGTGTCTGTCAAGGAGGCGGTGGTCGCCTCTCTGCGGGACGCCGCAGGTGCTGATGCGCCGCGGTATGAGCCGTATCTGCCGATGGCGCTGCGTGATCTGGGCATCGGTCTGATGGTCCTTGGGCGCCTCCCCGCGTGCCGTGAGGTCCTCGAAGAGGGCATCCTTCTGGCGCGGCGCCTGTGGACCGATGAGGCAGAGCAGCACTGGCTTGGGTATCTGCTCGATCTGCTGGGTGAGTGCCTGATCATGAGTGGCGATACCGAACCGGCCAGCGTGATCACCGAAGAGTCCCTCATGGTGTGGACGCGGCTGCGCACGGCGGAGCACCCGGCGGCCACGGACAGCAGACTGGCCGCCGCGACCGCGAGGCGGGAGCGGCTCAGCGGCGCCACGTGAGGTGGGCCTCACACGATCGTGGTTCAACAGGCGTCGACGGCTTGAAGACCTTCTGCGGTGCGCAGGTCCACCGTTCTCTCACCGGCGGTGGTTTTCAGCACGAGGAGGCCTTTGCTGAGCCGGACGACCGAGCCGCAGACCTGGCCTGCCGACGTCTCGACGCGGAGGGACGCTTCCGCGCGTTCCGGTCCGTACCAAGTGGTGCCCACCGCCAGGACGAGCAGCGCGGTGCATCCGAGCGTCGCCACCACCCCCCGGCGCAGGGCCTTTGCGGCGGCCAGTGCCTCTACGTGATCCGCGATACGAGCGGGTTGAGGGCTTCGAACCGGTCCGCGCAGGGGACTGCCGTGAGCTGCTCTTACCAGCAGGAGGGCGCCGACGGCTCCCAGGAGCAAGGCGCCCAGTAGCAGACATCCCACGGCCACTGCCCAGCCGGGCGCGATCTGTCCGATGTCGGAACGCCCCTTCACCAGGCCGAATCCGATGAGTCCGGCGAGCAGTGCGCCAAGGCCGTTGCGCCACGCGGTGGCGGCTTCCCGAACTCGCGGTAGTTCTGACCGCAGAAGACGGTCACGTTCCTGAGCGGCGCGCAGGTCATCGGGGGTGGCGGGGGTGGGCCCGGGCGACAGCCGGGGGTCGCCGCTCACGCGCCCGTGCCCGGCCGGCCGGGTGCCGTCGGGTTCTCTCCCGGCGGTGCGATGGTCAGGGTCCAGTACGCTCCGCACCCGACATAGTCCTGCGGCCGTCCGGGGTGGGGGTCCTCGCAGGTGCACATCATCGGTTCGACCTGAGGGGCGGGCGCGGCCTCACGCCGGCGGCTCCACAAGGCCCGGGTGGCCCCCAGTGTGTCCTCGACCGCCAGCCGGAAGACAGCATGGACGATGGGGATGTCGATGACGGTGCCGCACCGGGGGCATGGCCCGCGCAGGATCCGGCTTCCTGGCTCCCCCTCCTCGATGGTGAAGGTCTCGGACACCTTCCGCGCGTAGTTGGGGTGTGTCACCTCCCGGTATTCGGCGGCGGAGCCTGTTGCCGTTTCTGTCTCTTCGGCGCGGTCGGGCATTGGAGTCTCCTGTGTCGCGTGCGAGCGGCCGGTCAGGGGCCGGTGTGGGTGAAGGGCAGCCATGCGGCCACGGGCAGCCGCTCGGTGGTGCGCAGATGCCGGACCGCTTCGTGCAGGGCACGTGCGGAGTCGGCAGGATCGAAGGTGCCGGCGGCGGTGAGCCGGGTGTACACCAGGGCTGCGATGTCGGCGGCGGGCCGGTCGTGCACTGACCACAGCGTGCCGATCACGTGTCGGTATCCCGTCAGGTGCATGGCCGCCGTCAGGGTGATGGCCTCGTCGGGTAGGAGTAGTCCGCCGACGGCCGTCATGCAGGCCGACAGGAAGGCGAAGTCCCCGTCATGCTGTCCGGCGCCGATGTCCGCGATGGTGAGCATGCCGTCGTTGAGGACCAGTCCGCCGCGGGAAGGGTCGCCGAGGTTCTGGCCTCCGTGGCAGGAGAAATGTGCCCACCGGCTGCGGGACAACGACTCGCGCACCGCTGTCACGGTCGCATCCGCACCCTGCAGCAGGGTGTGCGTCGATGCGAACAGCTCGCACAGCAGGTCGCGTTCGCGCGCCGCCTCTTCCAATGGCACCTGGTCCGGTGGATCGGGGACGGCGACGATGAGCATGCGCGCGTCCGGGCCGTCCGCCGCGGCGGGGCGACGCGCGTCGGCCAGGGCCCGCAGACTCGGGGTATAGGAGGAGATCACACGGTCCAGCACGCTGCGTCCCTCTGCCCTCCCCCGCTCGTCGTGGTGACCTGCTCCATGCAAGGGCAGCAGGGTCAGCGGCCCGGTGGGGCACCACCACACGCGTGGCCACATTTGGCCGGGCGTCGGCGGGCCGGAGAAACCCAGTTCGTCCAGGACTGGCTGTGCGACGGTCTGCCACAGCCACTGCAGGACTTCGGTGAGCATGTCGTCCCGCCGTCGCTCAGCGGCTTGCAGGACTGCCTTGGCCTGCGTGTACTGGCGGATCACATCCGGGCCTTGGTCACCGTCGTCGTATCGGGCGCGGATACGGAACAGAGCCAGCATGGCGCTGTCCACGCTTGCCAGCACGCGTAGGTAGGTGTGGGCGTGTTCTCGGACGTCCTGCCATGTGAGTTCCGGCAAGGGGCAAGGCGTCACGCCCGAGGTGCGGGTGATCAAGGCATCACATCGACGCTCGCTGACGTTGACCGTCACGACGGGGCCGTCGGCGGCTGCCTGCAGGAGCGTGTACAGCGGGGGCGGGCGCAGGAAATCGTCGTGCCCGGCAGAACGGACCGCATCCACGAGCATGTCCCACTCCCGAGCGAGAGCCATGCGCTCATCGGCGACCGACCTGGAATCGGACATGCGGCACGATCCTTCCCACACTGGCAGTGCAGCTGCCATGGTCGCCCGAAATCCGTACGCGAGGAAGGGATTTGAGGCAAAGCGCGGAGCACCCCCGCTGCCGGGGCAACACGCCCGGGTCAGACGTCCTTCGGCCCGGGCCGGAGCGTGTGGGCCGCCAACTCGGCGGCACGGTCCAGTGCATCCAGCCGGCCGCGCACATCCTCCAGCGCCTGGGCCAGCTCGGGGTGAGTCGCGCGAACGTCATCCAAACTGGTGCGGGTACGCAGCAGCCCCGCCCACAGTACGTTCCGTCCCTGCTCGAGGAAGATCACGGCACTGTCCGGCCGTCCCGCATCGAGAGCGGCAGCGCCGGCCTGCCGGGCCACCCCCTCGTAGCGGCGCAGGTGGGCCTCGCGAAGCGCTCGGTCGAGCCCGAACCACACCGCGATCGGCAACAGCTCGACAGCAGTCGCCCACGCCTGGAGCGCCTTGTGCCATCGCTGTGCTTCTTCCTCCAGCGCTGCCCAGCGCACTGCTGCTTCCAGGCGGTGATCCGGGGGGCCGGTCGGTGCCTGGGCCGCGTCGCGAAGATGGCCTGCGGCCTCCCGGATGTAGACGGCTCGGTCGGTGCCCTGCGCGAGTGCTTGCAACGCCCGTGAAAGGAGGATGCGGGCCTGGGCGTGGTGCGACCAGCCCGCCTCTTCCGAGGCCGCCGCCCGCCGCGCGTACGACGCGGCCGATTCCAGGGCGCCGTCCGATCCGTCGGCTCCCGCACCCCGGCGCAGGTGCGCTTCGGCAAGGTTGAGCAGCGCGACGGCATGCTGTGTGTGTCCCGGCTCGGTACTGTCCACCACGTGAGCGTACGTATGCATGGCCTCGGCGAAGTCGACGTCGTCGGCGGCGGTCTCCTGTCGTATCAGCAGTGCCATGGCCAGCGCTTGCATGTAACGCAACTCCTCGCTGTGCCCGTCCGGGGCGGTGGCCAGTGCCTCGCGTGCGGCTGTCACCGCCAGGTCGGCCCAGGCACGTGTCTGCTCGGCACCACCCTCTTGCGACCGCGCCAGCGCCATCGCCGCCGTGGCGAGCTGGATGAGGCGCCGTGGACGCTCGCGGTGTCCGGGCGGCGTCAGGGTGACAGCGTTCCTGCATGCCTCATACGCCCGTCTGCGGTCGTCGGGGTCGCGGTGGTGCTGCGCCCTCAGCTGCAGGGCGAGGCCGAGGTTGCCCAGCGCGGTCGCCCTTGCGTCGGCGGGCGGGTCCTCGAGGACGCGGGTGAACAGGGTGACGGCATCGTCCAGGTCGGCGACCGCCCCGGTGATCACGTACTGATCAGTGAGCCCGGTGCCCAGGGCGAGGCGTTGCTGGGCTAAGGAGAAGCCGGTGCCCGCGTGCAGGTCGGCGTCCAGCTCACCAGCCGGGAGACCGTGCGACCGCCGATCGGCGTCCGAGGAGTTCTCGGCTCCTACTCGGAGTAGTGCGATGGCTTCCTCCAGTTCGGCCCTGCTGCCGTTGAACTCAAAGCGTCGCAAGAGTGCCTGGGCGAGAGCCGTGCGGGCCTCTGTTTGCATGGTGGGCGAAAGCACGGGCTGCTCGGCCAGCTGACGCGCCAGGCCGATTGCTTCGGTCAGCGCCTGTCCGTCTCCGGTCTCCTCGAAGACCAGTTCAAGAAGGTGCACCTTGCTGATCAAGGTGTGCAGCTGTTCGGGGTTCCACGGTGGTCCGGGCAGATGGAGGTGCAGTTCGTCGAGCACCCCTCGAAGGGCGTCTATGTGCTCCTGGAAAGCTCCGGCGACCAGGGCGGTCGTCACGAGCAACTCCAGATGTTCCGGTTCAGCCGGATCGCCGCGCCGGAGCTTCCAGGCCACCTCAAGCGCCTCGGCCGCGTCTTCGGCGGATGGTTCCGCCTCGTCATTCCTGCTGACCAGGAGGGACCACAGTTGCCGCAGTGATTGCGCGTCTTCGGGCGTCACCTGCAGCACTCCACGCAACAGTGCGATTGCCTCGGCACGGTCTGTTGGGTTTCGCAGCCGGCGGAAGCGGGCGCTGAGGGACATGGCCAAAGCCTTGTCCGTATTGGGACCGGGCATGGCCTCCTGCACGGTACGCAGCGTGCCGAGGTAGGAATCCGGAAGAGCGATGTCGTCCGCGAGGCTGTAAATCCTGTTGACGACGGAGGCGAGGTGGCATGCGTTCTGGATGGTGGTTGTCGCGTCGGTAGAGGCCTCGACTGCTTCACGGAGTACGCTCGCAGCCCGCTCGCCATCGGCGGCAAGGCTTGTGTGATGGAAGCGTTGGGCGAGGCTGAAGCCGAGGAGCGTCAGCATGCTGGGATGACGCCCGCTCAGCTCCGTGCAACTCTGCGCATGTTCAAGCGCCACGTCGAGCTGCGCCTGGTCTTCTCCTGCCGCGACCGCGTTCGCCAGGTGCTCCGCGAACAGGCCGTCTGCCACCCAGCCGTCGTGGATCATCTCCCGGACACTGCTGATCAGCTCGATGGGTGCGGGATCCGCCAGGTCCGTGACATAGGCACGGTGAACGCTGTCGGCCAAGGACACAAGCAGCCCGCGGCGGTCTTCGGGCGCGGTACGCAACGCCTCGGCGTAGGCGCGGGCGGCTTTCAGCGGCGCCTCGGGCTCGTCGTCCGCGCGCCGCATCCACCCGTCACCGAGCGCTCGCAGGTACCGGTGGCGTTGCCAGTCGGAAGGCCCGACCATTCGCGCGGCAAGGAACACGTGGGCGAATGCTTCCTGAGCCACCGCCGGGTCGTCTTGGGAGTCGGCCAGCACGTACATTGCCTGAGATAGATTCAGCCGGGCCAGCGCCTCGCCCGGCCGCCCGGAACCGATCCGGATCGCCATCGTCAAGACGTTCACGGCCTCGGTCAACGACTCGTCGTCCTCCATGAGCTCGTTGCGAGCACGCAGACAGGCGCCGAAGTTGGAGAGCAAGTCGACGTCGACATCATCGATAACGGCGCCGGGTTCGGCGATCCTTCGAAACTGCGAGCGACCCAGTTCGATCGCTTCTTCCAGCAGGACGGCGTCACCGCCCTCCTCGGACGAGGTCTTGGCGACAGCCAGGAAGGTGCGGACAGCGCTCCTCCATGTGGGCGTTCCCGGGGAGAGCCCCATCCCCCAGCGGGCAAGCTGACCCGCCCGGTCCAAGTGACCGTCGTCGCATCCGGGGACGTGGCTGAGATAGTGGGCCGCCGCCACCTGATCAAGTAACGCACCGTGATGGTTTCGCAGTTCCGCGGCGGCTTCGCTCAGGTCGCTACGCACCTCGGCAACCACGTTCAACGTCACCCGCAGGTGTGATGACCGCTCGTAACTTTCGTTCGATCCGGACAGGACACCGACGAGGAAGTGGTAGCACAAGGCGGGGATGAGCGCGTGCGGCCGCACCGCGAGACGGCCGTCGCCGAGATCACGCACGCCCGCAGCATCGACCAGCGCGGCAAGTGCGATGACATCCTCGTGGAGCAGTCGAGAGGCGTTCCGCCGATACGCCTCGTCGACGATCAACGACAATCGCGCAGCCGCGTCACCAATCTCCGCTTCGGCATCGCTGTCCATGTCACAGTATGACTGAGACCACGTCTTCGAGGCAGCAGAACTGGAGCTCGCGCAGCGCTGATTGGCCGGTGCGCAGTAGCACCTGCCATAGAGGTCGTACCACTCCCGTCCGGACAGCGTGCAGCACAGACCCTGCTCGGGCGCGATGACGGCCTCAGCCTTGAGGGCCTCAGCCCGGGTACGCCGGAATGCTGTGATGCGTGCCGGCACTCCAGTGCGACTTCGCGATCTGGTTCGATGGCCCCGCTGGGTAGGCAGCCTGACGTGTTTTCGAGGTCCTGCGCGATATGGCAGGGTTCTGTATCCAGGCCCGCGCAACCAGCGAGGACGGACCGGAGAGCATCCGCAGAGCCGGCATCCGGCCGACCGACACCCCGGCCGTGCTGGTCACGCGCGGGCGCCTCACCGAGTAACTGGCAAAGATCACCAATCTTCCGCAGGACGAGCGGGTCAAGGCGTTCCGGCTTTTGGTCGCATTTCTTGGCGTCGCTGCTGATCGGCGGCGGCTCCGCTTCTGTGACTGGCGGGTACGGGCATGCCTGGCACCACCTGAGGACCGGAGCGGGCACCGAAACGGCCACCGCGTGATCACCTGGGGTTGTGCTGACTCCTGAAGATCGTGCGGTGGCCGCGGGGCGCGGCATAGACGCTGCCCGTTGGCAGGAGTTCGACCAGGCCATGGCCCGGATCACGGGCCGGTTCAGATGGGTTGAGCCGCAGGCCACGGCCCGCGCGTTCGTGCTCGGGTTGCTGTCGGGCGTCGAGCGGAAGAGCCGCCGGCGGCTGGCCGAGCAGGCCGGCCATGTCCGCCCCGGGCCAACGGGGACACGCACGCAGCGTTCCCCCACCGGGGGAAGCGGGCACGTCCTCACCCGTCGGTTGCTGACTCCTCCGCCACCCGCGTACCCATCCCCGGGGGCACGCCACAGCGCGGGGCAGGCCCCCGGCCCTGCCGTCCGGGAGCGCGCGAACGCCCATTGAGCCTGTGCTCCCGAGTCCGGCAGGGTCACGGACCCGCGGTGCGCCTGGATGGGCAGTTCGCGGATCTCGCCCAAGCGGGGACGTCCTCGCCGGTCCTCGACCCGGCGGCGTCCACACGGCTCCGCTTCGTGGCTTCGCGCAGGTGCGGCCCGAGTGGGGCGATCTTTCTCGGCCAGCGTCGCCTGACGCACTTGCGGGGCGTCTGCACCCTTGTCAACATCAAGTGTTTGTCGTTCCAGCGCTGATCCCGTCAAGGAGGAACACCTTGAAGTACGTCAAGCTGGGCTCGACCGGCATAGACGTGTCGCCGATTTGCCTGGGTGCCCTGAGTTTCGGCGCACCCGGAAAGGGCGTCCACCGCTGGACCCTGGACCTCGACGAGGCCCGGCAGATGATGCTGCACGCCCTGGAGTCCGGAGTGAATTTCCTGGACACCGCCAACGTCTACTCCGCCGGATCCAGCGAGGAGATCGTCGGGCAGATACTCCGCGAATACGGCCACCGTGACGAAATCGTGCTGGCGACCAAGGTTCACGGGCGAACGCGCCCCGGACCCAACGGCGTTGGGCTGTCCCGCAAGGCGATCATGGCCGAAATCGACAACAGCCTGCGCAGGCTCGGCACCGACTACGTCGACCTCTACCAGATCCACCGGTGGGACCCGGCAACGCCGATCGAGGTCACCATGGAGGCGCTGCACGACGTGGTGAAGGCGGGCAAGGCACTGCACATCGGCGCGTCGTCGATGTGGGCATGGCAGTTCGCCAAAGCCCAGTACGTCGCCGAGCGAAACGGGTGGACTCCTTTCACCACCATGCAGAACCACTACAACCTGATCTACCGCGAGGAAGAGCGGGAAATGCTGCCCCTGTGCGCCGACCAGGGCGTCGCCGTCATCCCCTGGAGCCCGCTGGCCAGGGGACGACTCGCCAGGAAATGGGACAGCGTCAGCCCCCGCAGCGAGACCGACGAGTTCGGCAAGATGCTCTACCTCGACACCGATCGCGAGATCGTCGACCGACTCGCACAACTGGCCGCCAAACGCGAGCTGCCGATGGCACAGCTCGCGCTGGCGTGGCTGCTCTCGAAGCCGGAGGTCACCGCCCCCATCGTCGGCGCCACCAAGATGCGCCATCTCGACGATGCCATCGCCGCGCTGGACGTGGAACTCGACGACGAGGAGATCAGCTACCTCGAAGAGCCGTACCAGCCGCACAACGTGGTCGGCCACCCCATCACCGAGTTGCCCGGCCAGCACTGAGGCACTTCCCTCACGGCGTCGGCTCAGCCCTGCCGCAGGACCGGCTCATCCAGGGCCTTCGGGAACCGGGCCAGCAGGCCGGCAAGCTCGTCGGCCAGTTCCCGGGCATGTGCGGCGCCGAGTTGATCTCCGCGATGGGCCACCAGCCCGATCAAATGGCCGTCCCGCTGCGCCATCGTCACCGTCAGACCGAACTTGGCGTTGTTGCTGCGCAGTGAGTCGTCCAATACGGGCGTCAGCCGCGTCCCATCCAGCACAGCGGCGTGGCCGTCCAGCAGGTTCATGTTCAGGGTGACGTTCACATAGGGGGTGTGCCCGAAGCGCCGGACCGGATTCAGCCGGTTGATCACGTCGTCGAACTCGACGGCCTGGTGTTCCAGCGCACCCAGCGCCTCGCCGCGCATCCGCCGCAGTGCGTCCAGCACTGTGCTGTCCGCGGTCACCCGGGAGCGCAGCACCGTGGTGTTCAGACACGGGCCGAGCAGTTCG
>JBEHXI010000037.1:0-38952 GCA_048498775.1 Actinomycetota bacterium | reverse complement strand
CCTAGGGCCGGGTCCGCGCGTAGCAGCGCCGCAGCCAGCGGGCCGTGCCCGGGGCGGCGGGCTGGAAGGGCACCCGGCGGTGCAGCACCCGCCGGTTGTCGAAGATGTGGAAGTCGCCGGCGCGGACCAGGACGGGGACGCCGTCGAGTTCGGCCAGCCGCCGCTCGAACTGGCTGAGCGCCCGGGTGGCCCGCAGCGTCAGCCCGGAGACCCGCCCCGGCCCGTAGCGCACGGCGTCCTGACCGTCCGGCAGCCGCCACAGCAGCGGGACCGATTCACGTTTCATCGGGCCGTCGGCGGGCCCGCTCGCATACGATTCGGGGGCCGTCACCAGGAATTCGGGCAACCGCAGGTGCTCGACGACACTGTCCGGGAGGGTGGCGAGGACGCTGCTGACGGTCAGCAGATCGGTGGGCACCTCCTCGTCGTTCCGCATTCCGTAGAACGACAGGAAATGCGGAATGGCTATGGCGGGTTCCGCGTTTTCCCGGTGGTCCAGGACGGAATCGTCGGTATGCCAGTCCAGCGGCGCGGAATATCCCCACGAGGTGAGCGCCCGTCCCGCCCCCGGCTTGGGCGCCACGTTACGGATCAGCCGGCCGTTGTTCTCCCAGCGGTAGGCGACCGGCGCCAGTCCGAGCAGATCCAGCATGCCGAACTGGACCAGGTTGGGAAGGCCCATCAGCGACTCGTCGCAGAAACCATTCTGCGGGGTCGGTACGCGTTCGGCGGGCTCCGGCAGGTTCGCCACCGTGAACCAGGGCGAGGGCTCGTTCCGCCACTCGGTCAGGCGGTCGAGCACCTCACCGGGCAGGGCGCAGCGCAGCAGTCGCGCGCCGGCCGCCGTGCAGGCCTGGACATCGGAATCCGGATCGGCGGCGCCGCGGCCGGCGAGGGCGGTGAACTCGGCCGTGGCCGCCGCCTTCACCTCGTCCGGGAGGCGGACGGATTCCGCGAGAACGTGGGGCATGCTCTCCTGGTCTCCTTGCGGGGGTGTAATTCCGGTGCATGCACGGTGAATTACAGGACGTCATTCACCGTATCGCGGGCAGGTCATGGACACGCCGCGACCAAGATTATTTGAGCAAGATCTGAGCTTCCGAACGGTGCGCTGTGCACGGGGTGCTGCCGCCTTTTACCGCGGCACCGCCCGGCCCGCAATCCCCGCGGCGGCGGCACCGGCACACCGCGCACCGGCCGGGTACGACACGCGCGGGTGCGGAATCCGCCGCTCCACCCGTGGGACCCCGCCCGTGGCACTCCCCCGCCGGGCGCGTTCCCCCTGACGGCGGGCACTCGTCCGGCGGACACCCGCACCCCACCGCCACGGCCAACGGCAGCCTCCCGCGCCGGTCAGCCGCGGGCCGCGCGGCGCGGCCGTCCCGGACGGGCCGTCAGCCCGCCACCCGGCCCGGGCGGACGGCCGCCACCGTCCCGCCTCCGCGTCGTTGCGACTGGTGCACAGCGGCTTCGGCGGACGCGCGGCACAACGGCCGGACGAGCGGTATGGATTGCTATATTGCGCAATCAAGCAACCGGGCGTGGCGCGCACGGCAGGCGGCGCATGCCGCGACCGCCGGGGCCGGCACGACGCCGGGTGCACCGGCCGACCGGATGAGGGATGCCTATGGCGGGTCAGCGAACCGACGCCCGGGAGGAAGACCGCGGCGCACCGCGCGCAGCCCGGCCCGCGCCCGGTCGCATCCCGCGGCAGCCCGTCCGCGCCACCGCCCGTCCGGCGGCGGCCCCCCACACCGCCGCGCTCCGGTTACCGGCGAGCCGTGGGAGGGGCACCGGTTCGCAGGCCCGCGCCGCCCGCCAGGCACCCGCGTCCCGCAGCAGCCTGCTGCTCGCCGCCTTCCTCCCGGTGGCCGGCCTGGCCGTGGACGGCCCGCGCCCCGGCTGGGTCTTCGCCGCCGCCTGCGCCGCCGCGGCCGCCGTGCTCGCGCTGGCGTGCCCTCCGCGCGCCTGGTGGGTCCCGGCCGCGCCGCCGCTCTACGTGGCCGCGGTGACGCTCTGCCAGGAGGCCCTGCGCCAAGCCGCCTGGCCGCCCGGTCCCGGCGGGGGGACGGCGACCGCCGCGCTGCGGTGCGCCGTCGCGGCCTTCCCGGCGATGGCCGCCGCCGAGACCGTGGTGCTGGTCCTCGGGCCCGCCCGGGGCCTGCGGCGGGCCTCGGCCGGGGGCTGCGCCCACCGTCAGGCGCGTTCCCGGCACGGCACGAGGAGCGGCCGTGTCTGAACGACCCGTCCCCGGCCGCGCACCCCGGCCGAGGCCCGCTCCGGCCGCGGTTCCCCCGGTCCGCGGACGCGGTGCCGCCCGCGGGGGGCGGCTGCGGCGTGCCGGGCGGTTCGCGGTGCGCACCGCCTCGGTGGCGGTCCTGCTCGTCAGCGGCGTGTCCTGGTCCGCCTACCACCTGCTGGCCGGGGGCCTGGTCACCTCCGACGCGCTGGACGCCGTCCGCAGGAACGCGCCGGTCCGCCTGGACAACTCCGTCAACCTGCTCCTGATCGGCCTGGACAGCCGCAAGGACATGGACGGCAACGACCTGCCGAAGGACTTCGTCCAGGACGAACTGCACGCCGGCTCCAGCGACATCGGCGGCTACAACACCAACACGCTGATCCTGATGCACATCCCGGCGAACGGCGGCCGGGTCACCGCGTTCTCCATCCCGCGCGACGACTACGTCGAGGTGCCCGGGGTCGGCGGCATGCACAAGATCAAGGAGGCCTACGGCCTGGCCAAGGCCGCCTCGGTGGTCCGGCTCGCCGGCCAGGGCCTGGCCGACCGGGCGGAGCTCGAGCACCGCAGCCGGGAGGCGGGCCGCCAGGCCACGCTCGCCACCGTGCAGCAGTTCCTCGGGGTGCCGATCGACCACTTCGCCGAGGTCAACCTGCTGGGCTTCTACGACATCGCCAAGGTGCTGGAGCCGATCGAGGTCTGCCTGAAGCACCCGGTGCACGACCGGTACTCCGGTGCCGACTTCCCCGCCGGGCCGCAGCGGGTCGACGCCCGGCAGGCCCTCGCCTTCGTCCGCCAGCGGCACGGCCTGGCGGACGGCGACCTGGACCGCACCCATCGCCAGCAGGCGTTCCTCGCCTCGGTCATCCACAAGCTCAAGGAGCAGGGCATCTTCGGCGATCTCGGCAGGATGCGGGCCCTGTTCGGGGTGGTCAAGCGGGACCTGGTCATCGACCGGACCTGGAACGTCCTCGACTTCGCCCAGCAGACGCCCAGCCTCACCGGGGGGAACGTGGAGTTCCGCACCCTGCCGGTCGCCGGGTTCGCGATGCGCCGCGGCGAGTCGGTCAACCTCGTCGACCCGGCGCGGATCCGTGCGCTGGTGCAGTCGGTGATCGGGCGCGACCAGGACGACCGGGCCACGGCCGACGACAAACCCCCCGCCCCCGCGCGGCCGACGTCGGCGCCGGCCGCGACCGTGGACGTCCTCAACGCCTCCGGGGCGCACGGCGCCGCGGCGGCCGAGTCACGGGCGCTGGCGGCGCAGGGCTACCGGATCGGGCGGATCGCCAACGCGCCGGCCAGGGGCGGCAGCACGACGGTGATCTACGGCCAGGGGGCCCAGGCCGCGGCCGAGCAGATCGCCGCGCGGCTGGCCCCCGGCACGCTGGCCCTGCCCGGTCCCGCGGTGCCGGCCGGGCACGTGGTGGTCACCCTGGGCGGCGCGGCCCGGCCGCTCGCCGGGGCACCGCCGGCCGCCGCCACCGCCCCGAGGACACCGCCACCGCCCGCACCCGCCATGCCGTTCCGGGGCCCGTCGATCGGCTCCGGCGGTGTCCCGTGCGTCGACTGATCCCACCACCCGCGCGGCCGGCCGCCGCACCGAACAAGCCGAGGAGGAGCAGTGTCCCTGTCCCGGGGGGAGACGGACCGGATACGCGAGGAGAATCTGAGCGTCGGCGCGGCGGTCTCGCGCGTCGAGGGCCTGTACACCGCGTTGCTGCGCACCTCGGGCTACGGCCGGCGCCGGCGGCTGCTCCGCGAACTGGCCCGGGCCGCGGAACGGCTGGCGTCCACCGCTCAGGCGCTGCCAGGACCGCGGCCCACGGCCCCGTTCGGCTCCCGGCGTGAGCGGCGCCAGGCCCTGGCGGAACGCGGCGCGGCCTGGATCATCGCCCGCTACGGGCCCGGCTCGGGGCGTGGGCGGTGACGCGGGGTCAGCCGGGGGCCGTTCGCCGGGGGGGCGGCGTGCGGTGCACACTGATGCGGCGCCGGCGCCCGCCCGGCCCCTGACCCATCGCCGAGGGGGAGAAGACCGATGGCGACCTTCGTCCTGGTGCCCGGAGCATGCCACGGCGCGTGGTGGTTCGAGCCGCTCGCCCGCCGGCTGCGGCTCTCCGGCCACCAGGCCCACGCCGTCACGCTGACCGGCGTGGGCGACCGAAGGCACCTGCTGAGCGCCTCGGTGAACCTCGACACCCACATCGCGGACGTGGTCAACCTCTGCGAGGACGAGCGCCTCGAGGACGCCGTGCTCGTCGGGCACAGCTACGCCGGAATGGTGATCACCGGCGCCGCCGACCGGATCCCCGAACGGGTGCGCGGGCTGGTCTACGTCGACGCCTTCGTTCCCGGGGACGGGGACTCGTGCTGGACGCTGACCACCGACGAGCAGCGCGAGTGGTACGTCGGCGGCGCGGGCGACGACGGCTACGCGACGGCCCCGCTGCCGTTCTTCGACCCGCGCGCCACGCCCCACCCGCTGGCCTCGTTCCTCCAGCGCCTCCGGCTGCGCGGCGGCCCGGACCGCGTCGGGCACCGGACCTATGTGTACGCGACCGAGTGGGACGGCGAGTCCCCGTTCGCCCCCGCGTACCGGCGCGCCCTGGCGGACCCGGCCTGGCGGGTGCACGCCCTGGCGTCCCGGCACAACGTGATGCGGGACGCGCCCGGGGAGTTGCTGGAGCTCCTCTGGAGGCCGGCGGCGCCGCCGACGCGTGACCGGTACCGCCGGTCAGGCCCTGGACCGCAGCCGGCGCAGCATCCTGGCGTCCTGGAAGCCGACGGTCCGGGCCGCGGACTCCACCGTCGCGCCCTGGCCGATGAGCCGCTCGGCGTGCTCGACGCGCAGCACCTGCTGGTAGCGCAGCGGTGTCAGCCCGGTGGCGTCGGCGAACCTGCGGGTCAGGGTGCGTTCGCTGACCCCGGCGGCCGCCGCAAGTTCGGCCAGCGGCAGCGGTTCGGTGAAGCGCGCGTCGATCAGGTCCTGCGCGCGGTGGACGGCGTCGCTGAGGTGGGCCCGGTGCCGCAGCATCGCTCCCTCCTGCTGCTGGTCCCCGTTGCGCCGGGCGTAGACGACCATGGCGCGGGCCACCCGGGCGGCCGCGGAGGGCCCGTGCCGCACGGCGACCAGGTGCAGGGCCAGGTCGATGCCGCTGGCGATGCCCGCCGAGGTGACCACCCGGTCGTCCACCACGTACAGCACGTCGCGCACCACCCGGGCGCGCGGGTGGCGCAGTGCCAGTTCGTCCTGCAGTTCGTGGTGGGTGGTGCAGCGCCTGCCGTCCAGCAGCCCGGCCCGGCCCAGGGCGTCGGCTCCGGCGCAGACGCTGGCCACCGTGCCGCCCGCGGCGTGGTGTTCGGCCAGGCGCCGCAGGGTGGGGCCGGCGAGCGGGCCGTGGGCGTGCAGCCGCGGGGCCCGCCAGCCGGGCACCACCACCAGGTCGTCCGGGCCGAGCCGGGGCCACCGGGTCTCCGCCCGTACCGGAAGTCCCTGGGCGGTGCGGACGTCCTCCTGCTCGGCGACGAAGACCGACCGGTACCCGTACCCGAGGTCGGCCGCGGTGGAGAAGACCTGCGCGGGTCCGGCCAGGTCGAGCAGGTGCAGCCCCGGGGCGAGCAGGAAGACGACCAGGCTCACGATCCGGTCAGCTCCGCGACGGTGGCGACGGTGGCGAAGCGCCCGGCCAGGGCGTACTCGGTGCGCAGGGTGATCCGGTCGGTCGGCAGGGTGCGCGGGTCGGCGAGGACCTCGTCCAGGCTCCGGCCGGGCGGGGCGTCGCGGTGCTCGATGGGTGTGGTGGCGGTCGCGTCGGTCACGAAGGTCACCGTATAGCCCAGGTCGGACGCGAGCCGGGCGGTGGTCTCGACGCACTGCTCGGTGCGGATGCCGCTGACCACCACCTCCCGTATGCCGTGCGCGGTGAGCAGTTGCTGGAGGTTGGTGGTGGTGAAGGCGTTGTGGGAGGTCTTGGTGAGCCGCGGCTCGCCGTCGCGGGGCGGGAGCAGCCCGTCGAGGGGCCGGACGTGGCCGGTGGCGGGGTCGAAGGGGCCCGCGCTGCCGGGCTCGGCGTGCTGGACCCAGACCACCAGGTGCCCGCGGTCCCGGGCGTGCGCGACGAGGCGGTTGACCTGTTCGACGATGCCGGGGTTGGAGATGACCTCCCAGTTCGGCAGCTGCCGGAAGGACTCCTGGACGTCGATGACGATGAGGGCGGTGCCGGTTGCTGAACTCATACGGTGATCGTGGCCGCCGGGCCCGGCCCGGCAGAAGGCCCGATCATGCCGCGATGCGGAACGATCCGGTCACCGACCGGCGGACGGCGGCGGCCGGAGGGCTTCCGGCCGCCGCCCGAGGTCCGCGCGGGCGCGTCAGCGCGGCGGTCAGAAGGGGAAGACGCTGCGCTCGTGCTGGATGGAGATCCACTTCAGCGTGGTGAACGCCTCGATGGTCGACTCGCCGTTCAGCCGCCCGACGCCGGAGGACTTCTCCCCGCCGAAGGGCACGATCGGCTCGTCGGCGACGGTGCCGTCGTTGACGTGGATCATGCCGGTCTCGATGCGCTTGGCCACCCGGACGCCGCGCTCGACGTCGGCGGTGTGGACGGCGCCGCTCAGCCCGAACGGGGTGTCGTTGGCGATCCGCACCGCCTCGTCCTCGCCGTCGAACGGCAGGACGAGCGCGACGGGCCCGAAGATCTCCGCGTTCAGGATGGGCGCGTCCTCGGCCAGCCCGGTGAGCACCGAGGGCTCCATCAGCGTGCCGTTGGTGCTGCCGCGCAGCACGGCGGTCGCCCCGGCCTCGATCGCCTGCGCGACCTGGGCCTCGATGGCGTCCGCCTGGGTGGCGCTGATCAGGGGGCCGATGTGGGTCTGCGGGTCCTGCGGGTCGCCGACCTTGAGGGTGCGCACCTTGGCGACGAAGCGCTCGGTGAACTCCTTCTCCACGCTGCGGTCCACCAGCAGGCGGTTGGCCGCCATGCAGACCTGCCCCTGGTGGACGAAGCGGCTGAAGACCGCCGCGTCCACGGCGTAGTCGAGGTCGGCGTCGTCGAGCACGATCAGGGCGCTGTTGCCGCCGAGTTCGAGGACGCTGCGCTTGAAGTGGCCGGCCGCGACCTGGGCGACGTGGCGGCCCACCTTGTCCGAGCCGGTGAAGGAGATCACCTTGGGCACGGGGTGCTCGATCAGGGCGTCGCCGATCTCGGCGATGTCGGTGACGACGACGTTGAGCAGCCCGGCGGGCAGCCCGGCGTCCTCGAAGATCTTCGCGATGAGGGTGCCGCCGGTGAGCGGGGTGTTCTGGTGCGGCTTGAGGACGACGCCGTTGCCCAGGGAGAGCGCGGGGGCGACCGACTTCATCGACAGGAACAGCGGGAAGTTGAACGGGCTGATGACCCCGACCACGCCGACCGGCAGCCGGTAGAGGCGGTTCTCCTTGCCGTTGACCGGGGAGGGCAGGATCCGGCCCTCGGCGCCCAGCGCGAGGTGCATCGACTCGCGGAGCATGTCCTTGGTCAGGCCGATCTCGAAGGCCGCCTTGAGGCGCGTGCCGCCGAGCTCGGCCATGATGATCTCGGTGATCTCCTGCTCGCGCTCCTCGACGATCCGCAGCGCCCGCTCGAACACCAGGCGGCGCTCGTACGGATTGACCGCGGCCCACTGCTTCTGCGCCCGTTCGGCGGCCCGGTACGCCTGGTCGACCTCGGCCACCGTGGCGACCGTTATGGAGGCGATTTTGTCCCCGTTGTAGGGGTTGAAATCGATTATCTCCCACGAGCCGCTGCCGGGCTTCCACTGCCCGTCGATGTACTGGAGCGCCAACTCGGAAGTACAGGACATGTCATCCCCTTCGCACGGCCTGGCAACCCGGCCGGGCGCCACTGATGCGGTGTCATGCTAACCAACCAGTAGCCGAGTTGGCGGCCGCTCCCGGTTCACAGCTCCCGGATTATCGACGCGAGCAGATCGCGGCTGGCGTCCTCGGAAAGGCTGTCGGCCCGCAGGCGTTCCATCGCGTGCAGATACTGGGCGACTTCGTCACGTTTGTCGATGTACAGGGCACTGGTGAGCTGTTCGACATACGCGACGTCCGGCAGATCCGACTCGGGAAAGCGGAGCAGGGTGAAGGCCCCGCCCTCGCCCGCGTGGGCGCCGAATGCGAACGGCATGACATGGATCGCCGCATTCGGGTACTCGGAGATCTCCAGGATCCGGCGCAGCTGCCCGCGCATCACCTCGGGGCCGCCGATGGGCCGGCGCAGCGCGCCTTCGTCCAGCACCGCCACGTAGTGCGGGGAGCGCTCGCCGACCAGCATCTTCTGGCGGCGCATCCGCAGGTCCACCCGGCGCTCGACGTCGTCGGCGGAGGCGGCGGGCTGACCGCCCAGCATGACGGCGCGGGCGTACTCCTCGGTCTGCAGCAGGCCGTGGACGAACTGGATCTCGAAGGTGTGGATGTGGGAGGCGGCCTCCTCCAGGCCCACATAGGTCTGGAACCAGCCGGGCAGTACATCACCGTAGCTATGCCACCAGCCGGCGACGTTGGCCTCGCGGACGAGCCCGAGCAGCGCGGCCCGCTCGCCGTCGTCGGTGACGCCGTAGAGGGTGAGCAGGTCGGCGACGTCGCGTTCCTTGAAGCTGACGCGGCCGAGCTCCATCCGGCTGATCTTGGATTCCGACGCGCGGATGAAGTAGCCGGCGTCCTCGCGGGTGACGCCCCGCGACTCGCGCAGCCGCCGCAACTGGGAGCCGAGAAGGATGCGGCGCACCATCGATCCGCTTCCGGGCTGTTCTGTCGTCATGTGTGGGGCCCCTCCTTCATGGACAGGCGGAAGTCTGCCACTTCACGACACGGTGAGCCGCCGCTTCGTCACTCTCAAGTGACATCGGGCCCCCAACTGGCCGTGCATATGCCAATTTTGCAGATGCACGTGCATTCGCTCTTGCATCAGTAGTGCGCCCTGGTTGACCATGAGAGTCGTCCGCTGGTCGACGTCCCCACGACAGGGCGAGGTGCCGAACATGAGGAGTGAGGGCTCCCCCGCGCTCACCCCCTTTCGGGAAGCGCCACCCCCCGGCGACCGGCTCGCCACCGCCTCCTGCGAACTGCCGCCGCACTTCGGTGCCGTGGGCCAGGCCCGGCGGTTCGCCCGCCAGACGCTCACCGGCTGGGGCCTGGAGGACCTGTCCGACGACGTGGCCCTGGTGGTGTCCGAACTGGTGACCAACGCGCTGCGGCACGGCGTGGCACCGGAGGGTGTGCCGGCCGTGGCCGACGGGGCGCCGACGGTGCGTCTTGGCCTGGCGCGCTGGAGTTCGCGCCTGGTGTGCTCGGTGCGGGACCCCAGCAGTACGGGTCCGACCCCCACCAACCCCGGTTTCACGGCGGAGTCCGGCCGCGGACTCCACCTGGTTGCCTCGTGCACCGAAACCTGGGGATGGCACCCGCTCACCGGCGCGGGAAAGGTCGTCTGGGCCCTCTTCCCCGCCTCCGGCCGCTGAGCATTTCACGCGCTTGACGCAGTTATGGGGCACCGTGGAGCAAGTGGTCGAACTCGCCGTCCTTCACGCCGAGAAACAGCGCCTCGATCTCCGCGCGGGTGTATATCAGCGCCGGACCGTCCGGAAAGCGCGAGTTGCGCACCGCCACGTGCCCGTCCGGAAGCCGCGCCAACTCCACGCAGGTTCCCTGGGAGTTGGAGTGCGCGGACTTCTGCCAGACGACCCCCCGGAGTTCCGCGGCTGCCATGCCGTTGTATGTGCGGCGCACCTGCACCTCCTGGGACGCACCTGTGGTATTCCGCGAAAATGATAGCGCCTCGTGCACTTGCAGATGCGCGTGCAAATGCACACGCAAGCGACCCGGGCGTACGGAAAAGCGGAATGCGGACCTTCGGTGCCCCGCGGGGCAGGGCCGGATTACGGCGGAAAACTTGGCCCCTTCCGGGGATGACTAGGCGGTGAGTGCTCTGGCGCCCGGCGCCAGCACGATCCGCGGATCGAGGATCCGGCACAGGCGGTAGGCCGCCGGCGCGAAGCCCACCTTCGGCCAGTGCCCGGCGACCATCGGGGAGGCGGCGGGCCAGTCGGCCGCCACCTGGCGGTACCCGCGGTCGTACGCCCACGCCAGGGCGGTGGCCAGCAGCACCCGGCTGATCCCCTGACCGCGCGCCGCGGGCTCCACGTACGCCTCGGCCAGCTCCACCGTCGCCTCGGGGACGAACGGGGCCGGCGGCACCGGGGTGAGCACCACCATCCCCGTCTCCTCACCGCGCCGGACCGCCAGCCAGGCGGCGCTGCGCGGATCGGCGAGGGCGTCGGCGTAGCGGGTGCGGCGGTCGGCGAGCACCGCTGCGGACTGCGGCTGGAACACCGCCGCCTGCTGCCGGCAGGCGGCCGACTCGGCGGCCATCCGCCCTATCGGGCCGAGGTCGGCGGGCCCGGCCCGACGTATCGTCATGCCCTCGACGCCGCGCGGCTGCCGGCCGGTGGCCTTGACCGGCATCAGCCCGCGGATCTCCTCGAGGCCGAAGCCGAGGCGGAACCACGCCAGCGCCAGGCCGTCCTCGGCGGGCAGTTCCACCCGGTGGACCAGGCAGCCGCGTTGGACCAGCCGCACCGAGACGGCGGCGTACATCTCGCGCAGCGCCTCGGTCTCCTGGCCCGCCAGCGCCGCGTGGCCGCCGTGGGCGACGAGCCCGCTGGGCAGCACGGCCAGGTAGCCGGCCAGCCGGCCCCGCCCGCCGCGCGCGACCACGGCCTCCACGCCGGGCTCGGTCAGCAGCTTGCCGATCAGCTCCTCGCTGGGGATGCCGCCCTGACGCGCCTGGTAGGGGCGCGGTCTGAAGGCGCGGGTGTGCCAGCGGTCAAGAAGGGCGGCGGACTCGGCGACGTGCTCGGCCGTCATCGGCGCGATGGCGAAAGTCATGGTGCGACGCGACGCTAACGGGCCGCGGACCCGACCTGCAAGGGCCCAGGGGATCCGGCCCCGGCATCGAGCGGGCGGCCGAAGCAGACGCTATCCGGTTCGCACCGGTACACCCCGAACTTGGGGATGGAGACGTACCCGCTGGAGGTGTACAGGGCGATGGCCTCGGGCTGCTTCAGGCCGGTCTCCAGCACCATCCGCAGCCGCCCCGCGGCGGCGGCGCTCTCCTCCAGCGCGGCCAGCACGCGCCGGGCCAGTCCCCGGCCGCGAGCGGCGGGCACCACGTACATCCGCTTGAGTTCCGCGTCGCCGTCGGCGAATCCCTCGGGGCTGGCGTCCTGGGCCCGCCAGCCGCCGGTGGCCACCGGCTCGCCGTCGAGATACCCGACCAGGAACAGCCCGCGCGGCGGGGCGAACTCGTCCGGGTCCACGGGCGTCTCGTCCGGGCCGCCGTACCGTCGCACGTACTCCTGCTGGACCTGCCCGGTCAGCAGCACCGCGTCGGGGTGGTCGTAGCGCACCGTCCTCATCTCCACCCCGGCATGGTACGGGCCCGCGCGCGGCGCCCGCCCGGGCGGGTATCGTCCCGGCCATGCTCACCGTGACCACCGTGAACGTGAACGGGCTGCGCGCCGCCGCCAAGAAGGGCTTCCTGCCGTGGCTCGCCACCACCACCGCAGACGTGGTGTGCCTTCAGGAGGTGCGCGCCGAGCCCGCGCAACTGCCCGAGGAGGTGCGCGCCCCGGCGGGCTGGCACGCCTTCCACGCTCCGGCGGCGGCCAAGGGGCGGGCGGGCGTCGCGGTGTACTCGCGGCACGAGCCGCAGCGGGTCCAGGTGGGCTTCGGTTCCGCGGAGTTCGACGAGTCCGGGCGCTACCTGGAGGTGGACCTGCCCGGGGTGACGGTGGTGAGCCTCTACCTGCCCTCGGGCGAGGTGGGCACCGAGCGGCAGAGCGAGAAGGAGCGCTTCTGCAAGGAGTTCCTTGTCCACCTCGGCGCGTTGCGCGACCGGGCCGCCGCGGACGGGCGCGAGGTGCTGGTCTGCGGCGACTGGAACATCGCCCACCGCGAGGCCGACCTGCGCAACTGGCGGGCCAACCGGAAGAACTCCGGCTTCCTGCCGGAGGAGCGCGCCTGGCTGTCCCAGGTCTACGACGAGGAGCGGTACGTGGACGTGGTCCGCGCGCTGCACCCGGACACGGACGGCCCCTACTCGTGGTGGTCGTACCGCGGCCGGGCGTTCGACAACGACGCGGGCTGGCGGATCGATCTGGTGGTGGGCACCGCGGGCATCGCGGGCCGGGCCGTCTCGGCGGTGGTCGAGCGGGCCGCCGACCACGCCTCCCGGTGGTCGGACCACGCTCCGGTGACCGTCGCCTTCGACGTCCCGGCCGCTGCCGCGGTGCCTCAGTAGGCGGCGCGTCCCGGCCCCGCCTCGCCGGCCTCCACGGGCTCACCGCCGTACGCGGCCAGTCCGTAGATCGCCACGATGTCGAGTGCGATGATCACCACGGACCAGATCGGGAAGACCGGCAGGAACCACATCTGGGCGAAGGCGTTGAGGCCCAGGATGGCCACGCCGAACCACCGTCCGGCCTGTCCGCCGGCCAGGACGCCGAAGCCGGCCAGCGCCTGCAGGATCCCGAGGCCGAGGACCACCCAGCCCCAGGCCAGCAGATTGCCGAGGACCAGGTTGGTCTCCGCGAGGAAGACATGGGAGCGGCTGATGGCCGCGATGCCGTCGAGGCCGTTGAAGAACGCCAGGACGAACAGCAGCACGGCGGCGAAGGTCACCATGCCGTTGCGCGGGGGCCGGTAGGCCTCGCCACGCGGCGGGTAGGCGTGCGGCCCGGCGGAAGCTGACGTCGCCATGGGGTCCTCCCAGGAGTATGGATGTCGTCCCCACCGAGCCTGGGCCCGGAGGGCGTCCGCGGCATCACCCGCCGCAGGTGGTTGTGGCGGGCGGCGCGGGGCCGGGGGCCGCTCACCCCTCGGGCCGGTCCCCGTCCGCCTGCCGGCGCAGGCCGACCCGGACCGCGCCGACGACCACCCGGGCGGCCACGCCGACCAGGATCACGTCCGCGACCATCTGCACGGTGGTGACGATCCGGGCCGCCTCGGTGCGGGCGGTGATGTCGCCGAAGCCGACGGTGGCGAACACGGTGACGGTGAAGTACAGCGCGTCCAGGCGCGTCAGGTGCTCGCTGAAGGACCCGGGCGCGCCGTCCTCCAGCAGGTAGTACGCGGAGGAGAACATCACCAGGAAGAGCACCAGCGTGGTGCTGAACGCCTCCACGGCCCGCAGCCTGGGGTACCGGGCGCGGGTGATCGAGACCGTCTGGTAGCCGACCAGCGCGCACACGCCGACCAGTCCGGCCGACAGTTCCGCCGCGCTGCCGATGCCGGCCGTCTGGTCCATCGGCAGCACGAAGTACAGCACCACCAGGGCCGCCGAGATCAGCGCCGACCGCACCAGGACGACCAGGGCCTGTCTGCGCTGCGCGGCTGCGGGCGGCCGACCGTGTTCGCTGCGCGCCATGCCTTCACGATGCGGCGCCCGCCGGGGGCGCGCACCCCGGCATGGCCCGGTCCGGTCGCCGGGAGGGGCCCGGCACGGAGCCCGGGAAGGGACCTTGGTCCCCTTGCCGGGGCGACACTCGCCACCAACCATCAGATAAGGGGATGAACGGCTCCCATCACTCGATATCGCACCGGTGATCCCATGGCCCAGAGCCCCGCAACCGACCCCGGACCCGTTCCCCGGCGCGCCGCCCGGACGCCGACCGGGGATCCGGTGCTGACGGCCCGGTTCGCCGTCCCGGCCCGGCCGCGGCCGTTCGTCGCGCGCCCCCGGCTGTCCGACCGGCTGACCGCCGCGGTGCGCGGTCCCCTGACGCTGGTCAGCGGACCGGCCGGGTCCGGCAAGACCGCGCTGCTCGCGGACTGGGCGCGCCGCGCCCCCGGGCGTGTCGTGTGGCTCACGGCCGAGGCGGAGGACGACACGCCGGGCGTGTTCTGGGCGTACGTCCTGGAGGCGCTGCGCCGTCAGCGGGTCCTGGGCCCGGACGAGGTCGGGCATCCGGCAGGCGCCGGCGAGGTGAGCCGGTCGCTGCTGTCCCGCCTGGCGGCCGCGCTGGCCGAACTGCCGGAGCCGGTGGTCCTGGTGCTGGACGACGTGGACCACGTCTCGGCGCCCGAGGTCACCGGCGGGCTGCAGTTCGTCCTGGCCCACGCGGGCGGCGCGCTGCGGCTGGTGGTGGCCGGGCGCACCGAGCCGCTGCTGCCCCTGCACCGCTACCGGGCGGCGGGCCGGCTGGCCGAGATCCGCTGCGCCGACCTGGCGTTCACCGCCGCCGAGGCGGAGGAGTTGCTGCGCGGGCACGGCCTGGCGCTGTCCGCCGCGGCCACCGCGGCGCTGATCACACGGACCGAGGGCTGGGCGGCCGGGCTGCGGCTGTGCGCCCTGGCCATGGAACGCGTCGACGACCCGGACGCCTTCCTGGGTGACTTCGAGGCGGGCGCGAGCCCCGTCGCCGACTACCTGCTGGCCGAGGCCCTCCAGGTGCACCCCGCCGCCACCCGGGACCTGCTGCTGCGCACCAGCGTCCTGGAGCGGACCCATCCGGACCTGGCGAACGCCCTCACCGGCCGGGACGACGCGGGGTGGATCCTGGAGTCGCTGCGGCGGGCCAACGCGTTCGTCGAGCCGATCGGCGGTTCCTGGTACCGGCAGCACCCGCTGTTCGCGGAGATCCTGCGCGCTCATCTGCGGACCCGGCACCCCGGCCTGGAGCCGCGGCTGCACGGCCGGGCCGCGCGGTGGTTCGACGCGCACGGGCAGGCCGGTGACGCCCTGGCGCACGCGGCGGCGGCCGGGGACTGGGAGTTCGCCGCCGGCCGTTTCGTGGCCGACCTGGCGCTGGGCAGGCTCGTCACCGGCCTGGACGCCGACCGGCTGCGGGCGCTGTTCGCCGGGATGGCACCCGGGACGCCGGGCGCGGCGGCGGCGCTGGTCGAGGCCGGGTGCCGGCTGGCCGGTGGCGACGCGGGCGGCGCGCTGGCCGGGCTGCGCCAGGCCGGGCGGCAGCCCGGCGCCCGGCGGTCCGAGGTCCGGCTCGGCGGCGCGCTGCTGCGCGCCCTGGCGGGCGGGCGGCTGGGGGCGGTGGGGATGGCGGAGGCCGCCGCGCGGGACGCGGCCGAGCTGGCCGGTGAGGTCCCGGCGGACCGGCTGGAGCGCCATCCGGAGCTGCCGGCCCTGGTCCTCGGCGCGCTGGGGTCCGCGCGGCTGCGGGCCGGGGACCTGGCGGGGGCCGAGGAGGCGCTGCTGCGGGCCGCCCGCACCGCGCGGGAGCCGGGGACCGAGGAGATCCGGCAGGACGCGCTGGGCCGGCTGGCCTTCGCCGACCTGCTGCGCGGGCGGTTGCGCCGGGCCGTCGCGCATGCCCGGGAGTCGGTGGCGGCCGCCGACCGCGCGGGCCTGCCCCCGTCCCGTCGTTCCGCCTTCGGGCATCTGGCGCTCGCCGGGGTGGCCGCCGAACGCGACCGGCCGGCCGCGGCCCGCGCCGACCTGGAGCTCGCCGCCGCGGCGTCCGGGGCCCGGCACGACCCGGTCGCGGCGGGCGGACTGGCCCTGGTGCGGGCGCGGCTGTGCCTGGCCGAGGACGACTGGCGGGGCGCGCTGGCGCTGCTACGGCCGCTGACCGGGGAGGCGCCGCGCGGCGCGGTGCCGCGCTGGCTGGCCGCCGAGGCGGCGTGGACGGCGTCGGCGGCCCATCTGGCGCACGGGGACACCGCCGCGGCGGTGCGGGCGGTGGCGGCGGTGCCGCGCGGGACGGCCGTCCGGACGCTCGCCGCGGCCCGCGCCCGGCTCGCCGCGGGCGACGCCGTGGACCTCGGCGCGCTGCCCCCGCCGGATCCCGCGGCGGGCCCGGCGCAGGCCGTGCGGGCCTCGCTGGTGCGGGCGCAGGCGGCGGTCGCGCGCGGTGCGGAGGGCGCGGCCCGCAGGCTGGTGGACCACGCGCTGGCGCTGGCCCGCCCGGAGGCGCTGCGCCGCCCGTTCCTGGAGGCCGGGCCGTGGCTGCGGGCCCTGCTGAGCGCCGGACCGGATCCGGGGGCGGCCGGCGACTGGCTGACCCCCTCGGTCTCGGACGGCCCGGCGGCGCGGGACGCCGGGCCACCGCAGCCCCCGGCGGAGCCGCTCAGCGCCCGGGAGCGGGAGGTCCTGCAGCGTGCCGCCCAGTTCCTGTCGACGGAGGAGATCGCCGACGAGCTGTGCGTGTCGGTGAACACCGTCAAGACGCACCTGAAGAGCATCTACCGCAAGCTGTCCGCCGGACGGCGGGGCGAGGCGGTGCGCCGCGCACGCCAGTTGCGGCTGCTGTGAGGCCCGGCGGGGGCGCTGTCACCTGGCGCGGGTGATGCCGCGGCCGGCGCCGGCGGCGAGCATGGTGGGGCAAGCTCTCCTCCGGCCGCGAGGGAGACGGCCCATGCGCTACGAGATCCGCGTCGCCGGCCAGCTGTCCGAGGCGCTCGCCGGGGAGTTCCCCGAGCTGGAGCGGATGAGCGTGCCCAGTCAGACGCTGCTGTACGGCCCCGTCGTCGACGAGGCGCACCTGTACGGGCTGCTGGCGCGGTTCCTGCGGCTGGGGCTCCATGTGCTGGAGGTGCGCCGGCTTCCGGGGTGAGCCGCTCACCCGCCGGGGGTGATGCCGCGCCGCGCGGTGCGCGGGAGGGTGGCGCGAGGGGCCCTCGGGCCGTGCGGGTCCGCGGGCGACGGTGTGTGAGGAGTGTGGTTCGGATGGACTACCCGGTGCTCAACGCCTTCTGGACCATCTGCATGGTGTTCCTGTGGGTCCTGTGGCTCTACCTGCTGTTCAAGGTGGTCGGCGACATTCTGCGCAGCGAGGACCTGGGCGGCTGGGCGAAGGCGGCCTGGATGGCCTTCGTCCTTCTCCTGCCGTACGTCGGGATCCTGGTGTACGTGATCGCCCGGGGCCGCGGCATGAGCGCGCGGGAGACCGAGCGGGCCGAGAAGCAGCAGCAGGCGTTCCGCGCGTATGTGCGCGAGGCCGCCGCGCCGGCTCCCGGGGAACGCGGCACCGCGGCGGAGCAGCTGGCCAAGCTCGCGGAGCTGAAGGAGCACGGCGACCTCAGCGAGGAGGAGTTCCAGAAGGCCAAGGTGAAGATCCTGGCCTGAGGACCCGTCGGACACGGCCTGGGGAGACGGCGGCCGTGCGGCGCCGTCTCCCGGCCGGTTCAGCGGGCCCGCAGCATCTCCAGCAGGTCCCGCCTGCCGAACATCTCGGCGGTCTGGACGGCCGAGGGGCTGCCGCCGTCCGGGTCGGCGCCGGCGTCCAGAAGGACCCGGACCATCTCGCGATCGTCCTTGAAGACCGCGCCGGCCAGCGGCGTCTGGCCGCGGTCGTTGGCGCGCCGCGGGTCGGCGCCGCGCTCCAGCAGTGCCGCGACCGTCGCGCGGTGCCCGTGGTAGGCGGCGAGCATCAGCAGGGTGTCCCCGTTGTCGTTCCGCAGGTCGACGGGTACGCCCGCGTCGACGTAGGCGGCGACGGTGTCGGTGGCGCCCTGCCGGGCCAGGTCGAAGACCTTGCCCGCGAGCTGGAGGACCTCGGGGTCGTGCGCGGGCTCGGGGTCGTTCGCCGCAGGCCCTTCCGGGGTGGGGTCCGTCATCACTGCTGGCTCCCCTGCTGTCGGTGCGGTGCGGTGTGCCGTTCCGGGCATCCGGCGGCGCACGGTGCTTCCACCCTATGCACCCTCACTCCGCCGGGCACGCCGCCAGGGGCGCGGTGGCGGGGGTGCCGTCGGGGGCCGGGAAGAGGTGGCGCAACGAGAAGGCGTACGGGGTCGGGCCGTCCGTCCGCAGCCGCAGCAGCCGGTCCTCCGCCTCGGCGACCGAGGGCCGGTACCCGGCCGGCACCCACCACAGCGCGGTGGCGGCCTCCGCCGGCCGGTGGAACCACTCGCGGCGGCGGGCGAGCACGGCCCGGTGCGGTCCGTCGTACATGTAGGCGGCGAGCGCGTCCGGATCCCGCCACACCGACAGGTTGACGATCATCCACGAGTCCCCGAAGACCGGGACGTCCGTGGCGTCCGTGGCGCCAGTACCGTCCGTGGACTCCCCCACCAGCCGCCACACGAAGCCGTCCGCCGCGTCGGCGGCGGCGTTGACCGGGGCGAGGGCGGCGACGAAGTCGGCGAGCTGCGGGGAGTCGAGAGGCGCCAGCAGGCGGGCGACGTTGACCTGGGCGAGTTCGTACCGGGGTGTCATGGCAGCACCCTAGGGCGATGGACGGACCAACGGGCCTGATCCCGGGGCGGGTTGGCGCGTTGCTCCGATCGGGGGACTTTCGCGTGGCGCTGCGGCCGGGTGGCCCCACCACGGCCGCCGTCCGGCCATGCTGGCGCCGACACGGCGGCACCGCGCCGCCATCACAGTGAAATCACCGGTAATTCACCCATTTGGCACCTTTAGCTGATTATTACTATTTGCCATGCTGGAAGTACTCACGGTGACCGTCCCCATCCCCACAGGAGAATCCCATGATCCTGTCCATCTCAGGCGTACTGCTCCTCGGCGTCATCGCGTTCCTGTTCTTCCGCAAGGACGGGTTGAAGGTCTCCCACGCACTCGTCTGCGCGCTGTTCGGGTTCTACCTGGCGGGAACCGCGATCGCGCCCAGCATCCGGGCCGGCGGCGCGAGCCTCGCCAGCCTCCTGGGCGGGCTCAAGCTGTAGGGGCAGCCGGTCCGTCGTGACGGTCGAACCACCGGCGGGCCCGGCCCGGGGACACCCCAGGTCCGGGCCCGTCCTCTCGCACATCCCCCGCACCTCGATGGAGCTCGCGTGCCCCGGCCCTTCCTCCCCGGCGATCTGCACAGCCTGCGCAACCACCCGCAGGTGGTCCGCGGCCGCGAACTGGCCCGGTCCGCCACCGACAACGCCGCGGACATCCTCCACCCCCTGGTCGGCATCGGCCGCGGGCTCGGCCGCCAGGTCGCCTGGCTGCGCGCCTGGTGGTCCCGCACCCCGGCGGAGAACCGCGGGCCGCTGCTGTTCCTGCTCGCGGTGGCCGCCGTGATCGTGGTGATGCTGCCGTACGGGCCGGTGCTCACCACCGTCGCCGTGATGGGATCGGCGGCGTGGGCGGGCCGCTCCCGGGTTCCCGTGCGGAACGAGCCGGAGGACGCCGAGCACGCCAGGCTGCGGTCGCTGTACGAGGCGCTGGTCCCCGCTCTGGGTGAACCGGCCGATCCCGAGCCGCTGTACGCGCACGGCGGCGACTGGCGGAGGGCGTTCACCGGGCATCTCTTCGAGGAGGGCCGGCTGGTGCGGCTCCAGCTGCGCTACCCGCCCTACTTCGCCGACAGCGAGCCGCAGGCGCGGGCGCGCGTCGAGCGGTTGCTGCAGGGAAAGGCCGGGCTCGGCCGGGAGTACCGCTTCGAGTGGAACGAGGAGGACAACACCCTCACCCTCGTCGTACCGCCCGCGCTGGGCACCGGCATCGCGGCCCAGCGGTTCGTGACCGGGCCCGGCGAGGTCCTCCTCGGCTTCACCGACGAGAGCGCCGTGCAGCGCACCATCCCGGTCACCGACGGCGGGCAGCTTCGCGACGCGCCGCCGGTGATGTGGCGGACCGGGCCGCGCTCGGGCGAGCCGCACCTGCTGGCCGCCGGCCGCCCGGGCAGCGGCGTCACCACGCTGCTGCGCTCGCTGGCCGTACAGGGCCTCCAGTGCGGCGACGTCCTGGTGATCGACGGCGGCGGCACCGGCGAGTACGCGTTCCTGGCCGGCCGGCCCGGGGTACTGGCGGTCGAGTGCGGGCTGGCGGGCACCCTCGCCCTGCTGGAATGGGCGTCCCACGAGACGGAGCGGCGGCTGATCGCGCTCAACCGGGCCCGCCAGGCGGGCCGTCCGGCGCCGGAGGACGTCCGGCGGCCGATGTGGATCGTGATCGACCGGCCGACCGCGCTGAGCCAGCTCGCCCAGGCCGAAGGCCGCCCGGATCCCGCGGAGTTGCTGGAGCTGCCGTTGCGGCACGGCCGGGCGGCGAACGTCACGGTGGCGCTCGGCGACCACCTCGACGCCCTCGACGCGCTGCCGGCGGGGGTGCGCGAGCGGGCCCGGGCGCGGGTGGTGCTGGGACCGGCCGGCCCCGAGCAGGCCCGTGCCGTCCTCGGGGCGCCGCCGAACACCACCCCGGCCGCGCAGTTGCCGCCCGGTCGCGGCTACGCCCGGCTCGGCGACGGCCCGGTCCACCGTCTCCAGGTGCCGGCCACCCCGGACCCGTACGACGAGGAGACCCGCGGTGCGCACCGCGACGCCGTGCTGGCCCTGCTGCCCGGGGCGCAGGCCGGCGCCGCTCCGGTCAACTCGGTGACCTCAGTGAACATGGCCAAGCCGGCGGCGCGGTAGGGGCGTCAGGCCACCAGCGAGCCCGCGCCGCGCAGTGCCGCGGCGCCGCCGGAGCGGACGGCCTCCGCGGCGGCGGCCAGGCGGGCCACCGCCTCCTCGGCGACCGCGCCGCCCGCCGAGAAGGGCAGGCGGATGTAGCCCTCGAAGGCGCCGTCCACGCCGAAGCGCGTACCGGCCGGGATCCGCACGCCGAACTGCTCGGCGGCCACCGCGAGCCGGGAGCCGGAGACGTCGCCGGTGCGCACCCACATCGTCAGCCCGCCGACGGGGACGTCGAAGCGCCACTCGGGCAGGCGGCGGCGCAGCGCGGCCACCAGCGCGTCCCGGTTGGCGCCGGCCAGGGCGCGCCGCAGCCCGACCGCCTCGTCCCAGCCCTCACCGCGCATCAGCCAGACCAGCGCCAGCTGCTCGACCACCGGGGAGCCCAGGTCGAGGTAGGCGCGGGCGGCCACCATGCGGCGTACGACCTCGGGCGCGGCGCGGACCCAGCCGATCCGCATCCCGGGCCAGAACGCCTTGCTGGCCGAGCCCAGCGTCACCACGGTGCCGCCGCCGCGGTCGAAGGAGGCCAGCGGGCGGGGCATGCCGCCCGGCGGGTCGATGGGCAGGTCGGCCATGGTCTCGTCGGCCAGCAGGGTCACCCCGGCGGCCCGGGCGGCCTCCACCAGGTCACGCCGCTGCTCGTCATCGACCAGCGCGCCGGTCGGGTTGTGGAAGTCGGGGATCACATAGGCCATCGGCGGGGCGGCGTCGCGCAGCACCCGGCGCCAGGCGCCCAGGTCCCAGCCGCCCAGGTGGTCCTTCATCGCCACCGGCACCAGCCGGGCGCCGGACTCGCGCAGCAGTTGCAGCACGTTGGCGTAGCTGGGGGCCTCCACGGCGATGCGCTCGCCGTGCCCGGCGAACAGCCGTGCGGCGGCGGCGATGGCGCCCATGGCGCCGGTGGTGACCATGATCTGCTCGGGCATGGTGGGAACGCCGCGCGCGGTGCACCGCTCGGCGATCGCCTCCCGCAGCGCGGGCAGGCCGGCGGGGAAGTCGCCGTGGGTGGCGGCGTAGGCGGGCAGTTCGGCGATGGCGCCCTCCATGGCCCGGGTCAGCCAGGGCTCGGGGGCGGGCAGCGCGGCGATGCCGAGGTCGATCACGGACTCCGCGGCTTCCGGCGGCAGGGGTTCGAGGCCGCCGGCCGGCACCGGCCGGCCCTCCGGGATCGCGGTCCAACTGCCCGCGCCGCGGCGGGACTTGGCGTACCCCTCGGCGCGCAGCGCCTCGTAGGCGGCGGCCACCGTGGTGCGGCTGACCCCGAGGGCCACCGCGAGTTCGCGTTCGGCGGGCAGCCGGGCCGCCACCGGCACCCGGCCTTCGAGCACCAGCAGCCGCACCCCCTCGGCGAGGGCCCGGTAGGCGGGGACCCGCCCGCGGTCCGCGCTGCGCGCGGTGGCCGGCGCCAGCAGCCGGGCCAGTTGGGCGGCTCCCACCGCCGCGGTCCACTGAGCCATGATCCGCAGTCCACCTCCCCTTGATTGGCCATGGAACTGGACCACAGCCACCGTCCAGAGTGGCACGCACCCGGCCACTTCCACCACCCGGGTCCGCCAGCGACAGATACCGCAGCATGAGGGGGAGCCACCGTGACCACACCAGCGCTCGGCCGACGTCTCGTCCAGCTCTACGCCGGGCTCGTCCTGTACGGGACGAGTGCCGCGCTGCAGGTCCGCGCGGCACTGGGACTCGACCCGTGGGACGTGCTGCACCAGGGCGTCTCGAAGCACACCGGGATCGCCATCGGCACGGTGTCGATCCTGGTGGGCGCCGTGGTGCTGACGCTGTGGTGGCCGCTGCGCCAGCGCCCGGGCCTCGGCACCGTCTCCAACGTGTTCCTGGTGGGCCTGTCGATGGACGCCACGATGTGGCTGGTGCCCGAGGCACACACGTATGCGGTGCGGGTGCCGTTGCTGGCCGGGGCGATCGTGCTCAACGGCGTCGCGACCGGCCTGTACATCTCGGCCCGCTTCGGTCCGGGGCCGCGCGACGGGCTGATGACCGGGCTGCACCGCCGCACCGGCCGCTCGATCCGGCTGGTCCGCACCTGCATCGAGGCGGCGGTGCTGGTCACCGGCGTCGCGCTGGGCGGTTCCGTGGGCGTCGGCACGGTGGCGTACGCGCTGGCCATCGGGCCGCTGGCCCAGCTGTTCCTGCGCCTGTTCGCGCTGCCCGGGGCGCCCTCGCGGCCGGTGGCCGGCGCCGCCGCGGGGGTCCCGGCCTCCCCCGCCGCGCAGGCCGCCATACTGCCCGAGTGAGCGACGCGACCCGCCATCCCTTCCTTGACCACCCTGGCCCACTGGCCTTCGCCCACCGCGGCGGCGCCGCGGACGGCCTGGAGAACACCATGACCGCCTTCCGGCGGGCCGTGGACCTGGGCTACCGCTATCTGGAGACCGATGTGCACGCCACCAGCGACGGTGTCCTGGTGGCCTTCCACGACGCCACGCTGGACCGGGTGACCGACGCCCGGGGGCGGATCGCGGCGCTGCCGTGGAGCCGGGTGCGAGAGGCGCGGGTGGGCGGCCGCGAGCCGCTGCCGCTGTTCGAGGAGCTGCTGGAGGCGTTCCCGGCCGCCCGGTTCAACGTGGACGTCAAGGCGCCCGAGGCCATAGCGCCGCTGGTGGCGGCGGTGCGCCGGGCGGACGCGTTCGACCGGGTGTGCGTCGGTTCCTTCTCCCAGGCGCGGATCGCCCGGGTGCGCGCGCTGGCCGGACCGCGGCTGGCGACCTCGCTGGGCACCCGGGGAGTGGCCGCGCTGCGGCTGGCCAGCTACGGACGCGGCCGCCCCGGCGCGCCCGCGGCCGTCTGCGTCCAGGTGCCGGTGCGGTCCCACGGGGTCCGGGTGGTCGACCGGCGGTTCGTAACGGCCGCGCACGCCAGGGGACTTCAGGTCCACGTGTGGACGGTCAACGACCGCGCCACGATGTCCGAGCTGCTGGATCTCGGTGTGGATGGCATCATGACCGATCACATCGAGACGCTGCGCGCCGTACTGGCCGAGCGGGGGGCCTGGCCCGGCCAGGACTGACGGCAGGGAGGCGGCCCATGGACGCGGGCGTAAGAACGGGACCGGCGCGGCGGGACGACGGGGCCGCGCCGACGGCGGCGGAGCGGCGGCGCGAGCAACGCGCCTGGTATGTCTACGACTTCGCGATCACGGTGTTCTCCACCAGTGTGCTCACCGTCTTCCTCGGCCCCTACCTGACCGGGGTCGCGACGGCGGCCGCCGACGCGCACGGCTATGTCCACCCGCTGGGCGTCCCGGTGCGGGCCGGGTCGTTCTTCCCCTACGCGATCTCCGCCTCGGTGCTGCTGTCGGTGCTGGTGATGCCGGTGGCCGGGGCGATCGCTGACCGCACGGGGCGCAAGAAGCCGGTCATGGGCTTCTTCGCGTACCTGGGCGCGGCGGCGACGGCCGGGATGGTCTTCGTCGACGGGCACCGCTATCTGCTCGGCGGGGCGCTGCTGATCGTGGCGAACGTCTGCTACGGCGCCTCGGTGGTCGTCTACAACGCCTTCCTGCCGGACATCGCCGAGCCGCACGAGCGCGACGCGGTCTCCTCGCGCGGCTGGGCCAGCGGCTATGTCGCCGGCTCGGTGATGCTCGTCGCGGACCTGGCCCTCTTCCTCGGCCATGACGCCTTCGGGGTCTCCAAGGGCCTGGCGGTGCGGATCTGCCTGGCCACCGCCGGGCTGTGGTGGGCCGTCTTCGCGATCGTGCCGCTGCGGCGGCTGCGGGAGCGCTCCGGGGCCGCCGGGACCGGCGCCGGGGTCCTCGGCCAGAACTGGCGGCAGCTGCTCCACACCGCGAGGGAGTTGCGTCACTACCCGCTCACGCTGGGTTTCCTGCTGGCGTACCTCGTCTACAACGACGGCGTGCAGACGGTCATTTCGCAGGCGTCCCTGTTCGGCTCCAAGCAGCTCGGTCTCGACCAGACGACGTTGATCGGCGCGGTGCTGCTGGTCCAGGTGCTGGCGGTGGCGGGCGCGCTGCTGCTCGGAGCGCTGGCGCGGCGCTTCGGGGCGAAGCGGACGGTGCTGGGCTCACTGGTGGCCTGGACGGGGACGGTGGCCGCCGGGTACTTCCTGCCGGCCGGGCGGCCGGTGTGGTTCTTCGTGCTGGCCGCGGCGATCGGGATGGTGCTGGGCGGCAGCCAGGCGCTGTCGCGGTCGCTGTTCTCCCACCTGATCCCGCGGGGGAAAGAGGCCGAGTACTTCTCGGTGTACCAGGTCAGCGACCGGGGCACGAGTTGGCTGGGACCGTTGCTCTTCGGGCTCGCCTTCCAGTTCACCGGGAGCTATCGCGTGGCGATCATCTCGCTGGTGGTGTTCTTCGTCACCGGTTTCGTCCTGCTCGCCAGGGTGCCGGTGGAACGCGCGATGGCCGCCGCGGGGCGCACGGCACCGGAAACGATTTAGTCATCCCGGCACAAGGGGGGTAGTGTACGCCGTTGGCCAGCCGGATGGACCGTTACTGCGCGCTAACGATACGAAAACGATGGGTGAGATCTCCCGTCAGATGTGACAAAAGGGGCACCGGCGGGTACAAAGTGGGGCGGCACGACGGGCGACGCATGTTCCGAAACGGGAATCTTCACCGCCGACCGGACGTTGACCTGATGACGACGACAGCGATACCTGTCCTGTGGGCGACAAGCCCGGGAGGCACGATTCATGAGTGAGCGAGCTCTCCGCGGCACGCGACTCGGGGCCACCAGCTACGAGACCGACCGCGGCATCGATCTGGCCCCGCGCCAGACGGTGGAGTACGCATGCCGAAACGGCCACCGATTCGAGGTGCCGTTCTCGATGGAGGCCGAGATCCCACCCGAGTGGGAGTGCCGCGCCTGCGGTTCCCCGGCTCTGCTGGTGGACGGCGAAGGCCCGGAGGAGAAGAAGACCAAGCCCGCGCGCACGCACTGGGACATGCTCATGGAGCGGCGCACCCGTGAGGAGCTGGAGGAGGTGCTGGCCGAACGGCTGGCCGTCCTGCGCTCCGGCGGGATGAACATCGCGGTGCATCCGCGCGACAACCGCAAGACCGCCTGACCGAGCACGCCAGGCCCCCCGGGTCCGCAGCGTCGCCGGCCCGCAGGTCCGGACCGTGGCACAGCCTGTGCCGCGGTCCGGGCCTTTGTCGTTCCCGGACGCCACCGGACGCCATCGGACGCCACCGGACGCCGTCAGGCGTCCGGGGCCGGGCGTCCGGCGTCGGCGGGCCTCACCGGGTGAGCGGCGGGCGCGGCGCGCCGGTGTCCCCCGGGCCCCCGGAGGCCGGGTCCTCGCGGATCACCTCGCCCGGCACGACTCTGCCGTCCGGCCGGTGGATCCAGGCCTGCCGGTAGGCGTCCGCCAGGGAGCCGGGCCGTCGGGCGGCGCGGCCGTCGAGGATCCGGGCGGCGGCCCGGCCGATCAGCGCCCGGGTGGGTGGGAACAGGCACAGCAGCCCGGCCGCGTCCGAGACGAGCCCCGGCACCATCAGCAGCAGGCCGCCGAGCATCGCCAGCCCCGCGGAGCCGCCGCCCGCCGGCCGGGGCGCCCCGGAGCCGCGGGCCTGGGCGGTCAGCGCCTGCCAGGCCCGCCGCCCGGCGCGCTTGACCGCCACCGCGCCGAAGGCCAGTCCGGCCAGCAGGAGCAGCAGGACCGTGCCACCGCCGGCGGCACGGGCCACCACGGTCAGCAGCCAGATCTCCAGGACAGCCCAGGCCGCCAGCGCCAGGGGCACGGCGTTGCGCAGGGGTGCGCGGCGGGCGGAGCGCGGGCGGGTCGGGTCGGGTGCGCCGAAGGTCATGCCTCAATTGTGCCTGGCGCGCCGGGCCGCCCCGCGGGCCCGGCGGCCGAGGGCTACTTGCGGCCGCGCAGCCGGTCGAGCCGGGAGCTGACACCCCAGGTGGTCACCCGCCACAGCGCCTCGGTGACGATGTTGCGGCTCATCTTGGAGTCGCCGAGCTCGCGCTCGACGAAGGTGATCGGCACCTCGACGACGTGGTACCCGGCCTTCACCGCCCGCCAGGCCAGGTCGACCTGGAAGCAGTAGCCCGCCGAGGCCACCTGCTCCATGCCCAGCCCCTCCAGGGTCTCCTTGCGGAAGGCCCGGTAGCCGCCGGTGACGTCCCGGATCGGCACGCCCAGCATCAGGCGCGAGTAGGTGCTGCCGCCCCGGGAGAGGAACTCCCGCGACTTCGGCCAGTTCACCACCCGGCCGCCGGCGATCCAGCGCGAGCCGAGCACCAGGTCGGCGCCCTTGAGCGCGGTGAGCAGCCGGGGCAGCTCCTCCGGCTGGTGGGAGCCGTCGGCGTCCATCTCGACCAGGACCCCGTAGCCGGCGTCGATGCCCCAGCGGAACCCGGCCAGATAGGCCGCGCCGAGCCCTTCCTTGCCCTTGCGGTGCAGGACGTGGACGTGGTCGTCCTCGGCGGCGAGCTCGTCGGCGAGCTTGCCGGTGCCGTCCGGGCTGTTGTCGTCCGCGATCAGGATGTGCGCCTCGGGTACGGAGGACCGCACCCTGGCCACGATCGGCTTGATGTTCTCGGCTTCGTTGTAGGTCGGGATGATGACCAGGACATCGCCGAGCGGACCGAACTGCCGCTGCCCGCCGTCTTTCACTGCTTCCCCTCACTCCTCCGTGCGTCCCCGCCGCCGGATCCACAGTGCGGCCGCGCAGGACAGGACGCCCACGATAGCGAGCGTCCACTCCGGTGCCGCCCCGGCCTCGTCGGCGACGGTGGTTCCGGTACGCAGCGGAAGGTCGGCGCTGAGCACCTGACGGGTGAATTCCGCGCTGCGCTGCTTGACCGTACCGTCCGGGGCGACCACCGCGCTGATGCCGCTGGTCGCGGCGGTGACCACGGCCCGCCCGTGCTCGACGGCGCGCAGCTGGGACATCACCAGCTGCTGCTCGGGTTGACCGGTTCGCCCGTAGGTGGCGTTGTTGGTCTGGACGATGAGGGCGCGCGCGCCGGCGTTGACGGTGGCGCGGACGATCTCGTCGTAGGCGACCTCGAAGCAGATCACGTCGCCGAGCCGGGCTCCGGCCATCCGCATCACGCCGGTGTTCCGCCCCGGGTAGAAGTCGCGCGGGATCTGGTCGAGCCGGTGGATGACCTTGGTGAGCTCCTTGCGGAACGGCACGTACTCGCCGAACGGCACGGGGTGCTGCTTGGTGTACGAGGCGCCGGGGCCGGTGACCGGGTCCCACAGGATGCCCTCGTTCTGCACGTGGTCCGCGTCGGGGCCGTCGACCAGCGCGCCGACCAGGATCGGCACCCCGACGGCGTGGACGGCGCCGCTGATCGCCTCGTAGGCCTGCGGATAGGTGAACGGGTCCAGGTCGGAGGAGTTCTCCGGCCAGATCACCAGATCGGGCCGGGGGACCTTCCCGGCCCGGATGTCACGGGCGAGCTGGAGCGTGGCCTGGACGTGGTTGTCCAGGATGAGCATCGGGCGGCCGAGGAAGTGCATCCCGGGCCGGGCGACGTTGCCCTGCACGATGGCCACCCGCAGGTGCCCGTCGGCGGCGGTGGGCACCGGGACCGCGTAGCCGCCGAGGAGCACGGCGGCCGCGAGGACCGTGGCGCCCGCCGCGGTCAGGGCCTGCCGGCCGCGGCCGCGGGAGCGGCGGGCGGCGAGGGCGGCGGCGGCCAGCAGGGAGCCGGTCAGCGCGACGGCGAAGCTGACCAGCGGCGCCCCGCCGAGGGCGGCGAGCCGCAGGAACGGCGACGCGGTGGTGGCGAAGGCCAGGCGGCCCCACGGGAAGCCGCCGAACGGCAGCCGGTCGCGGGCCAGTTCCTCGGCCACCCACAGGCAGGCACCCCACAGGGGCCAGACGGGCAGCCGGGACGTCACGGCCAGGCCCGCGCCCAGCGGCACGAAGAACAGCGCCTCGATGACGGACAGGCCCACCACCGCGTCCCAGCCCACGACGTGCAGCCACTGCAGCAGCCAGACGAAGAACGGGAGAGCGAACGCGAACCCGGTCCAGGCGCCCTGGCGGCCGGTGCGGCCGCGGGTGAGCAGCGCGAGCGCGGCCACCGCCGCAAGCGAGAGGGGCCACACGCCGTACGGCGGGAAGGAGGCGGCCAGCGCCAGCCCGGCCGCGGCGGCCGCGCCCGAGCGCGGGCCGTGCCGGCGGACGGCGTCCCCGGCCCGCCGCAGCCGGCCGGGCCGTGCGGCGGCCCGCGGGGCGGTGTCCGGGGCGGACGGCCGGTCGCCGGCCTGCCCCGGACGAGCGGTGGTGGTGTCGGGGCGCGGGGGTACGGTCGCGGCCATTCTCTTCTCAACTGCCGGAAGCGGTGGTGAAGCGACCGTACAACGACGACGCCCGGCATCGGGTCGTGGGGGCGCAAAGCCTTGTGAAAGGCGTCCGGCGGAAGGCTGCGGACGGGGATCGGAGCGCCCTTCGGGCCGACCTGGAACCCGCTGGCTGCGGGTCGACCGAAAGCCGTTGTCTACTGAGCGTCCGAGCCCCGTCCGGGTCGCACCTGCCGCCCGGGCACCCCCGTGCCGCGACCGCTGGACGTGGCTTCCAGCCGCGGCGCTCCCGTGCGGGAACGCCGCCGCTGACCCAGCGACGGTCGGCGGAATCCGCGGCGGGTCCCGGGTCGGATGTCCGTGTGGTGGACCCGGCAGAACCTACTGGTCGGTGCCCGCCGCCTGTCAACATCCCTCTGACCTGCGGGATTGGAGGAAATCAGCAGGTCACTGCGGTGGCCGGGGCCCCGGCACGGCAAGCGGAGGGCGCACGGTTCGGTGGTTCGGGCTACGCCGGTGTCACTCGTTCGGCCTCCGGTGGATCGTTCGACCGGCGACGACGGTGCTCAGGCAGTACGGCAGGGGCCGCCCCTGCGACAGATCCGGCAGGCCGGGGGTGCCGGAGCGCGGGTCGGTGGACCAGTTGGCCACCCGCTCGTCGGGGACCTGCACCACCAGGTCGCCGGCGCTCCAGATCGCGTAGTCGGCCGGGGCGCCGGGGACCAGCATGCCCGCGTCGTCGCGTCCGGCCGCCCGCCAGCCGCCCCGGGTGTGGGCGGTGAAGGCGGCGCGCACCGAGATCCGGTGCTCCGGGGTGCGGTGGAAGGCGGCGGCCCGCACCGTGCCCCACGGGTCGAGCGGGGTGACGGGGCTGTCGGAGCCGAGGGCGAGGGGGACCCCGGCCCGCAGCAGGGCCGCGAACGGGTTGAGGGTGCGGGCCCGGGCGGCACCGAGCCGGGTGGCGTACATGCCGTCCGCGCCGCCCCAGGCCGCGTCGAACGCGGGCTGCACGGAGGCGACCATGCCCAGCTCGGCGAGGGCCGTCACGGCCGCCTCGTCGAGCATCTCGGCGTGCTCGACGCGGTGGCGGGCGGCCCGCACCCGGGCCAGGCCGACGCGTTCCGCCGCCCGGCGCACGCCCTCGGTCACCGCGGTCATCGCGGCGTCCCCGATGGCGTGGAACCCGGCCTGCAGCCCGGCCTCGGTGCACGCGGCCACATGGGTGGCGATCCGCTCCGCGGTCAGGTAGGCGGTGCCGGTGTGCGGCGCGTCGGCGTAGGGCTGGTGCAGGCAGGCGGTGTGCGAGCCGAGCGAGCCGTCGACGAACAGGTCCCCGGCCGCGCCGTGGGCGCCCAACTCCCGCACCTTGCGGACCAGTTCCTCCTCGGTGCCGGGCGCCGCGGCCTCGGCCCAGTAGCCGACGACCCGGGGGCCGGGCTCCTCGGCGGCCAGCCGCAGCAGGCCGGTCAGGTCGTCCTCGGAGCTGATGTCCGGTCCGGCGCACTCGTGCAGCGAGCCGATGCCCAGCGCGGCGGCCCGGCGCAGGGCGGCGCGCTGGGCGTCCCGGCGCTGCCCTGGGCCGACGGCGCCGTGCGCGGCGCGGCGGGCGGCGTGGTGCGCGTCGCGGGTCAGCGGGCCGTCGGGGTGGTGACCGGCCAGGTCGGCGATGCCGGGCACCAGGTCGAGCAGCGCGGTGGTGACCAGGGCCGAGTGCATGTCGGCGCGGGTGAGGTACAGCGGGCGGCCGCCGGTGGCCGCGTCGAGCTCGGACCGCGAGGGGTACCGCCGCTCGGGCCAGCGGGACTCGTCCCAGCCGTGGCCGAGCAGGACGGTGTCGCCCGGGTGGGCGGCGGCGTGCCCGGCGATCCGCGCCAGCGCGGCGGGCAGGCCGGCCGCCGCCGACAGGTCCAGGCCGGTCAGCGCCAGGCCGGTGGCGGTGGTGTGCACATGGGCGTCGGTGAACGCGGGGGTGACCAGCGCGCCGGCCAGGTCGACGACCTCGTCCACGCTGTCCGCGAAGCCGTCCGCCGCGCCCTCGGAGCCGATCCAGGCGACGGTGGCGCCGTCGGTGACCATGGCGGTGGCGAAGGGGTCTGCGGGGCTGTAGACGGTGCCGCCGCGCAGCAGCACGGTGCCCGGGGAACGCTCGTTCATGGTCACAGTCTGGCGGCCCGCCGCGCGCTCCACCCGGCGGGGTGGCGTCGGGGCCGGTCAGCGGCCCGGCGGCGGTCCGTCAACGGCCCGCCAATGGCCCGTCACAGGTGGGGCGGGCGGGCCTCGTACGGGGTGGACAGCACGACGGTGGTGCGGGTGGACACGCCCGCCAGGCTGCGGATGCGGCCCAGCAGGTGCTCCAGCGCGCCGGGCGTGGCGACCCGGACCTTCAGCAGGTAGTTCTCGTCGCCGGCCACGCTGTGGCAGGCCTCGATCTCGGGGACGTCGGACAGGCGCTCGGCGATGTCGTCGGGGGCGCTGGGGTCGAACGGCTTGACGGAGATGAACGCCGTCAGTGACAGCCCGACCGCCTCGGGATCGACGATCGCCGCGTAACCGCGGATCACGCCGCGCTGCTCCAGGCGCCGCACGCGCTGGTGCACCGCCGAGGTGGACAGGCCCGTGGCTCTGCCCAGGTCGGTGTAGCTCATCCGCCCATCGGCGACGAGCAGCTGCACGATCTGCCGGTCCAACTCCTCCACGACGGATCAACCTAGCGCCCCGGAGGCCGGTCGGCACAGCGGGCGGCGCGTGACCGGCGTGTGCGCCCCTGCGCCCCCTGATGTGATGAACGCCACTACGTGTGCTCCGTCTCGTTCGGAGCGTCGCGATTACCGGGCGTGTCCACAGGGAAATGCTGGCTATGGCCGTGGCCGTCGATGCCCGGCCTTCCCACAGAGGGTGCCCGTCAAGGGGGAGATCCGCCATGCGTTCAGGCAAACGGCCCAGCCGCGGCGACCGTCCGTATTCAGCGTTCGCGGGGGCCCCGTGGGCCTCAGGGGCCTCGGGGGGCTCGGCGTTCGACAAGGCTCACCCCGCGGCCGTCGACGAGGACGCGCCGCCGGAGTTCGCGGACGCCGCCGGCGACCTCGCCGAGACCGACGACAGCTCCTACGACATCTTCCGGGTCCAGTGCCCGGACTGCGCGCGGCCGATCGCGCTGCTGGCCGAGGAGGACACCCTGCCCGAGCACGCCCTGTGCCCGACGCCGTGGAACCCGTTCGGCCTGACGGTCTGCCCGGGCGCGGGCCGCTCCGTCGAGGACGCCGCGCCGATCGACAGCGCCGAGGACGGCGGTGACGTGGCGGCGCTGCTCACCCTGCCCGAAGGCCTCGACTGGCGGATGCAGCCGTTCTCGCACGCCGGAGTGGCACGCCCGCGGCGCCTGCCCCAGCCGGCCCGCCGCTGAGGAACCCCCGGGCCGCCCGCCGCACGGCGGCCTTCGGTTCGCCGCCCGCCGGACGGTGGGGTCCGGCAGGCGAACCCGCGATCGCGCGTCACCGGTGCCCCGCGGGGCCGCACCGTCACCCGGTCGGCTCCGGGCCCGTCAGATGGCGGGCGACGACCATCCGCTGGATCTGGTTGGTGCCCTCCACGATCTGCAGCGCCTTCGCCTCGCGCAGATAGCGCTCGGCCGGGAAGTCGGCGGTGTAGCCGTAGCCGCCGAGCAGCTGCACCGCGTCGGTGGTGACCTTCATGGCCGTGTCCGAGCAGAAGAGCTTGGCCATGGCGGCCTGCCTGCCGAACGGACGGCCCTCGTCCCGCGACCGCGCGGCGGCCAGGTACAGCGCCCGTCCCGCCTCGATGGCGGTCGCCATGTCGGCGAGCATGAAGCGCGGGCCCTGGAAGTCCGCGATCCGCCGGCCGAACTGCCGCCGGGCGGCGGTGAACGCCAGCGCCTCGTCCAGCGCCGCCTGGGCCAGGCCCACGGCGCACGCGGCGATGCCGAGCCGCCCCGCGTCCAGCGCGGACAGCGCGATGGCGAAGCCCTCGCCCTCGGCGCCGACGCGGTGGGTGTCGGGGACGCGTACGTCGTCGAAGTGCAGCTGGGCGGTGGGTGAGCCGCGCAGGCCCATCTTGCGCTCCGGCGCGGCGGCGCGCAGGCCGGGCGTGTCGCCGGGGACGAGGAACGCGGTGATGCCGCGCGGCCCCGGCGCCCCGCTGCGGGCGAGCACGGTGTAGAAGTCCGCGACGCCGCCGTGGGTGGTCCACGCCTTGGTGCCGGAGATCGTCCAGCTGCCGTCCCGGCGCTCGGCGCGGGTGCGCAGGGCCGCCGCGTCCGAGCCCGCCGCCGGCTCCGACAGGCAGTAGGCGCCGAGGAGTTCGCCGCCGAGCATGCCGGGCAGGTGGGCGGCCCGCTGCTCCTCGGTGCCGAAGCGGGCGACGGCGTGGCAGGCCAGGGTGTGCACGCTCACCCCCAGTCCCACCGTGAGCCGGGCGGCGGCCAGTTCCTCGACGACCTGCAGATAGACCTCGAAGGGCTGGTCCCCGCCGCCGTACCGCTCCGGGTAGGGCAGGCCGAGCAGGCCCAGGGAGCCGAGCGTGGCGAACAGGTCGCGCGGGAAGTGCCCGGCGTCCTCCTCCTCGGCGGCCGCCGGCCGGATCCGGCGCCGGGCGATGTCGCGGACGACGTCGAGCAGGTCCTCGGCCTCCCGGGTGGGCAGCCGGCGCTCCACGGGCCGCGGGGCGTCAGCGGGCATGCGGCGTTCCTCCTGTCGGGGCTGTCGGGCTGTCGGGCTGTCGGGCTTGTCGGGCGCTCTCGGGTGCCGCGGGGTCCTGGCAGGTCCTGCCGGGCGTGTCGCGGCCGGCGCCGCGCGGCCGCCGCGCGCACCTGCCCGGATCGTCTCCCGGTGGGCCGCGGCGGGGGCCGACCGGCGGCCGTGGCGTCCCGGAGTGTGCCCGTTCGGCGGCGGTCCGGAAGGGTCCGCCGCGGGCGGCGTACCGGGCGTTGCCCCAGCGGAAACGATTCCGCCACAGGGAATTCACAAGTCGGGGTCTACCCGCGTAGCACCGCGAGGGGGTGTCATGTACACAGCTTTCGGCGCCCTGCCGGAACCCGACGCGGAAGAGACCCCCCACCATGACGCGAATACGCCGACTCACCGTTGTCGCCTGCTCGTTGGCCCTCGCCGCCGGCGGTCTGCTCACCGGCACCCCGGCCGCCCAGGCCGCGACCACCTGCTCGCAGTCCTACCTTCCGCTGCCGGACCCGACCTGCACCCCCGGCGCCTGGAACCCGGACGTCACCCAGAGCACCATCGACTCGACCATCTGCGTCTCCGGCTGGACCTCCACCGTGCGCCCGCCGACCTCCTACACCAACCCGCTGAAGGTGCAGCAGATCGCCGAGTACGGCTACAGCGACACCTCCACCTCGGACTACGAGGAGGACCACCTCATCCCGCTGGAGCTCGGCGGGGCGCCGAAGGACCCGAACAACCTGTGGCCCGAGCCGCACGCCGCCTACGGCGGCTACACCTCCACCAACAAGGACACCGTGGAGAACCGCCTGAAGACGGCCGTCTGCAACGGCACGGTCACCCTGAACGACGCCCGTAACGCGATCGCCACCGACTGGACGACCGCGGAGTCCGTCCTCGGCCTGAGCTGACGCGGCAGCGAGCTCCGCGGCGGGGGCGGACGCCGGTCCCCTCCCCCGCCGCGGACGGCGACCGGGGCCTCCCCCGCCCGCCGCCGGAATCACCGGCTGTGAAGTATGTGTGACCCGCATTACAATCCGCGCCTTCCGCACCGATAATGCTGAGCGTTACTCGCGCTCAACGATGAGGTCGGGGAAGGTCATGGCAGTGCGGGGTGATCTCCGGCAGCGCAGGGCCGTGCTGGAGGACGCGTGGTCACGCTGGGTCCCGGAGCTGAGGACGGCCAGGCCGTCGCCGTCCGCCGCGGGCGCGCTGCGCCCTGAGGTGACCGACTCCTGGGCGCGCTCGCTGAGCACGGTGGATCCCGCGCAGTCCAGCGCCCCGGTCTCGGACGGCGGTGAGGTCCGCCCGCGCTGGGCCGGCTCGCCGCTGCGCGGCCCGGTCACCGCGCTCGCCGACGAGCTGCGCACCATCGCCGACGACGCCGGCTTCATCGCCGCCGTCACCGACGAGTCCGGCACCATCCTGTGGACCTGCGGCGGCCGGGTGATGCGGCGGCGCGCCGAGCGCGTCAACTTCGCGCCCGGCGGCCGCTGGGACGAGGGGGCCATGGGCACCAACGCGCTCTCGCTCGCCCTGCGCACCGGCCGCCCCAGCACGGTCTTCTCCGCCGAGCACCTGGTGGCCGCCCTGCACGGCTGGGTCTGCTACTGCGCGCCCATCCGCGGCGTCTCCGGGCGCGTTCTCGGCGTCCTGGACCTGTCCACCACCTGGGACCGCTCGCACCCGCTGGCCATGTCCACCGTGCGCACCCTGGTGTCGACCATCGAGGCGCGGCTGCACGCCGACCAGCCGGGCCCGCCGGCCGCCACGCCCGCCGGGATCCGCCTGGCCTGCCTGGGCGGCGAGTCCGTGCACCACGACGGCACCCCGCTGCGCCTGCCGCCCCGCCAGCTGGAGATCCTCACCCTGCTGGCCCTGGAGCCGGACGGCTTCCCGCCGGACCGGCTGCACCACGCCCTGTACGGCGACCGCCCGGTGACGGCCTCCACCTTCAAGGCCGAGGTCTCCCACCTGCGGCGCGCCCTGGGCGGCTGTGTGACCACCCGCACCTACGCGCTGACCGCCCCCGTCGCCTGCGACGCGGTGGAGGTCCTGCGTGCCCTGGAGCGCGGCGCGGTCACCGACGCCGTCCAGGCCTACCGCGGGCCGCTGCTGCCGCGGTCCGAGGCGCCCGGGATCGCCGCCTGGCGCGAGCACATCGAGGTGGCGCTGCGCGACGCGGTGCTGGCCAGCCCCCATCCCGGGCACGCCCTGACGTACGGCGAGCGCGCCCCCTACGACGCCGAGATCCACGAGCACGCGCTGCGCCTGCTCCACCCCCACGACCCCCGCCGGGCCGTGGCCGGCAGCCGCCTGGCCGCCGCCCTGCGGGACTGAACACCCGGGCCGGGCACGGGACCCGGCCGGGCAACGCCAACCTTTCGCCAACCTCGACGAACGACAGTGACCGGCAACGCCGACGACTTCCAGCCGTCGCGCCACATCTCGTAACAGCGAGGAGAGCCGCACATGGTGTACGCAGAGCCTGGTACCGAAGGCAGCATCGTCAACTTCGCCCAGCGCTACGACAACTTCATCGGGGGCGAGTGGGTCGCTCCGGTGGCCGGGCAGTACTTCGAGAACCCCTCACCGGTGAACGGGCGGACGTTCTGCGAGGTCGCCCGGTCCTCCGCGGCGGACATCGACCTGGCCCTGGACGCCGCGCACGCCGCCGCCACCAAGTGGAACCGCACCTCCGTCACGGAGCGGGCCAACCTCCTCAACAAGATCGCCGACCGGATCGAGGAGAACCTCGAGAAGCTGGCCGTCGCCGAGACCTGGGACAACGGCAAGCCGGTCCGCGAGACGCTGGCCGCCGACCTCCCGCTGGCCGTCGACCACTTCCGCTACTACGCCGGCGTGGTGCGTGCCCAGGAGGGCAGCATCTCGGAGATCGACGCGGACACGGTCGCCTACCACTTCCACGAGCCGCTGGGCGTGGTCGGGCAGATCATCCCGTGGAACTTCCCGATCCTGATGGCCGCCTGGAAGCTGGCCCCGGCGCTGGCGGCGGGCAACTGCGTGGTGATCAAGCCGGCCGAGCAGACGCCGGTCAGCCTGCTGCTGGTGATGGAGCTGATCGCCGACCTGCTGCCGCCCGGCGTGGTCAACGTCGTCAACGGCTTCGGCATCGAGGCGGGCAAGCCGCTGGCCTCCAGCTCGCGGGTGGCGAAGATCGCCTTCACGGGTGAGACCACCACCGGCCGGCTGATCATGCAGTACGCGAGCGAGAACATCATCCCGGTCACCCTGGAGCTGGGCGGCAAGAGCCCGAACATCTTCATGGCCGACGTGGCCGCCGCGGACGACGACTTCCTGGACAAGGCGGTCGAGGGCTTCGTGATGTTCGCCCTCAACCAGGGCGAGGTGTGCACCTGTCCGTCGCGCGCGCTGATCCACTCGTCCATCTACGACGAGTTCATGGCCCGCTGCGTCGAGCGCACCAAGGCCATCACCACCGGCAGCCCGCTGGACCCGACGACCATGATCGGCGCCCAGGCCAGCAACGACCAGTACGAGAAGATCCTGTCCTACATCGACATCGGCAAGAAGGAGGGCGCGGAGGTCCTCACCGGCGGCGGCACCCGCACCGTCGAGGGCCACGAGGGCGGCTACTACATCGAGCCGACCATCTTCCGCGGCACCAACGACATGCGGATCTTCCAGGAGGAGATCTTCGGCCCGGTGGTGTCGGTGACGACGTTCGACTCGGTCGACGAGGCGCTGAAGATCGCCAATGACACCCTGTACGGGCTCGGCGCGGGCGTGTGGAGCCGGGACGGCAACACCGCCTACCGGGTCGGCCGGGAGATCAAGGCGGGACGCGTGTGGACCAACTGCTACCACGCCTACCCGGCGCACGCGGCGTTCGGCGGCTACAAGAAGTCCGGCATCGGCCGCGAGACCCACAAGATGATGCTCGACCACTACCAGCAGACGAAGAACCTGCTGGTCAGCTACTCGCCGAAGAAGCTCGGGTTCTTCTGATGGGCACCCGGGCCAGCCGGGTGGAGCTCACCGGGGCCGCCGAGGAGCTGCTGGCGCGGCTGGTCGAGCGGCACGGCCCGGTGATGTTCCACCAGTCCGGCGGGTGCTGCGACGGCAGCGCTCCGATGTGCTATCCGCGCGGCGAGTTCCGGGTCGGCGCGTCCGACGTGCTGCTGGGCCACGTGGCCGGGGACACGCCGTTCTGGATGAGCGCGGACCAGTACCGGTACTGGCGGCACACCCACCTGACGGTGGACGTGGTCCCGGGCAGGGGCGGCGGGTTCTCGCTGGAGGCTCCGGAGGGCGTGCGCTTCCTGCTGCGCTCCCGGGTGCTGAGCGACGAGGAGCTGGAGCGGATCGACGCGGAGCCGCCGTTGCCGACGGGGGCGGACGTGACGGGGTGACCCGTCGGCGGACCGGCAGGGGCCGGGCATCACCACGATGCCCGGCCCCTGCCGTGCGCGGCGGGAATGTTCCGGGGCACCCCGCGGTTCTCATACCCGCAGGGGTATTCAGAGAGATCGTGGACGGAAGGGAGTGGCCATGGCCACCGTTGAGCTGACCAGCGAGAACTTCGACGAGGTGGTGTCGCGCGGCGGCATCGTGCTCATCGACTTCTGGGCGGCCTGGTGCGGACCGTGCCGGATGTTCGCGCCGGTCTTCGAGAAGGCGGCGGCCCAGCACGAGGACATCGTCTTCGGCAAGGTGGACACCGAGGCGCAGCCCGCCCTGGCCGGCGCCTTCCAGATCTCCTCGATCCCCACGCTGATGGTGATCCGCGACAAGGTCGTGCTGTACGCGCAGCCCGGCGCGCTGCCGGCGCCCGCCCTGGAGGAGATCATCTCCAAGACCCGCGAGATCGACATGGACGACGTCCGCCGCCAGCTGGAGCAGCAGGGCGCCAAGAGTTGAGCCCCCGCCCCGGGGGCCGGTCCGGAGGATCCGGGCCGATCCTCCGGACCTTCATCAGTACCCCATGGGGTATAACATCGGAATATCGAGGACAAGACGACAAAGGGAGACGCCATGCAGGTGGATGAGGAAGCGATCAGCTCGGTACTCAACCGTCTGCGCCGCGCTCAGGGGCAGCTCGCCGGGGTGATCTCGATGATCGAGTCCGGACGCGAGTGCAAGGACGTCGTCACCCAGCTCGCGGCAGTCTCCCGGGCCCTGGACCGGGCCGGCTTCAAGATCGTGGCCAGCGGGATGCGCCAGTGCCTGACCTCCGCCGACGGTGAGACGGCGACCCCGATGAGCGAAGAGGAGCTGGAGAAGCTCTTCCTCGCCCTGGCGTAGGCCCGCCGCGGACCAGGAGCTCCGACAGCGGGGGGGGGGGGGGGGGGGGGGGGGGGGGGGGGGGAGGGGGGGGGAAG
>JBEHXI010000036.1:0-39257 GCA_048498775.1 Actinomycetota bacterium | reverse complement strand
GAGGGCCGGAGAGGGCCGGCAGCCGCGGAAGCCGTGGGTGGCGGGTGGTCCCCACCGGGCGAGGCCGGCGGCGGCGATGACGTGACCTGGATCCGTGAGCACCTTCGGTCCGGTTGACGGGCGAGCGAGAGCTCTGGCGATAGCCTGCACGGCGTGATCACCTCATCCTCCGGTTCCGACGACGCCGCGGTCGCGACAGCCGGGGCGCGGGCCGGCGCGGACGTGGTCCGCGCCATGTACGGCCGGCGGCTCCACCGCATCGACAAGGGCGCCGGGGACTTTGCCACCGCCGCCGATGTGGCGGCCGAGAGGACGATCCTTGGTGTCATCCGCGCCGCACGGCCCGATGACGCGGTGCTCGGCGAGGAAGGCGGGCAGCAGGGCGCCGCCGGCGCTGTGCGCCAGTGGTTGGTGGATCCCCTGTGCGGCACGCTGAACTACGCCGTCGGCAGCATGCTGGTGGCCGTCAACGTGGCGCTGCGCGATGGGGCGGCGGCGGTGGCCGACCCGTTCGGCGGCGAAGTGTTCTTCACCGACGGGGAGACCGCCTGGCTGCGGCGTGACGGGGCCGACGACGCACCACTGACGCCCTCGTCCGCCACCCGGTTGGTGGAGGTCAACCTGGATCCGCCGTTCCCGAGTGCGCCCGGGTTCAGGGCCGTTGATCTGCTGGCCCACCCTGCGTTCGTCGAACGTTTCCGGCCTCGGGTCGTGTCGACGACCCTGGCGCTGGCCTGGGTCGCCGCCGGCAGGCGCGCCGCGTATGTCACCGATGGCGGCGACTTCTCCGGGAGCGTGCACTTCGCGGCCGGCCTCGCTGTGTGCCGGGCCGCCGGCTGCGTTGTCACCGGGATCGACGGTGCCCCGCTCGGTGAGGCAGGTCGTGGGCTTGTGGTCGCCGCCGACGAGGAGACCCACGGGCTGCTGATCTCGATGACGCGCGGCCGAAGCCAGGGCCCGCCTTCGGCCATCACCGGTGGGGGATCGTGGCGGATACCGGCGTGACCGGGGGCCGCATACCGAGCCACTGCTTGGCGCCCCATGCCTCGAACCGCTCCACCTCGGTGAACCCCAGCTTCGCCGCGAGGCGCATCGAGCCGACGTTGGCGGTCTGGGTGGCGAGCACCACCGGCTCGCCGGGAAGGACGCCGTCGAACCAGCCGAGTGCCGCCGCGCACGCCTCGGCGGCGTACCCGAATCCCCAGGCCCGCGGCAGGAACAGGTAACCGAGGTCGGCCTTCCCCACGGCAGCCGGGCGACGGTGCCCGGTTGCTCTCCTGAGCAGGATCCAGCCGATCATCGCCCCGTTGAGATCAACGACGAAGCTCCCGGGCCACCGCTCGGGCACCTCAGGCGTCTCACGCTCGAGTTCGTCACGCGGGCGGGGACCGCCGAGGTAGGTGTGCACCTCTGGCGAGGCGAGCAGTTCGATGAACGCCGCGCGGTCCCGCGCCTCGGGCTCACGGAGCACGAGCCGCTCGGTCCTGATCGGCTCAGGCGGCCAGGCCACGCGTCCCAGATCCTCCATCCGCGCACGCTAACAGGTGGTCGGATCAACCGGCCCGGAAACGGCGAAGACCGGCTCGAGCGCCCGCACCAGCCGGTCCGACCAGTCCTCGGCCGTGCCCGGCACCCCCGGGCACTCCTCGCGGAAGCCGGCCCAGTCCACCTTCCAGCCGGCCACCGACTCCGGGCGGAGGTCACCCGCCCCGGCGGCCGTCCCGCGCCGCAGGACGCTGCGCAGCAGGCGCGGGGCAAGTGCGCCGCCCGATGCCTCGGCGAGGAGCACCGCGTCGTAGAGGTCCTTGCCCTGCGCCCGCCCGCCGTCGGCGCTGTCGGTGTGCAGCCACAGCAGTTTCCAGGCCAGCGACAGCTCCCGGCTCGCCGTACGCACGGCCGTGGGCCTGCCGCCGTTCCCCCGCGGCACCAGCGTCCACACCGGGGACTCCGGGAGTCGTTCGTCCCGGGCGAAGTCGAGCCGGACCTCGCCCGGTGGCAGCCCTTCCGCGTGCCAGGGGACGACCAGGCGCACGCCGGGCGTGTCGTACGCCGCGTAGGTCCAGGTTCCGTCCACCCGCGCGTTCTCCGCGTCGAGCAGCACGCCGAGAGCGGCCCGCGGCCACCGGGCCACGCGTTCGAGGAGGTCCTGGTACGGAGGGCCGGTATCGGTCATCTCCCGGGCCGGCAGCCAGTTCAGGCCCTCCGGCGGCAGGACGGGCCGCTGCCCGCCGGCGTCGAACTCCTCGTACGTCCACATCTCGTACCGCGCCGCTCCGTCGGCCGCCTCGGGCCACTGCTGGACCGTCTCCAGCCGGTCCACATACGGGTACGGGTCCAGTGGATCGACGAGGAGGCCGTCCTCCAGGACCACCCAGTCGAGGTCGGCCGGTTCGCGCGCCGCGCCGCCCACCCAGGCGGGCATCACCATGCTGCCGCGCAGCACGAGGCTTCCGCTCCAGGGAGCGTCCGCGATGAGGGCGAGCACATGGTCCAGCGCCGCGCGGTGGGCCGCCCGCGGGCCGTCGGCCGGGAGTTGGGCTCCCACCACGCCGTACCCGGGCCGCGGGACGCGCCGGGCGAGCGGTTCGCGACGCGTCATATCAGCTCCGGCTCGCCGTCGATCCAGCCCGCGTCCACCGCCGGGTTGTCGTCGTACACCACGAACTCCCGCTCCACCTCCACGGCCGCATGCCCGGCCCCGGCCAGCGCGCGGAGCAGGGCGTCGAGACGGTGACCCGCCGCGTCGCGGCCGACACCCCCGCAGCGCTGGGTGACGAAGCGTTCGTGGCCGCCCTCGTCCCGGATCCGGCGGGCGTTGCGGGAGAGGTGCGCCGCGTGCGCGACGGCCAGCGCCCGGACCGCCGCCACCTCTGCCTCATCCGCCAGGGCCAGTTTGACGTGGTGTTCGAAGTAGTAGGCCGCGGGGAGGGCCGCCGCCTCGGCGTCCGTGCGGGGCACGCCGGTGTTCCACGGCGCCGCCTCGATCTTCACCCGCGTGGGATGGAGCCCGTCGGCCCGCAGCCGCGCCGCCCAACGGCGGGCCACCGCCAGCTGACCGGCCAGGGTGCCGCGTCCCCGGCGGGTCAGCATGGGCTGGTCCGGCGTGCGTCCACGGTCCAGCACGATCCGCGTGTGCTTGATGCCGTGGTGCGCGGCCCACCGGGACACCGACTCGTGGCCGGCGCCCGGCGGGAGCGTCAGATGGGTCTCGAACTCGCCGGCGAAGGTCATCACCGGTCCGTGCTCACCGAGCTCTGCGTTCACGGCAGCCGACCGTACCGTCCGTGTCCGACAACGCCCGCGCCGCCGCCGCGCGGTACGGCGGCCGCGGGGACCCGGCGCGCCGCCGATCGCCCGGGGAACGCTCCGGACTCCCCGCCGGCGGCCCCGCGCGCCGGGGACCTGACGGGCGCCAGCCTTTAGGCTTGTTCCAGCAGCCAGCCGACGGCAGCCCACAGGGGGACCTCATGACCCGGATCGGTGTCACCGGGCATCGCGATATCCCGGCCGCTGTGATCAGCCCGGTCCGCTCGGGCATCCGGGCCGAGCTGAGCGTGCGCGCCGCGGGCGCGGCGCCCGTCGAGGCGTTCAGCTCGCTCGCCGCGGGCGCCGACCAGTTGTTCGCGGCCATCGCGCTGGACTGTGGCATTCCGGTGACGGCGGTCATCCCGGGGATGGACTACGAGCGGCACTTCGGCGGCGCCCAGGCCCTGGAGTCGTACCGCAGGCTGCTCAGGCTCTGCGCGGGCCGGGTGGACCTGCCGTACGAACGCACCGACGACACCGCCTACTACGCGGCCGGGCGCTGGATCGTCGACCACGCCGACCGCATGGTCGCCGTCTGGGACGGGCTGCCCGCCCGGGGCCTGGGCGGGACGGGGGACATCGTGGACTACGCCCGGCGCACCGGAGTGCCGACGACCGTGTTGTGGTGCCCCGGCGTGCGGCGCTGAGGCCCGTACGAACCCCGCGCGGCGTCAGTTCCCGAAACGCACCAGCCAGTCGGTGTGGCTGGGCAGCACCAGGCGCTCCGCGTCGGCCACCGCCTGCGACCAGCGCTGCTCGGTCACCGAGGTGCCCAGGGCGATCCGCAGCGTCTCCAGGTCCTGCTTGATCAGCCGGTACGCGTAGGCGAGCGGCCGGTGCCTGCGCATCTCCTGCCAGGCGACGCCGGCCGCCGCTCCCGCGGACAGCAGTCCGGACAGGTCCCACTGGGCGGCGATCCCCATGACCTTCAGCACGGCGGTGGCCAGGGCCAGCAGCGTGAGCACGGCGGTGGCGGCGGACCAGCGCACTGCCGCGCGGTGCGCCTGAAGCGCGCGGTTCCGGTGCCAGACGAGTTGCTCCAGCAGCCGGTCCCGCAGGTAGATGTCCCGCCGGGCGGCGAACGGTTTGGCGCGCACCTCCCGCATGACACGGGTGATCTGACCGCTGCTCATGGCCGGGTCGCGCCCCCCTGCCGCCGCGGTACCCCAGGGCTGGGGTATGCGCCAGCCCACCTTGCGCAGCTCCCGCAGCCGCTCCTCGAGACGCTCGGTGAACAGTGCGTCAGGATCGGGGACCGCCGAGTGGAAGGGCCCGCCGTGCACCATGTACTGCCAGGCCAGCGACTTCAGCGCCTCGGCGGCGTCGCGGTTGGCCTGCCACTGCGCCCGCGAGTGGCGGTTGGTGCTGCGCACCTCGATCAGCACCGTCAGTGCGTACAGGACGCAGGCGGCGGTCGCGGTGGCCGTGTTGCTGAAGCGGTCGGCTATCGTCGCGGCGCCGGTGGCGAGCAGCAGGGTCAGCAACTGGACCCGGGTCGCCCAGAAGGTGTCACTCTGCCGGCGTAACGCCCTGTGATCACTTGCCCGGAACAGCGGCGGGAGATCCTTTTCGCCTACTGTCGTACTCGGCCCAGGTGCCGTCGTCCCCCGCACATCGCACCTCGTCCTTGGTGAGTGGACAATTCAGACACACCAGGCACCGGACCGGCAGCTCTCCGGTGGTCGATCCACCACTCCTGGTGTACCGTCCGCCGTACAGACCGTTTCCGGTCTTCGGCTGAGGACATTGGAGTCGAATCTCACGCTGCGACAGGGACGGCTACCCCTTTTCTGTCCGTTGAAAACCCGAAAGACGGCGAGGCAGTCATGAGCCCTTCGACGAAGGCCCAGAATTCGGCCACCACCCGCGCGCCCCGCACCCGCCACGTGCCGCTCACCGGCATCACGCCAGGGGACTCCGAGAGCCGGCGGTCGCTGGCCCGGGTCACCCGGGTCTCCGGCGGGGCAGCCACCCGGGGTACGACCTTCAACTCCTCGCTGTGACCTCACGCCGCCGGCGCTGAGCCGCCGGCCGAACGGCCCCGTACGGACCCGGTACGGGGCCTTCACCGTCGCACGCCCGGGTGAACGGTGGTGTGGTGTGTTGACCCGGCGCGGAACCCGCGCGGCGAAAGCCCCGATCGAGCGCCCCCACTGCCCGTCCCGAGCCCCCTGGACGGCCTAGAGTGAGTGATTCGGCAGTACGTCCTGCCATACACTCGCGCGGTGACAGTTCCGCTCCAGCAGTTGGTGCTGAAGATCCACAGTCGGTGTGATCTGGCCTGTGATCACTGCTATGTGTACGAGCACGCCGACCGGAGCTGGAGCACGCGCCCGAAGGTCATTTCCGACGGCACCGTCGAACAGGTCGCCAAGCGCCTCGCATCCTATGCCGCGGAACACCAACTGGAATCGCTCTCCGTCATTCTGCACGGCGGCGAACCCCTTTTGGCCGGGCCCGCGCGGCTGTCCCGAATCTGCGCGGAACTCACCCGCACTCTCACGCCGGTGGCCCGGCTCGACCTCCGTATTCACACCAACGGCGTCCAGCTGAACCGGAATCACCTGAAGGTATTCGACGAATTCGGCGTTCTGGTCGGCATCTCCCTGGACGGGGACCGGGCGGCCAACGACCTCCACCGCCTGGACCGGAAGGGCCGCAGCAGTTACGACCGGGTGCTGCGAGCCGTGGACCTGCTGCGGACCGAGGAGTTCCGGCACCTCTATCTCGGCCTGCTGTGCACCGTCGACATCGCCAACGACCCGGTGGCCGTGCACGACGCGCTGACCGCCCTGGACCCGCCCCGGATCGACTATCTGCTGCCGCACTCCACCTGGGACGCTCCGCCGTCCCGCCCCGGCCCGGCGCCCACCCCCTACGCCGACTGGCTGCTCGCGGCCTTCGACCGCTGGGAGGAGCAGGGCCGTACCGTGCCGGTGCGGATCTTCGAGTCGGTGCTCAGCACCCTGCGCGGCGGCCCCAGCCTGACCGAGTCGCTGGGGCTGGCCCCCTCGGACCTGGCGGTGGTCGAGACGGACGGCTCCTTCGAGCAGGCCGACTCGCTCAAGACCGCCTATGACGGCGCGGCGGCCACCGGTTTCGACGTCTTCCGGCACACCTTCGACGATCTGGCCGCCCACCCGGGCGTGCGCGCACGGCAGTCGGGCCTCGACGGCGTCAGCGAGACGTGCCGGGCCTGCCCGGTCGTGCGCTCCTGCGGCGGAGGGTTGTACGCCCACCGCTACAGCGCCGGACGGGGCTTCGACAACCCGTCGGTCTTCTGTCCCGACCTGCGCGCCTTCATCGACGGTGTCGCCGAGCGGACCACCCAGCGCGCGCTGTCCCCGGTGGTGTGCGACCCGGAGGAGCTGCGGTTCGCCCAACTCGACCTGAACCGCCGCCTGCTCGCCCTGCTCCACGAGCGCCACGCCGCCGATCCCCGGTGGGACCGGGTGTGGTCCTCGCTGGCCGAACTGGACGCCGACGAGCGCGTCGCCCCCGAACTCGACGCCGTCCTGGCGCATCCCCACACCCGCACCGCGCTGCTGCGTGCGCTGGACGAGCCTGCCGACCCGGCCCGGCCGGCCGCGCTGGCCGCCGCGGCGGTGGCGCGCGCCGGCGCGGGGCCCGCGGTGGCGTGGCCCGGCCAGGGCCAGGAGCTGCACCTGCCCACCCTCGGCACCCTGCGGCTGCCCGGGCCCGGCCCGGTGGAGGTGTCGCCGGTCCCCGGCGGCCTGGTGTTACGTGGAGCGTGGGGGCTGACCTCGCTCGTGCTCGGTCCCGAACCGTCGGCGGAGTGGCGGCCGTTGACCCGCGTCGACGGTCTGCTGGTGGACGACGCCGACCCGTTCCGCGACGGCGCCCCCGCGGCCGTCACCGTGCCGCTGGACGGCAGCGAGCTGGACCTGTTCGCCAAACGCTGGACCGAGGCGCGCCGCCTGCTGGACGCCAGGGCCCCGGGCTGGCGCACCGGGCTGACCACGCTCACCCCGCTGGTGGCCGGATCCGGGGTCCATCCCGCGGCGCCGGGCGCCCTCGGTGTGGCGGTCGACGCCGAGCCGGAGGAACTGGCTCTCGGCCTGCTGCGCGCCGCCCGGCGGGCCCGGCTGGCCGCTCTGCGCGACACCTGCGACCTGCACCTGCCGCACAGTCCGGCGGGTCCGCTGCTGGAGGCCGCGGACCGCTGGACCGGTGAGGCCGCCTACCGCACCGGCCGGGACCGGGCGGCGGCCCTGGCCGAGGCCGCCCGGGCGCTGACCGCGCTCGGCCTGCTGCCCGAACGCGAGTTGACCGAGAGCGGCGCGGTGCTCACGGCCCGGCTGTGGGGCGAGTGGGCGGAGCGGCACGGTGGCTGACCTCCACGCCCTCGAACGGCTGCTGCGCCGGCTCGGTGTGCGGCCGGACGGTGTGCTGCTGGTGCACGCGTCGCTGGGCGGCACCGGCCTGCGCGCCGAGGACGTCCGCGATCTGCTGCTGCATCTGCTGGGCCCCAAGGGCACGTTGGTCGTGCCGACGTTCACCCCGGAGAACTCCGACAGCTCACGCGCCTACCTGGCGAACACCGGCCGGATGCCGTCCTTCCTGGCCTGGTTCCGGCGCCGGTGGATGCCGCACTTCGACCCGGACCTCACGCCCGCGCCCACGATGGGCGCGCTCGCCGAGTGCGTGCGGACCTCTCGCGGCCGGGTGCGCAGTCTGCATCCGCAGACCTCCTTCGCCGGGCTGGGATACCGGGCCTGGGAACTGCTGGGCCGTCACGACCCGCGCTGCCACCTGGGCGAGGACTCCCCGCTCGCGCGGCTGTACCAGGCGGGGGCCCAGGTGCTGCTGCTGCGGGTCGGCTTCGAGGCGTGCAGCGCCTTCCATCTGGCGGAGTACCGTATGTCCCCACCGCCGGCCCGGCGCACGTACCGTTGTGTGGTGGAGCGGCGGGGGAACTGGATCGATTACGAGGACGTCGTCCTGGACGACGGCGATTTCGGCACCGTCGGGGAGCGGTTGTCCGAAGATGTGGCCGACAGGGGGGAACTGGACGGAAAACCCGTCACACTGCTGGATATGCGGGCGGCGGTGGACCAGGCCCGGCTGATTCTGGCCGAGGTCCGGCGGAGTGAGGAGTTCCGGCTGGTGCCCGACGCACAATACTGCGGCGGTTGACGGCACCAGGGTCGGCGCACAGGTCTACAGGGGGGCGAGTGGACAGACCGGACGGGGACTGGCAACCCGACAACAGGCCGTATTTCTTCCTCAGTTACGCGCACACTCCGATGTGGGGCTCGCGGGGCGACCCGGATCTGTGGGTTCACACCCTCTATGTGGACCTGTGCGAGCACATCATGAACCTCACCGACCTGCCCGCCGGGGCCCAGGCGGGCTTCATGGACCGCGAGATGCGCTCCGGGGACGGCTGGCCGGAGAAACTGAGCGAGAACCTCGCCACCTGCCGGGTGTTCGTACCGCTGTTCTCACCGCGCTACTTCGGCAGCGAGATGTGCGGCCGTGAGTGGTACGCCTTCAACGAGCGGATCGTGCGGGCCCGCGCCCTCAGCGGCCGCACCGTCCCGGCCATCGTCCCGGCCCTGTGGACCCATGTCGATCTCGACCAGTTACCCGACTCGGTGCGCCACATCCACGTCGACCACTTCGGCGCCCGCTACGCGGACGAGGGGATCTACGGCCTGATCAAGCTCAGCCGCATGCGGGACGAGTACGAGGAGACCGTCCTGCGCCTCGCCCAGCGCATCGTGCGGGTCGCCAACGAGTCCCCCCTGCCGCCCGGGCAGCCCCGCCCCTACGAGACCACCCCCAGCGCCTTCAAGCCGCGCGGCCAGGGGCCCCGGCGGATCCACCTCACCGTGGCGGCCCCCACCCGGGACACCATTCCGCCGCACCGCGAGCCCGCCACCTACGGCGAGACGCCTCAGGAGTGGAACCCCTACCACCCGGAATGCACCCGTCCGCTGCCCTCGCTGGCGGAGGAGCTGATCCGCTCGCTGGACTACCGGATCACCGTCTCCTCCTTCGACGACCAGGACACCAGCCCGTTCGCCACCGGTGGTGAGGGCGGCGACGGCGAGGACGGCCCGGACGGCGAGCCGAGGATACTGCTGGTCGACCGATGGGCCCTGACCGACGACGAACGGCGCCGCAGGCTCAAGGCCTACGACGCCGTGGCCCGCCCGTGGACCAGCGCCGTCGTGCCCTGGAACCGCGCCGATCCGCAGTGCCAGAGCGAGGAGGGCAAGAAGCTCACCGAGGAGCTCGAACGCACCCTGCCCCTCACCCTGGGCCGTGGCCGCCGCACCGACTGCCGGATCGCCGTCAACGGAGTGCCCACCTTCAAGGCCTTCACCGACGTGCTGCCGACGGTGGTGGCCAACGTCTCCCGGCAGTACTTCAAGCACGCCGCGGCACACCCGCCGGACGGACCGCACATCCCCAGGCCCCGGCTCACCGGCTGGACGCCCCCGCCACCCCCGCAGGACGACGACGGGGCCGACGGGACCGATGACAACGGAGGAGAAGCATGACGGCCGCGCGTGACGGATCCATCATCACCTTCTACTCGTACAAGGGCGGCACCGGGCGGACCATGGCCCTGGCCAACGTCGCCTGGATCCTGGCCGCCAACGGCAAACGCGTCCTGACCGTGGACTGGGACCTGGAGGCCCCGGGCCTGCACCGCTTCTTCCACCCGTTCCTGGACCCGCGGGTGCTGACGTCCACCACCGGCGTCATCGACATCATCACCGACTACGCCTGGGCCGCTACCACCGACACCACCCGCTCGGGGGACTGGCACCGCGACTACGCCCGCGTCGAACGGCACGCGGTCTCGCTGACCCCCGAACGCCTGGGCTGGCACTTCCCCGGTGAGGGCGCCCTGGACTTCCTGTCGGCCGGACGGCAGAACCACGACTACTCCGCGGCCATCTCCTCCTTCGAGTGGGACAACTTCTACGAACGCCTCGGCGGCGGGCTGTTCCTGGACGCCTTACGCGAGGACATGAAGGCCACCTACGACTACGTCCTGATCGACAGCCGCACCGGCCTGTCCGACAACGCCGACATCTGCACCCTGCACATGCCCGACGTGCTGGTCGACTGCTTCACCCTCAGCGACCAGGCCCTGGACGGCGCGGCGCAGGTGGCCGGGGCGGTGGCCGCCAGCGCCGAGGGGGGCTTGCGCAGGCAGCCGATCCGGGTGCTGCCGGTGCCGATGCGCATCGACGAGGGCGAGAAGGAGAAGGTCGACGCCGGGCGGGCGCTGGCCCGGCTGAAGTTCGCCGGTCTGCCCAAGCACCTCAGCGGCGAGGAACTGGCCGCCTACTGGGGCGCGGTGGAGATCCCGTACCGGCCGTACTACGCCTACGAGGAGACCCTGGCCACCGTCGGCGACGCGGCCGGCCTGGCCAACTCGCTGCTCTCCGCCTTCGAGCGGCTCACCACCGTCATCTCCGACGGCGAGGTCACCGCCCTGCCCGCGGTGCCGGAACGGGTGCGGCTGCGCTGCCGCGACGCCTACATCCGGCGGCAGCCGTCGGCGGCGTCCGCGGAGATCACGCTGGCGTACGTGGCGGAGAACCGGATGTGGGCCGACTGGACCGAGTCGGTGCTCAGGGCGGTGGGCTGCCACGTCACCCCGCGCGACCTGTCCGTGTCCCCCCTGGACCCGGTGCCCGACCCGGCGCGCACCGTCGTGCTGCTGTCCTCCGCCTTCCTCAAGTCCCGTACCGCCGAGGCCGCCTGGCGCGCGCTGTCCACCGCCGAGGGCGCGGTGGGCCGGGGCCGGATGGTGGCGCTGCGGGTGGACGACGTGCGGCTGCCGGGCACGTACCTGGGCCGCAGCCCCGTCGACCTGCACCGGCTGGACGAGAAGGACTGCATGGCGGCCGTGCTGCGCGCCCTGGACCTGCCGGTGCAGCCGCCGGAGCGGGACGGGACGGACTCGCGGTTCCCCGGCACCGTGCCGCAGATCTGGAACGCGCCGCCCAGGAACGCCGCCTTCACCGGCCGCAACCAGGTGCTGGAGAAGATGCGCGACCAGCTCGGCAGCGGCATGTCGGCCCTGCTCCAGCAGCCGCAGGCGCTGTTCGGGCTCGGCGGCGTCGGCAAGACGCAGCTGGCCAACGAGTACGTGCACCGCTTCATGGCCGACTACGACCTGGTCTGGTGGATCCCGGCCGAGCACACCGACGACGTCACCGCGTCCCTGGCCGAACTCGCCGCCCGGCTGGGCACCCCCGCGGGCGAGGACATGGCGCTGGCCTGCCTGGAGGCGCTGACGATGCTGTCGCGCGGGCTGCCCACCAAGCGCTGGCTGCTGGTGTACGACAACGCCGACGACCCCGAGGCGCTGCTGCCCTACTTTCCCAACGGCACCTCAGGGCACATCCTGGTCACCTCACGCAACCAGGCCTGGGCACGGCACGGCGCCTCCCTGGGCATCGAGGTCTTCCTGCGCGAGGAGAGCGTGGAGCACCTCACCCGCCAGGCGCCCGGCCTCAGCACAGAGGACGCCGACCGGGTCGCGGCCGCGCTCGGCGACCTGCCGCTGGCCGTGGAACAGGCGGCCGCCTGGATCGCGGAGACCGCCACCCCCATCGACGACTACCTCCAGCAGCTGGCCGAGCAGCCCACCGAGGTGCTGGCCCTCAACCAGCCGCCCGCCTACCCCCAGCCGGTGGCGGCGACCTGGAACATCTCCATCACCCGGCTGCGCGAGCGCTCCCCCGCGTCGGTCCGGCTGCTCCAGCTGTGTGCCTTCCTGGCCCCCGAGCCGATCTCCCAGCAGCTGCTCTACAGCCAGGAGATGATCGACGCGCTCAAGCCGTACGACCCCGCGCTGCAGGAGAAGCTGGTGCTGGGCCGCGTGATCCGGGAGATCGGCCGGTTCGCGCTGGCCCGGATCGACCAGGTGGGCACCAGCATCCAGGTGCACCGCCTGGTGCAGGCGGTGGTCCGCGCCCAGATGACCGAGGAGGAGCAGCGGCAGGCCCGGCACGTGGTGCACCGGGTCCTGGCCGGGGCCCGGCCCGACGACGACGAGCCGATCGACGACCCGGAGACCTGGCCGCGGTTCGCCATCATCTGGCCGCACCTGCCCGCCTCGGACGCCCGCAACTGCACCGAGCCGGAGACCCGCAGGCTCCTCATCGACCGGGTGCGCTACCTGTGGAAGCGGGGGGACTTCCCCACGGCCTTCCGGCTCGCCTCCGAGCTGCTGGAGCTGTGGCGCGACAAGCTCGGCGAGGACGACGTGCAGTACCTCTACCTGCGCGGGCAGTTGGCCAATATCCAGCGCTCCCAGGGACGGTTCGTCGAGGCGCGCGACATCGACCGCGACCTGCTGGAGCGGCAGCGGACGGTGCTGGGCCCGGCCCATCCCTACACCTATGTCACCACCTCCAGCCTGGCCAGCGATCTGGCGGCGCTGGGCGCGTACGGCTCGGCGGTCGACCTGGCCCGGGAGGCCCACGAGGGCTTCCGGCAGATCTTCCACGAGTCCCACCCCAGGACGCTGTCCGCGGCCAACAACCTCGCCCTGGCGCTGCGCATGGTCGGCCGCTACCAGGAGGCCCACGACCTGGACGCGGACGTGCACAGCCTGCGCCTGGAGGTCCTGGGCGCCGACCACCCGTACACCCTCGCCTCGGCCAGCGCGCTCGGCCGCGACCTGCGGGAGATCGGCCGGTACGACGAGTCCGTCAGCCGGCTGTCGCAGGCGTACGACGCGCACAAACGGGTCATGGGCAAGGCCTTCCCCGGCACCCTGAGCTGCGCCAAGTCCCTGGCGGTGTCGCTGCGCCGGGCCGGGCAGTTCGAGGACGCCCGCCGGCTGACCACCGCGACCCGGTCGCGGTACCGCGCCCAGTACCTGGCGCCCACCCCGGACACCCTGGCCTGCGAACTCAACATGGCCGCCGACCTGTTCGCCGCCGACGAGCGCGAGGAGGCCCGCGAGGTGGCCACGGATGCGCTCAACGCCTACATGAAGGTGCCGGGCGAGGCCCATCCCTACACCCAGGCGGCGCTGAACAACCTGGGCATCTACCACTGGGGGTGCGGTGACTACGCCAAGGCGGAGGAGGTGTTCCGCACAGCCCTGCCGCGGATGGGCGAGGTGCTGGGCGAGCGGCATCCGCACACGCTGTTCTGCGGGGTCAACTACGCCAACGTGCTGGCCGACCAGGGCCGGCTGGAGGAGGCCGGGGAACTGGAGGAGCGCGCTGTGGAGGCGCTGCGCGCGGTGCTGGGCGAGGACCATCCGGAGACCCTCGCCGTCACCGCCAACGCCGCCCTGACCCTGGAGGCCCTCGGCCGGCGCGCCCAGGCCCGCCAGATGCGGGACGCCGCGCTGGCCAGGATGTTGCAGCTGCTCGGCGAGGACAACGGCATCTCCCGGCTCGCCGCCGACGGCCGCCGCATCTACCGCGACCTGGAACCCCTGGCGGTGTGAGGCAGTCCCCGGCGGGGAAGCCGGGGCTACCGCACCGCCTCCGCGGGGGCCAGCAGCCAGCGCAGCACCTCCGGCAGCACCCGCAGCGCCGCGAAGTGCGCCGCCGCGGGCTCCAGGACGATGGTGGCCCGCGGGATGCGCGCGGCCAGCCACGCCGAGTGCGACACCGGTGAGAAGACGTCCTGCGAGCCGTGCCAGAGCAGCACCGGCACCCGGATCGCGGCCGGGTCGAATCCCCACGGGCGGCACAGCGCCAGGGCGTCGTCGACCCAGCCGTACGGCGAGGTGCGCAGCGCCTCGTGGTAGTTGCGCAGCAGCATCGAGCGGATGGTGGTGTCGGAGACGATCCGCAGGTCGTCGTCGGTCAGCTCGCGGCGCAACTCCTCCAGCAGCCGGGCCGGATCACTGCGGATGGCACGGGTGCGCGGGATCAGCTGGGCGGCGAACCGCTCGGGATCCCCGGCGGCGGCCCGGTACTCCGAGACGTTGGAGCGGGCCATCCCGGCGTACCAGTCCAGTCCCTCCGCGTCCCGGGGAGCCAGCGCGACCAGCGCGGCGGCCCGGGTCACCCGGTCCGGCAGCAGTGCCGCGCAGGCCAGCGCGTGCGGAGCCCCGCCGGAGCGGCCGACGACCGCGAACCGGTCCAGGCCCAGCGCGTCGGCCACGGCGGCCACGTCCCGCGTCACGTCGGCGACCCGGCGCCCCGGATGCCGGTCCGAACCGCCGTAGCCCGGGCGGTCGTAGCTGATCAGCTGGGTGCCCCGCTGGTAGAGCACCATCGAGCGCGGCCGCGGCCCGACCCTGCTGCCCGGCGTGCCGTGCAGCAGGAACACCGGCCGGCCGCCGGGATCCCCGCTCCGGTCCACCAGCAAGGTCCGCCCATCGGCGGTCCGTACCCGTTCCCCCACGGTGGTCCCCCTCCTCACACCACGGATCCGCCACGCCGTCCGAAGCCGTCTCGGACCGGGGCCGTCCCTCCGCCGTCGGCCGTGTCGGCACGGGCCGGGCGGCGAGCCGGTGCTCGTGGACGGCTCCCCCGGGCGATCCTTCAGCGTAAGTCGCGGCGGGCGGTTCGCGCAGGACCGCCGGTCGGGTTCAGGTCAGCGCGGACGCCCGCCGCGCGGGGCGAACGCGAGGCGGGCGGTGCTCCGTTGTGCGCCGGCGGCCGGCGGGTTCACCGGCGTGGTGCCGGTGAACCGAACAGGCGCCTTTCCCACCAGCCCATCACGGCGGTGTAGCGGCGCGGCAGCAGGCGCACGACGCGGTCGACGGCCTTCGCGTCGCCGCCCACCAGGATGCGGGTCCTGTCCCGTTCCACGCCGCGCAGGATGATCCCGGCCGCCGTGTCGGCCGGCATTCTGAGCAGCTTCTCGTTGTAGGTCCGGGCGCGCGCCTGCTGCTCGGCGGAGATGTCGGTTCCGTCGCGTCGCGCCTCCTCCAGCGCCGCGTTGGCGATGTTGGTCCGCACCCCGCCGGGGTGGACGACGGTGACCCGGACGGGGTGGCCGGCCGCGGTCATCTCCGCGCGCAGTGCCTCGGTGAAGCCGCGGACGGCGAACTTCGAGGCGCAGTAGGCGCTCAGCGATGCCTGCGCCAGGTAGCCGTTGAGGCTGGAGACGTTGACCAGGTGCCCGTCGCCGGAGGCGATGAGGTGGGGCAGGAACGCCTTGGTGCCGTGGATGACGCCGAGGAGGTTGACGGACAGGACGCGGTCGTAGACGGCGTAGTCGGTGTCCAGCACGGTCGTCGAGGCGCCCGCGATCCCGGCGTTGTTGTAGACCTGGTGGACCACTCCGTAGTGCCCGGCGACGGCGGTGGCGTACGCCTCGACCGCGTCGCGGTCGGCGACGTCCAGGGCTGCGGCGTGGACCTGGGCTCCGAGGGCCTTGACCGCCTCGACGGTCTCCGCCAGGCGGGACTCGTCGATGTCGGACAGGGCGAGCCGGGCGCCGCGTTCCGCCAGGCCGAGGGCGAGGGCGCGGCCGATGCCGGAACCGGCCCCGGTGACGACCGCGACCTTGCCGGTGATGCTGCTCATCGGGTTCCTCCGGGGGCGGGCGGTCGCTGTCCGGCCGGGTCGGCGGCGCGGGCGTGGTCGGTGATGAGGTCGGCGAGCCGGCCGGCGAGGCCCGGGGCGAGGTAGTGGCCCATGCCGGTGACGGTGACGTGCCGGGCGCCGGGGACGGCGTCGGCGGTGGCGCGGCCGCCGCTGGGGTGGACCATGCGGTCGCTGTCGCCGTGGATCACCAGGGTGGGGGCGGTGATGCGGCGCACTTCCGCGGTGCGGTCGCCGGATGCCTGGATGGCGCCGATCTGCCGGGCCACCGCGCGGTGGGCCGGACCGTCGCCGCGGTCCCAGGCGCGGGCGGCGTAGGCCGACTCGGCTTCGGCGTCGACCGGCCAGCCGGTGCCGGCGATGTGCCGGACGAGGGCGAGGTGGCGGAGCACGGCCTGCTCGCGGGTGCGTGCCCTGGGCTTGGCCATGCGCAGGAGCGTGGAGGCCGCCGGCTGCCCGACGCCGCGGTCCCCGGTGGTGGAGAAGATGGAGGTCAGCGAGGCGACCCGGTCCGGGTGGCGGGCCGCCACGGTCTGGGCGATCATGCCGCCCATCGACATGCCGACCAGGTGCGCGCGGTCCACCTCCAGATGGTCGAGGAGCTGCACGGTGTCATGTGCCATGTCGGCCAGGTCGTAGGCGTCCTTCCGCGGCCTGGCCAGGAGTTGCCGCAGCAGGCCGGGCGGCGGGGCGTCGGCGCGGAAGGAGCGTCCCGCGTCGCGGTTGTCCGGGAACACCAGGTGGAAGCCGGCCCGGGCGAGCGGCCCGGTCATCGCCTGCGGCCAGGAGGTGAGGTCGAGGCCGAGGCCCGCGATGAGCACCAGCGGTGCCCCGGCCGGGTCGCCGCCGGTGCGGTAGCACAGCCGCCGTCCGCCGGACAGGGTGCAGAAGCCGTCCTGCTCGTCGGGGTGTGTCATGCCGTCACCGCCGGGTCGCCGGTGCGGTGGGCGGCGGGGCGGCCGGTGGAGAAGCGCAGGTTGCCGTCCACGACCGGGGCGTTGCGCAGGAGTTCGACGTCGGAGTGGTAGCTCATCGACGTCAGCCAGGGTGCCTTGTCGCCCTGGCGCGGCAGTTGGCCGATCGACCGCTGGATGTAGCCGGCGCCGAAGTCGAGCAGGGGCCGGGTGGGGGTGCCGGGGGCGGGCGGTTCCGGGCGGCAGACGGTGTGGCCGTGCCGGTCCATGTGGTCGAGCAGGCGGCAGAAGTGCTCGCACAGCAGGCCGACCTTGAGCGTCCAGGAGGAGTTGGTGTAGCCGATGGCGTAGGCGAAGTTGGGGACGCCGGAGAGCATCATGCCCTTGTAGGAGACGGTGTCGGGCAGGTGCACGGGCGTGCCGTCGACGCTGAGCGCGATCCCGCCGAACGCCAGCAGGTTCAGGCCGGTGGCCGTGACGATGATGTCGGCCTGCAGCTCCCTGCCGGACTCCAGCCGGATGCCGGTCTCGGTGAACGTCGCGATGCGGTCGGTGACGACCGAGGCGCTGCCGTCGCTGATCGCCTTGAACAGGTCGGCGTCGGGCACGGCGCACAGCCGCTGGTCCCAGGGCCCGTACGGCGGGTTGAAGTGCTCGTCGACGGGATAACCCTTCGGCAGCTGGCGGGCGTTGACCCAGCGGATGATCCTTCGGGCGAGCTCCGGGCGGCGCTGGCAGAACTTCCAGATGACGCGCTGCTGGGCGATGTTCTTGCGCCGGGTGATCGCGTATGCGCGCTCCTCGCCGACCACCTTGCGCAGGGTGTTGGCCAGGGCGTCTTTCGAGGGCACCGGGAGGATGTAGGTGGGGGTGCGCTGCAGCATGGTCACGTGCGCCGCGGTGCCCGCCATGGCGGGGACGAGGGTGACGGCGGTCGCGCCGCTGCCGATGACGACGACGCGCTTGCCGGCGTAGTCGAGGTCCTCGGGCCAGGCCTGCGGGTGCACGATGGTGCCGCCGAACCGTTCCCGGCCCTCGAAGTGCGGGGTGTATCCCTCGTCGTAGCGGTAGTAGCCGCCGGCGCAGAACAGCCAGTCGCAACTCATCGCGGTCCGCTCGCCGGTGTCGGTGCGCTCGATCTCGACGTGCCAGCGGGCCTCCTCGGTGGACCAGGCGGCCGCGACCACCTTGTGGTGGAAGCGCACCTTGCCGTCGATGCCGTTCTCGGTGGCGGTCTCGCGCAGGTAGGCCAGGATCGCGTCGGCGCCGGCGATCGACTTCTCGTCGCGCCACGGCTTGAACTCGTAGCCGAAGGTGTGCAGGTCGGAATCGGACCGGATGCCGGGGTACCGGAAGAGGTCCCAGGTGCCGCCGATGGCGTCCCGGGCCTCCAACAGGGCGTAGCTCCTGGCGGGGTGCCGGTTCTTCAGGTAGTAGGCGGCGCCGATGCCGGAGATGCCGGCCCCGACGATGAGGACGTCGATGTGCTCGACGCCGGCCGGTGAGGGTGCGGTGGGCATGGTCGCGGCTCCGTGCGTGCTTCTGCTGCGGTCAGGAGAGCTCCCATGGTCCAGGCGGGCACGTCGGACCGCTAATGGCAGGGTGCACCGACCTGTGGTGACTTCTGGTGCACTGTGCACCTGTGGCGTAGGGTCCGGGCATGCACTGGGAGGAGCCGTCCGCGCGGGCGCGGGAGCTGATGCGGCAGGGCGCGCAGGCCGCGCTGCACGCGCCGGACGAGTGGCTGGCGGAACTCGACGACGCGACCCTGTCCGGCGAGCACATGCAGGGGATCGCCAACGACCCGGTGCTCAGCGCCGGAACCCGCAGGACGAACCGGTCCAATCTGCTCTTCTGGGCCGCGGCCAACGTGCGGGACCCGGGTGCGCCGGTCCCCGCGAACATCGGCGCCGCCCCGCTGTCGTTCGCCCGCGACCTGGTGCGCCGGGGCCTGAGTGAGTCGGCGCTGAACTCCTACCGGGTCGGGCAGGGCGTGGCGTGGCGCCTGTGGATGCGGATCGTCTTCTCCCTGACGTCGGATCCCGAGGAGCTGCGCGAACTGCTCGACGTGTCCTACCGCTCCATCGCGGCGTTCGTCGACGCCACCGTCACCGCGATCTCCGAGCAGATGCAGCGCGAGCGCGAGGAGCTCACGCGCGGCACGCACGCCGAGCGCCGCGAGGTGGTCACGCTGATCCTCGACGGCGCGCCGATCACCCGGGAGCGCGCCGAGGCACGCCTCGGCTACCCGCTGGCGCCCGCCCACACGGCGGCCGTCGTGTGGAGCGACGACCCGGACTCGGACCTGGGCGATCTGGACCGGGCCGCCGACGCGCTGGCCCGCGGCGCCGGTGAGGTGCACTCCCTCACCGTCATCGCCAGCGCCGCGACCCGGTGGGTGTGGGTGCACGGGCGGCCCGACGTCGCCGGGTTGCGGGCCGCGACGAGCTCGATGCCGGCCGTGCGTGTCGCGATCGGCTCGACCGGCGCCGGCCTGGACGGTTTCCGGCGCAGCCATCTCGACGCGCTCACCACGCAGCGCATGCTCGCCCGGCTCGGCTCGCCGCAGGCCGTGGCCGCCTACGAGGACGTCGAGCTGGTCTCCCTGGTCACGCAGGACCCGGAACGCGCCGAGCACTTCGTCAAGCGCGCCCTCGGCGATCTGGCCTTCGCCGAGCCCGAGGTCAGGACGGCCGTGCGCACCCTGATACACGAGCAGTGCAACGCGTCCCGGGCCGCGGAACGCCTCTACATCCACCGCAACACCCTGCTGCGCCGGCTGGCCCGGGCCGAGCGGTTGCTGCCCCGCCCGCTGGAGGAGAACACCCTGCAGGTCGGTGTCGCGCTGGAGATCCTCCGGTGGCGCGGCGGGGCCTGAGGGGCGCCCGGGAAGGAGCTCAGGGCGCGGTGGCGGAGAGCGCGGCGTGGTGTCCGTCGCCGTCCCCCGGCCGGCCGCGGCGCACGGCGGTGGGGGTGGTGCCCCACCAGCGGCGGCAACTGCGGGTGAAGGTGGCCTGCTCGGCGAAGCCCAGCAGGGTGGAGATGCGGGTCAGGGGCAGGTCGGTGCCGGTGAGGTAGCGGTGGGCGTTCCGGCGGCGCACCTCGTCGACGATCGCGGCGAAGCTGGTGCCCTCGGCGCGAAGGCGCCGCTGGAGCGTCCGGGGGTGCACGGCCAGGGTCCGCGCCGTGGCCTGGATGGAGACGGGGGCGACCGGCAGCGTCCGGTCGACCATGACCCGCACCAGCGCGGCCAGTTCGGCCGGTTCGGCCTGTGCGGCCGGTTCCGCCGACTCGCCGGGCACGGGCGCCGCGCGGCGGGCGCGGGGCTGCGCCGCCACCGGGCGGAATCCCCGGATGCTCGCGGCCCTGATCAGGAACACGGCCGCACCCTATCGAAGGGGGGTGCCGGATCCCACCGCCGCCGCGGCGGTCACTGCCCGGGGCGGTGGCGCAGGGCCCGGCGGCCCTGGGCGGCGATCAGTCTCATGGGCCCGCCGAGCAGGGAGGGCGCGAGGGAGGCGGCGCGCATCACGACCGCCCGCCGGTAGGGAAGCGTGCGCACCACCCGGCGCGAGCCGAGCAGCGCGACCGCCTGCTCGGCCGTCTCCTCCACGCTCAGGATCCGGCCGCCGGAGAAGACGAGCTGCTTGCCCAGCCCGTCGGATCGCATCTGGTCGAGCAGGGGCGTGGAGACCCCGTCCGGGCACAGCGCGTGCACCCGCAGCCGCCGCGGGGTCTCGACATTGACCGACATCGTCAGCGACACCACGGCCGCCTTGGTCGCGGCGTACACCGACAGGCCCGGGACGGGGCCGAGGCCGGACAGGGACGCGGTGTTGACGATGTCGCCGCCTCGCTCGTCCATCGCCTCGATCGCCGCGCGCATCCCCCAGGCGACGCCGAGCAGGTTCACCTCGACCAGCCGGCGCACGGTCTCGGCGTCCTGCTCGGCGAGCGTGCCGTCGTCTCCGACGCCGGCGTTGTTGAACCAGGCGACCAGCCCGCCGTGCTCCCGAGCGGCTTCGGCCACCCGCGCGTGCGAGCCGGGATCGCGGACGTCCTGCGCGAGACCGGCCGCGGCCCCGATCTCGGCCGCGGTGCGGGCCGCGGCGTCGCCGTCGATGTCGGTGACGATCACCCGGTGGCCGCGGGCGACCAGCCGCTCGGCGATCCCGCGGCCGATGCCGCGGGCGGCGCCGGTGACCACGGCGCTGGTGGGGGTGGCGAACGCCATGTCAGCTCCTCGCGCTGGGGGTGTGGGTCGTTCTCAGGCGCCGGCCGCGGCGGGCGGGACGTGCCGGTGCAGGAAGGCGATCTGGTCGGCGATGATCCGCTCGAAGGCGGGACCACCGTAGATGTCGAAGTGCCCGACCGGATACACCGCGATCTCACCGCGGGGTGCCCTGCGCGCGTGCCGCAGGGTGGCCCGGGCGGGCGCGACGCTGTCGTCCGCGCAGACATCGAACAGGATGGGGCAGCTCACCCGTGCCGCGGCCCGGCCGGGGAAGTGGGTCATGATGCGCAGCGCGACCCGTGCGGCGACCTCGTTGCGGAACGGTGTCCCGGAGTCCACCAGCGCCAGATAACCGGGTTCCGCGTCGGGCGCGGTCATCAGCGCGGTCGACAGGCGGGGCCCGGCGGTGGCGACGAGGACCGGGTCCTTCCCCCGGGCGGCGGCCACCACGTCCCGCACCGCGCGGGCCATGACCTTCACCGAGGTGACGGGATGGATCGCCAGGGCGGAGGACAGCCCGTCGGTGAACGGGCACTGCGCGATGGCCGCGGCGATCCGCGGGTCGCCGGCGGCCGTGACGATGGCGTGTCCGCCGCCGAACGACGTCCCCCAGACGACCACCCGCTCCGGATCCACGCCCGGCAGGGTCCGTGCGAAGGCCACCGCCGCCGAGAAGTCCTCCACCTGCCTGCGGATGTCGAGCAGTTGCCGGGGCAGACCGTCGCTGTCGCCGAAGTGGCGGTAGTCGAAGACCAGGCAGGCGTATCCGGCGTCCCGGAAGCGGCGGGCGAAGTCGTCCAGCCGCATCGCCTTGACCGCGCCGAGGCCGTGGGCCATCACGACCACGGGTGCGGGACCCTGCCCGATCGGCCGGTACAGCCAGCCCGCGCACCGCACCCCCGCGGAGGTGAAGTGCACCTCCTCACGCTCGGACATCGTTCCTCCAGGGCGACATCGGGGGACTGCCGGCCCTCACAGTGGCACTCCCCCGCGGCGGATGATTGACTCCACGCGACAACCTGCCTGCCACCGGGGGCTTCGCGGCTGCGGGCTACCGGCCCTCGGCGCGGGCGGGCCCGAGCAGGGCTATCGCCGCCCGGGCGGCCAGGTCGGCCACGTCGCCGATGCGTCCGCCGTCCTCCACGGTGGTCGCCATCAGTTCGCGCAGGCCGCCGAGGAGCATGATCGCCAGCGGCCGGGACACCGGGCCGACGCCGGCGGCGCGCAGTTCGGCGGTGTCGCAGAGCGTCTGGATCATGGTGATGAACGCGTCCATCATGTCGCGTTGCAGAGCGCGCGCCGCGTCCCCGAGCGCCGGCACGTCCCTGATCCAGCTCACCGTCAGGGCGGGCGCGGACTCCGCGGCCGCGATCCATGCCTCGACGGCCTGCCTGACCTGGGTCTCCCAGGGCTGCGCGGGGTCCACGGCGGCGGAGATCCGCCGGATCATCCACGCGTTCGCCTCGGTGAGGAGGGCGACGAAGCAGGCTTCCTTGTCGGAGAAGTGCGCGTAGAAGGTGCGCCGTGAGGTGCGCGCGCGGCGGACGATGCCGGCGACCGTGGTCCTGCGGTAGCCCTCCTCGGCGATGCACACCGCGAGGGCGTCGAGCAGCCGCCGGCGGAAGTCCCCGCGGTCGCCGTCCGCGGCCGCCGGTGCGGGCGGCCGGTGCCCTGTGGTCGTCACGGTGGTCACGCTATACCCAGTGGGGTCCCGGCTCTTGCCGGTGGTGGTACGTCGGCGTACCGTGCCGCTGGTACGCACGCGTACCACGCCGAGAAGGGCCTTGCCTCCATGACCACCGTGACGCTTCCCCCGGGCCCGTCGGCCCCGCGCTTCCTGCAGGGCCTCTACGCGCTGACCCGCCCGCAGCGCGGGATGCCCCGCATGCGCGAGCGCTTCGGGGACGCCTTCACCGTCAACATCCCGATCTTCGGCCGGACCGTGGTCATCAGCGACCCCGCCGAGATCCGGCAGCTGTTCATGGCCGGCCCCGATGTCGCCGACAACCTCGACCGCAATCTCGGCCGGGTGCTCGGCCCCGGCTCGCTGTTCGCGCTCAGCGGCGAGGAGCACCGCAGGCAACGCAAGCTGCTCGTCCCGCCGTTCCACGGCCGTCGGCTCGCCGCCTACGAGGCGATCATCGAAGAGGAGACGGTGCGCGAGCTGGCGTCCTGGCCCCAGGACACCCCGTTCGCGACGCTGCCGTCGATGATGCGGATCACGCTCAACGCCATCCTGCGGGCGGTCTTCGGCGCCGAGGGCGAGGAGTTCTCCCAGCTGCGCGAACTGCTGCCGCCCGCCGTCACCCTGGGCTCCCGGCTGGCCGTCCTCCCGCTGCCGAAGCACGGCCTGGGCCGCTGGAACCCGTGGAACCGGTTCCGGGCGATGCGCCGCGCCTACGACGAGATCGTCGAACGCCTCATCACGAAGGCGGAGCAGGACGGGAACCTCGACGAACGCGACGACGTCCTCGCGCTGATGCTGCAGAGCCGCTACGACGACGGTTCGGCGATGAGCCGCGGTGAGATCGCCGACGAGTTGCTCACCCTGCTCGCCGCCGGGCACGAGACGACGGCGACGACGCTCGCCTGGGCCGTCGAGCGGCTGCGCCGCCACCCCGCCGTCCTGGACGACCTCGTCGCGGAGGCGGACGCGGACGGCAGCGCCCTGCGCCAGGCGACGATCACGGAGGTGCAGCGCGTCAGGCCCGTCATCGACCTGGTGGGACGCCAGGTGAAGGCCGACCGGATGCGACTGGGGCGGTGGACGCTGCCCAGGGGATACGCGGTGCTCGTCAGCATCGCGCTGATCCACGACGACGAGCGGCTCTTCCCGAACGCGCGGGCCTTCGAGCCGTCCCGCTTCCTCGACGCCAGGCCCGACCTGTACCAGTGGATCCCGTTCGGGGGAGGCAGCCGGCGCTGCCTCGGCGCGGCGTTCGCGAACATGGAGATGAACGTCGTCCTGCGCACCCTGCTGCGGGACTTCACCCTGGTGCCGGCCGGCGAGCCCGACGAGCGCTGGCACTCGCGGGGCGTCGCCAACGCCCCGGAGAAGGGCGGGGTGGCGGTCGTCCGCCGCCGGGTCGGCGCTGCGGTGCCGCCCACCGGCGCCACGGCCACCGCCCGCCGGTAGCGGCCCGGCGGGGGATCCGCCCCCCGGGAGCCGGTCAGCTCGTCGCGCCGGAGCCCGGGGGTCTTCGGCGACCCGGCGCAGCATCGCTCGCATGCCGGTCATCTCGTCCGTGGTGAAGAAGCGCCCGAAGCACTCCTCGAGGATGGACCCCGGCGCCGACCGGGTGGCGGGCCGTCAGGTCGCCTCGCGGGACGACCTCCGCAGGTGGCGCAGGGCCCGGGCCGCGGCGTGGGCGCCGCACATGCCGTGGGCGCCGGGGCCGGGCGGGGTGGCCGCGGAGCACAGGTAGTGGCCGGGGACCCCGGTGTCGTAGGGCTGCGGCGTGAGTCGTGGCCCCGCGATCAACTGGGGGATGTCCTTGGCGCCGGTCATGATGTTGCCGCCGACGTAGTTGGCGTTGTACTCGGCGAAGGCGGGCGTGGTACGGGTGAGCGTGCCCACGATCCGCTCCCGGAACCCCGGGGCGAACCGCTCGATCTGGGCGGTGATCGCCTCCGTGGCGTCGCCGGTGTAGCCGTGGGGGACGTGGGCGTAGCTCCACACCGGGTGGACGGTGCCGGCCGATCGCCCCGGGTCGGCCAGGTACTGCTGGCCGACCAGGACGAACGGCCGGTCCGGCATCCGCCCGGCGGCGATCTCCCGTTCGGTGGCGGCGAGTTCGGCGTACGTGCCGGCCAGGTGCACCGTGCCCGCCCGCCGGGCCGCCTCCGCGGTCCAGGGGACTCCCCCCTCGACGGCGAAGTCCACCTTGAAGGCCCCCGGTCCGTAGCGGAACCGCCGGTAGGCCCGGGCGACCCGCGGCGGCAGCAGGTCGCCGAGGATGCCGGCCAGCGCCGTGGGCGTCACATCCCACAACGTCACGTCCGCGGGCGGCAGTTCACGCACCGACCGGACCGGCACCCCGGTCTCGATCTTCCCGCCCAGATCGAGCAGCAGCGCCGCCATCGCGTCGGTGATGCGGCGCGATCCGCCCTCGGCGACGGCCCAGCCGTGCCGGTGCCCCGCGGTGAGGATGCCCAGCCCGATGCTGGAGCTCAGCGGCCGGTGCAGGGGGTGGAAGGCGTGTGCCGCGACCCCGCCGAACAGGCCCCTGGCCTCCTCCGTCGAGAACAGCCGGGCCAGCGCGGAGGCGGGGGCCAGCGCCGGGATGCCGAACCGCGCCAGGTGCACCGGGTGCCGCGGGATCCGCAGCAGGGGGCCCAGGACGTCGTCGCTGAAGGTGTCGTAGGCCGCCGAGGGGCCGTCGAACAGCCACCGCCAGCGCCGTCCGTCGGCGCCGAGACCGGCGGCGGTCTCGGCGACCGAGCGGTGCAGCACCCCCGCCCGGCCGCCGTCGAGCGGATGCACGCAGTCGATCTCCGGCAGCTTCCAGCGCAGCCCGTAACGGCCCAGGTCCAGGCTCCGCAGGAACGACGACCCGACCGCCATCGGGTGGATGGCCGAGCAGTGGTCGTGCAGCAGTCCGGGAAGGATCGCCTCACCGGAGCGGGTGCCGCCGCCGATCGTGTCGGCCGCCTCAAGCACCGTGACCTGCACGCCCTCGCGGGCCAGGGCGACGGCGGCGGCCAGACCGTTGGGACCGGCGCCGACCACGGTCGCTGTACTCATGTCGTTCTGCCTTTCCTGCGGGCCCGGCGGCCGGTGATCGTGCGACTGACCTAGGGTGCCAGCCGTTCCCCGGCCTGCTGCGCCACCGGCACCGGGGACGCCTGTTCGCGGGTCCAGGTGACGTCGAGCGGAATCGGCCCGCGCGGCAGCCAGGGCTGCTCCCGGACGGCGTCGGCGACCCGCCAGGTGCCCCGCTCGATCACGCCGAGCGCGGCGTCGATCACCTTGTAGTGCTGGACCTTGCTGTGGATGGCCTGCGACTCCACCCAGACGACGATCCACTCCCCCGGTGCGAACCCGACGCGGGACTGCACCGCGTTGATCAGGTCGACGTCGTGCAGATGGCCGTCGCCGAAGTTGAACCCGATCAGCGAGTTGCACCCGAACTCCGCCTCGCGCACGGTGCGCCGGTCCAGGTCGGGGATGTTCTTCAGCAGGACCGAGAACAGGCCGCGGCCCTGGCTGTGCATCGAGCGCCAGGCGATCGTCTGCTGCATGGTGATCTCGGCGACGGCCGGCGGGTAGCCCATCGCCCCCAGCTGGTCGAGCTGGTTCTTCGTCGGGCGGTGCGGCAGCGTGTTCAGCTTCTCCTCCGCCCCCGGGGCGAAGACCCACAGCGCGGAGGCCCAGTTGCCCGCGTACTGCCGCATCGAGGGCAGGAACGACACCAGGTCGGGCCGCAGGTTGCCCAGGACCGGGAAGAACACCAGCGCGGCGGTGAGGCCGGCGGCCAGCCACGGTGAGGACATCGCGCCGACGCCGTAGCCGTGCCAGGCCGGGAACCCGAGGAAGAGGAAGACCGACAGGTAGCCGAAGAGGATGTTCCACTCCAGCGGCACGGCCAGCGGGAAGGTCGAGGTGATGAACAGGTGGAAGACGACCATCAGCACCACGCCCGCGACGGTCAGCCAGCGGTTGGTGGAGAACAGCAGCACCAGCGGTGTGACGATCTCGACGGTCGTGCCGCCGACGTGCGCCATGAAGCTCGCGACCTTCGAGGGGCGCAGGTCGCCGGGCACGTCGCGGTAGTGCAGCCGCCTGACCCACTTCCCCGGGACGCAGGGGCTGTTGGAGATCATCGGCGGAACGACGTTGGTGAAGTGCAGCCCGAACTTCGACACCCCGGCGCCGATCCACACCACGCAGATCAGCAGCTTCGCCGCGACGATCATGTCGGTGAACGGCAGCACGGTGAAGAACACCAGCGCGGGCAGGTACTGCTCACCCCGGGCGGCCAGGAAGACCGTCTTGTCCCGCAGGCCGTTCAGCACATACAGCACGACGGGGGCGACCAGCAGCGCGGGCCGCACCAGCCCCGAGGTGTTGTGCGGCAGCGCCGCGGTGAGCGAGGCGCTCGGCGCCCCGGGCAGCACCAGGGCGGTGAGCAGGCTCGCCAGGAAGGCCACATAGAGCAGCACGTCACCCACCGTGCGGCGGTCACCGCCGGTGAACGGCACCCGCTTCCACGGCCGCAGCCGGATGGTCCCCGGCCGTGCCCAGAACAGGACGCCGCCGGTCATCGGCTTGAACTTGCCGGCGAGCGGGCCCCACGAGCCGGCCAGGCCGACCGCCTCGACGAAGACGGTCCACACCACGAGCTTCTGGTAGACGACCGGCTGGTTCCACCAGTGCGCCACGTCCCAGAACGGGCCGAGGCCGGAGGTCCAGGTGGCCAGGGCCGCTCCGCCGACGACGTAGAGGACGGCGAGCTTGACCACGTAGATGGTGTGGATCATCCGCGGCGAGCCGAAGCCGTAGTCCACCCAGTGCAGCGCCAGGGTCTTCAGGCGCTCCTGGAGCGGTTTGTCGAGGAAGGTGTCCGGATCGACCGGGGGGAAGTCCCCTGTGGTGAATCCCATGGTTCTCGCCTTTCGCTGTGGCGGGTGTTTCCGGCATGGCGGATCCGTTCCGGGAATCCCTGCGACGGCCGGATTCCGGAGAGGATTTCGCGCGGCGGTTTCGATGAATCGGCGGTTCCGCGAGGTGTGCCTTTTCCGTTCGCGGTCCGCGACGGTCTAGAGCTGCGCGGAGAACGCGCGAAGGCGCGGTTTGTCGATCTTTCCGACCGGGTTCTTCGGCAGTGACCCGGTGATGTGGACCGCCACCGGGATCTTGACGCGGGCCAGCCGTTCGCGGCAGTGCTCGACGAGTTCGTCGCCGGTGGCGCGCGCGCCGGGCAGCAGGGCGACGTGGGCCACCGGCACCTCGCCGAGCACCGGATCGGGCGCGCCGACCACCGCGGCCTCCAGCACGGCCGGGTGGGAGTGCAGGGCGTTCTCGATCTCCTTGGGGTAGATGTTCTCGCCGCCCCGGATGATCATGTCCTTGATGCGGTCCACCAGGACGAGGTAGCCGTCCGCGTCGAAGCGCCCGACATCGCCGGTGTGCAGCCAGCCGTCGACGACGGTCCTGGCGGTCTCCTGGGGAAGGCCGAGGTAGCCGCGCATGACGTTGGGTCCGCGCACCACCACCTCGCCCACGGAGCCGTCGTCGAGGAGGTTGCCCTCGGCGTCCATCACCGCGACGGTCTGCCCCGGCAGCGGCAGCCCGACGGTTCCGGGTTTGCGCGGCCCGGCGGGCGGGTTGATCGTGGACGCGCAGGTGCCCTCGGACAGGCCGTAGCCCTCGACGATCGGCACGCCGAACCGGTCCTCGAACCGGGCGATCAGTTCGGCGGGCATCGGCGCGGCCCCGCAGATCACCCGGCGGAGCGACGAGGTGTCCGGGCGGACCTCGTCGGGCAGTGAGACCAGCATCGCGTAGATGGCCGGCACCGCCGAGAAGTAGGTGGGCCGGACGCGTTCGACCGAGGCGAAGAACGTCGTCGCCCGGAACCGGCCGGCGATCGTGGTGCGGCCCTGGGCCAGCAGCGGCGACAGCACGCTCACCACGATCCCGTTGACGTGGAACAGCGGCAGGACCAGCAGGCTGTGGTCGGTCTCGTCCAGCGCGAGGCCGTCGATGACCATCCGGCACATCGCGGCGACGTTGGCGTGGTCGAGCATGACGCCCTTGGGGCGGCCCGTCGTCCCGCTGGTGTAGATGATCAGGGCCAGGGCGTCGGAGGTGTGAGCGCCGCCGTCCCCGGCGTCGCCGTCCGCGGGGGCCGGGGCGCCCGCGACGGCGGCCACGTCCATGGTCCCGATGGCGCGGGTACCGTCGGTGATCACCACCTTCGCGCCGGAGTCCTCGATCTGGTGGCGGGCCTCGGAATCGGTGAGTTCGGGATTGACGGGTGTGACCGCGGCGCCCAGCCGCCAGGCCGCGAACATGATGACGACGAGTTCCAGGCGATTCGGCAGCACGACCGCCACCACATCACCGGCGCCGATTCCCTGGGCACGCAGAACGGCTGCCGCCGACCGGACGCGTGCGAGGAATTCCCGGTTGTCCAGTTGCTCGTGGTCGTCCGCGATACAGGGGCCCGCGGGATTGCGCGCGGCCCGTATGTCCGGCAGATCGGCGATGTGCTGCACGTGTTCCTCACCATCGAGTCGCACCTGACGAAACGTAATGACGAGAAAGGTAGGCAGGGCGTCCGGGGCCCGCCATGGGCCGCCGTCCCAGCCCGCGCGCACCGCTTTGTGCCCGCGTCACAACACCGGGTGCGCGGTGCCGCTCCGGCCGCCGGGCCAGGATCCGCGGGCGGCGGGGAAATGCCACGTCACAGGTGCTGCCAGGGCACCGGCTGTCCGGTACCTTCCCGGGCATGAACGCCGACGTCGACGGTAGCGTGCGCGAAGCCGCCAGGCGCATCCAGGCCGACCTGGAGAACCTCACGGGCGAGATGACCTCGATGTTCGTCGACGTCATCCCCGAGTTCCGCCACGACGACGCCGTGCGGCGGCTGATGGTCGCCAGCACCTCCGCGAACCTGGTGGCGATCCTGGACATGCTGGCGCTGAACATCTCCCTGGAGGACATCAGCGTGCCGCCCGCCGCGGCCGAGTACGCCCGCCGCTTCGCCCAGCAGGGCCTGTCGCTGGAGGCGCTGCTGCGCGCCTACCGCCTGGGCGAGCACCGGTTCGTGCAGTGGGCGATGACCGCCCTCGCCGGCCTCGCGCTGCCGGCGGACGCGGCGCTGGCGGCGACCAGCCGGATCGCGCTGCTGGCCAACAGCTACATCGACCAGGTCATCGAGGGCCTCATCGACATCTACGGCACCGAGCGCAGGCGTTGGGACGCGCGCTCCGACGCGGCGCGCGCCGCACAGGTCCGTGCGGTGCTCGACACCGAGGGGCTCGACACCGCCTCGGCGGAGAAGATGCTCTCCACGTCCCTGCGCGGGTGGCATCTGGCCGCGATCATCTGGACGCACCCCGGTTCGCCCGGTGCCGGGACGGCCCGGCTCCGCGCCGGTGCCCAGATGCTCGCCGCGGCCACCGGACGGGCGCCGCTGACGATCTCCGCCGACGAGCAGACGTACTGGGCGTGGATCTCCTCCTCCGCCAGGCCGGCGGTCGATCTCGAACGGCTCCGCGGCGAGCTGCGCGGCCAGCCGGGGCTGCGGATCGCCCTCGGCGACGCCTCGCCCGGACTCGACGGGTTCCGGCGGACGTTCCGGGACGCGCAGCGCGCCCGGGGTGTCGCCGTCACCGGAGGCGCCCGGCACGACGCGCTCGTCGTCCACTCCCAGGTCGCGTTGGCCGGGCTGCTGGTCGACCACCTCGCCGACGTCCGGGCCTGGGCCGAGCGGGTGCTCGGCGGCCTGATGCGCGACGACGAGGCCACCGTGCGGCTGCGCGAGACCGTGCAGGTCTTCCTGGACGCGCGCGGCAGTTTCACCGACGCCGCCGCGCGCATGCACGTCCACAAGAACACCGTGCACTACCGGGTGCGCAAGGCGGAGGAGATACTCGGCCACCCGCTCACCGAGAACCGGCTGGAGACCGAGGTCGCGCTGCTGACCTGCGCACAGCTCGGGCTGTGGTCCGCGGAAGGGACCTGAGGGCCACGGGCGTTCGCGAGGGCGCCCATCTCCCTTGCGGCATCCGCTGCCTGTAGACTGCGCGACTGCGCTGCCGGAGTTCCCCATGCGGCGCACGCGGACCCCGAGCCGGGGACGGGCCGACGGCCCCACGTCCAAAGGCCGGGGAATCGACGCGAAAATCTCTGTGTACGAGCAGGAGTATCGGGTAAGCGCCTGCGGACTTGTCGACGCGACCGTGCGATCGACACCCCGCACTTGGAGGCGCCACAGCGTATGCATTCCCCTCAAACCGGTCAGAACAGCCAGGAACCGGCGAACGACACCTACAAGGAGGAATCCACGCAAGCCCCTGCCGGTGACGGCACCTCGGGTATCCACCAGATCGACAAGGGCACCATCCACCGCGTCACCGCGGCCTCGGCGATGGGCAACGCCATCGAGTGGTTCGACTACGGCGTCTACGGCTACCTCGCCACGTCGGTGGGCAACGCGTTCTTCCCCGGGAGCGACCCGACCACCAAACTCCTGTCCACCTTCGGCGTCCTCGCGGTCTCCTTCGCCATCAGGCCCTTCGGCGGCATGGTCTTCGGCCCCCTCGGCGACAAGATCGGCCGCCAGCGGGTGCTGGTGCTGACCATCACCTTGATGTCCCTGTCCACCGCCGCGATCGGGGCGCTGCCCACCCACGCCAGCATCGGCATATGGGCACCGGTCCTCCTCGTGGTGTGCCGGCTCGTCCAGGGCTTCTCCACCGGCGGCGAGTACGGCGGGGCCGCCACGTACATGGCCGAGTGCGCGCCCGACAAGAAACGCGGTTTCTACGGCTCGTTCCTGGAGTTCGGGACCCTGATCGGTCTGATCTGCGGCGGGACGATGGCCACGGTCATGTCGGCGGCGGTCAGCCAGAGCACCCTGGCCGCCTGGGCCTGGCGCGTGCCGTTCCTGGTCGCGCTGCCGCTCGGCGGCATCGGCCTGTACCTGCGTGCCCGCCTGGAGGACAGCCCGGTCTTCGACGAGCTGGCCAAGCGCGGCGAGACCTCCAAGGTCCCGCTGCGGGAGACCATGGGGCACTGGCGGCACATCCTGCTGCTGATGGGGTTCGTGCTGCTGCTCAACGTGGCGGACTACGGCGTGCTCACCTACATGCCGACCTATCTCAACAGCGTGCTGAAGCTCAGCTCCATCACCAGTGACCTGCTCCCGGTCATCGTCATGGTCGGCATGCTGGTGATCATCTCGCCGATCGGCGCGCTCACCGACCGCATCGGCCGCAAGCCCGCCCTGCTGACCTCGTGCATCGGCTTCATCCTGCTGTCGGTGCCGATGGTCATGCTGATGGGCATGAAGAGCCTGGTGGCGACCGCGATCGGCCTGGCGGTGCTGGGCCTGCTGCTGGTGATCCTCCTCGCCTGCATCGCCTCCACCCTGCCGGCGCTGTTCCCGACCCAGGTCAGGTACGGTGCGTTCGCGATCGGCTACAACGTCTCCACGTCGGCGTTCGGCGGGACCACCCCGCTGGTGGTGACGGCGCTGATCTCGGCCACCCACAGCAACCTGATGCCCGGGTGGTACATGACCGCGGCCGGTCTCATCGCGCTGGTGCCGATCCTGCTGATGCCGGAGACCGCGGGAGAGTCCCTGCGCGGACGCCGGACCCCGGGCACGGCGCCGAGCACGGCCGCCGCCGGACGTCAGTCCTTCGCCGCGTCGCGGTCCTGACGGCCCGGTCCGGCCCACACCCCCACCGCCGGGGCAGGCGCACCCCCACCGCCTGCCCCGGCGCCCTTCGCCCCCCGGCCGGCGCCCGGCCGGGGGCGGCGAGGGCGGCGCGCCGGCACGCGATCCCGGCCAATATCCTGTAATGGCCAACCATCGCACCGGCCCGCCTGCGGAAGAGAGCCTCGTTGACCGCCACACCTCAGCCCCGGCCCAGCTACTTCGAGCGGCTCGGCGACCACCGCTTCCGCCCGACCACCCATGCCGGCGGGGCCTGGCACCGCGACGAGCAGCACTTCAGCCCGCTGGGCGGACTGATCGTCCACGCCGTCGAACGCGCCCGCGCCGCCGAGCGCCGCCCCGGCCTCCTCATCAGCCGCATCAGCTTCGACATCCTGGGCCGCATCGCGCTGGACGAGTTCGACATCCACGTCGAGACGGTCCGGCCGGGCCGCACCATCGAGTTGACGGAGGCCACCGCCGTCATCGCCGGGCGCCCCGTGGTCAGGGCCCGGCTCTGGCTCCTGGCGGCGCAGGACACCGGCGCGGTCGCGGGCGGCGAGCCCGACGCGCTGCCGTCCCCGGAGACCCTGGAGCCGTGGCCGATGAGCGCGCTGTGGCCCGGCGGGTACATCGCGTCCCTGGACGTCCGGCCGGTGCACACCCCGCAGCCCGGACGGACCACCGCCTGGGTGTCCAGCCCGGTGAGCCTCCTGGACGGCGAGCCGGTCAGCCCGCTGGCCTCCTATGTCGCGCTCGTCGACACCGCCAACGGCATAGCCGTCCGCCAGGACCCGTCCAAGTGGATGTTCCCCAACGTCGACTTGTCGATCCATCTGTACCGGCAGCCGGAAGGCCGGTGGACCGGGCTCGACACCGGCGTCGTCTTCGGCGCGGAGGGCCAGGGACTCACCAGCACCGTCCTCCATGACACCCGGGGCCCGGTCGGACGCGCCGAACAGATGCTCACCGTCCGCCCCTTGGAGCAGTAGCCGCGGCCGGAGCGACGTCCTCGCACGCCCCACCCGGACCACGGCCGGGGCGGCGTGCGGCGGCGAGCGCGCTGACGGTGTTGGCCGCCACGATCGCGGCGATGGCGAGCCACTCGACGAGCGGCAGACGCTGGCCGAGGATGACCCACCCCACCAGCGCCGCCATCACCGGGTGGACGCTCATGAACACCCCGAACACCCGGGTGGGCACGGTGCGCAGCGCGATCAGGTCCACCAGGAACGGCACCGCCGACGACAGCACCCCCGCCGCCGCGGCGCACCCCAGTGCCCGGGCGGACGGCTGGTGGTGGACGAGGATCAGCGCGCCGACCGGCAGGTAGGCGAGCCCCGACAGCGCAGCGGCCGCCGCGGAGCCCTGCACTCCGGGCAGGCGGGCGCCGATGACGCGGTTGAGCAGGATGTACGCGGCCCAGCACGCCGCGGCGGTCAGCCCCAGGCCGAGACCGGCGTAGTCCGTGGTCGGCCGCGGGCGCAGCAGGGCGAGCACGGCCGCGCCCGCCACCAGCGCGCAGCCCAGGTCGATCGCGCGGCGCGACGCGGCCAGCGCGAGCGACAGCGGGCCGAGGAACTCCAGCGTGACCGCCAGGCCCAGCCCGACGCGGTCGATGGCCGTGTAGAGCGTCAGGTTCATCGCCGCGAAGACGGCCGCCAGGGCCACGACCGGCCACCACTGCCGCCGGGTGAACGTCCGCAGCCGTGGCCGCCCGACCGCCATCAGCACGATCGCGGCCACCCACTGGCGCACCGCCACCACGCCCGCCGGGCCGATCGACGGGAAGGCCAGTGCTCCGGTGGCCGCCCCGAACTGGTTGGACAGGGCGCCGGTGAGCATCAGGGCGATGCCGGTCAGCCGGGCCGGGCCGCCGGACCGGGCGGGTTCGGGGGTCGTCATGCGGGGAGCATGCGCCGCGGGCGCGGATACGCAAAATGCATAGCTCGCGTCATGCATACGATGAGCGTATGGATGTGGAGCTGCGGCATCTGCGCTGCCTTGTCGCGGTCGTCGACACCGGCGGTTTCACCGACGCCGCCATCGAACTGGGCGTCTCGCAGGCCGCGGTCTCGCGGACGCTGGCCGGCCTGGAGCGGGCCCTGGGGGTGCGGCTGCTGCACCGCAGCAGCCGCAGTGTCACGCTGACGCCGGCCGGTACCCAGGTCGTCGCGCGGGCCCGCCATCTCCTGGCCGGGGTGGAGGACCTGGTGCGCGAGGCCGCCACCGGCCACACCCGGCTCCGGGTCGGCCACGCGTGGTCCGCGCTGGGCCGTCACACCGCGGCCTTCCAGCGCCGCTGGGCGCAGGAGCACCCGGAGACCGAGCTCCAGCTGATCCGCACGAACACCTCCACCGGAGGGCTGGCCGAGGGGGTGTGCGACCTCGCGGTCGTCCGCGGCGCCTTCGACGCCCGCCGCTTCGCCAGCAGCGCCGTCGGACTGGAGCGGCGCACGGTCGCGGTGGCCGCGGACGACCCGTGGGCCAGGCGCCGTTCCGTCGGCCTGGACGAGGTCCGCGCGCGCACGGTCGTCATCGACCGGCGCACCGGGACCACCACGCCGGATCTGTGGCCGTCCGGGACGCGTCCGGCACTGGAGTACACCAAGGACATCGACGACTGGCTCGCCGCGATCGCCTCGGGCCGCAGCGTCGGCATCACCCCGGAGAGCACGGCGACCCAGTACCGGCGTGAGGGGATCGTCTTCCGGCCGCTGCGCGGTGCCTCACCCGTCACGGTCCATGTCATCTGGCTGCGCGCGGACCCCCATCCGGCCACCGCGGCGGCCGTCGCGCTGATGGCGGAGCTGTACGGGCGCCCCGCCCCGCGGCCGCGGGGCGGATCCGGTCATCCGGCTCGGCCGGCCACCGCGTCCTCCCCTGCGGCGCCCGGGTCACCGGCGGGCCAGGGCGCGCCGTCCGCGACGAGCTTGCGGTAACCCCGCGTCGCCCGGGGGGAGTTGATCCCGACGACTCCGCAGACCCGGTCGCCGCTGCCGTACAGGGCGACCAGCCGGCGCTCGCCGGCGCCGCCTTCGACGATCTCCACCCGCTCCGCGCCCCGCGGCTGCCCGTAGATCTGGATCCTCAGGTCGTACTGGTCGGACCAGACGTAGGGCACCGGGTCGAACGGCACCGCCTGCCCCGGCCCGGCGAGGATGTTGCGGGCGACGGCCAGTCCCTGCTCGGCCGCGTTGGTGCGGTGCTCGATCCGGGTGGGCCGGCCGGTGCGCGGATGCGGCCAGCAGGCGACGTCCCCGGCCGCCCACACCCCGTGCCCGGCGTACAGGGTGGCGTCGCACTCGACCCCGTTGCCGACCGGGAGGCCGCTTCCGGCCAGCCAGCCGGTGCAGGGCACCGCGCCGATGCCGACCAGGACCGCGTCGGCGGCGATGGTCCGGCCGTCGGCCAGGCGCACGCCCATGGCGCGGCCGTCCTCGGCGGTGACCGACTCGACCAGGGCACCGGGTTCGAACCGCACCCCGTGCTCGCGGTGGACCTCGGTGAGCAGGGCGCCCAGCCGGACGCCGAGCACCTCCGCGAGCGGCGCCGTCACGTCGGTGACCATGGTGACCTCGCAGCCCAGCCCGCGGGCGACGGCCGCGGCCTCCGCTCCGACGAACCCCGACCCGACGACCACCAGGCGCGGCCGGGCGGCCAGTTCGCTCCGCAGGGCCAGCGCGTCCTCCAGGGTGCGCAGGACATAGACGCCCGCCAGGCCCTCGGAGCCGCGGAGCCGGCGCGGGGCGGCGCCGGTGGCGACCACCAGGGCGTCGTAGCCGATCCGGTCGCCGCCCGCCAGCGCGACCTCCCGGCGGCCGGTGTCCAGGGCCACCGCCCGCTCGCCCAGGCGCAGTTCGAGGCCGAGGGCGTCGATGGCGTCCGGGGTGCGCAGCAGCAGCCGGTCGGCCTCCCAGGTGCCGCACAGCAGTTGCTTGGACAGCGGCGGCCGGTCGTACGGCAGGTGCGCTTCCTCGCCGACCAGGGTGATCCGGCCCGGGTAGCCCGCGCGCCGCAGCCCCTCCGCGGCGCTGAGCCCCGCGGCCGACGCCCCGACGACGACCACCTGGGCGGGCCGGCTCACTCGTGCACCTCGATGGCCGCCGCCGGGCAGATCTGGGCCGCCTCCCGGACGGCGTCGTGCCGGTCCGCCGGGGGCCGCTCGTCCAGCAGGACGACCAGGCCGTCCTCGTCACGCTGGTCGAACACCTCGGGAGCGGCCAGTACGCACTGTCCGGCTCCGCAGCACTTCTCGAGGTCGACGGTGATGTGCATGCTGCCCCTTCATCAAGCCCGGGTGGGCGAGGTGGTGCTGGGGTGACCCCGGAGGCTGGTTGCCTCAGTCACCTAACTGCGTTCAGACGGTTACGCTATTCGAGGGATGGGTGATCACCAAGCGCCGCCCGGAGGATGACCGAAAAGTGGCGTGGCTCGCGCCACCGGCGGCGTGATCCCGACGCCCCCGGGAGCCGCGCAGGTGCGCGCCGGGCCTGCGGTGGCCCGCCCTCCTCCCCGGTCATGACGCCTGCCCTGACCGGGAGTTCGGGGTGGGTCGGGGCCGGATCAGGGGCGTCACCGATGGTCCGGCGGATCCCGGATGGGCGAGGGTGGCCGGGTCCCGCTCGCTCGCGAGCCGCCCACGACCGGAAGTGACCGCCATGAAGTCCTTACTCCGCCGCACCGCCGCACTGGGCCTGGCCGGTGCCGCCGTGGTGGCCGCCGGCACCGCCACCCTCGCCCCCGCCGTCGCCGCGGCCCCGGCCGGACCGGCCCCGGCCACCGCGACGGTCCGGCCGCCGCTCGATCCGGCCGCCCTGCGGGCGGCGCTGCGGATCCGCCCCGGCGACCAGGCGGCCGGGGCCATCGCCCGGATCGCCGAACCGGGGCAGCTGTGGCACGGCTCGTCGGGCGACACGGTCACCGGGAAACACGTTCCGGTCAACGCCCACGTCCACATCGGCAGCATCTCCAAGACCTTCGAGGCGACCGTGGTGCTGCAACTGGCCGCGGAGCGGCGCATCAGCCTGGACGGAACGGTCCAGCAGTATCTGCCCGGCCTGCTGCCGAGCACCTTCGCGCCCATCACCGTCCGCCAGTTGCTGGACTTCACCAGCGGCCTGCCGGACGTCTTCGCCGGCGCTCCCCCGCTCAGCGCCGACGAGCAGATCGCGCACCGCTACGACTACCGCACGTTCGACCAGATCATCCAGGGGACGCTGCGGCCCGACGGCCGGCCGTGGCCGGGACCGCGCTTCGCCCCCGGGACGCGGCAGGAGTACAACTCGCTCGGCTACCGGATCGCCGGGAAACTGATCGAGCAGGTCACCGGGCACAGCTTCAAGGACGAGGTGGCCGCCCGCATCCTGCGCCCGCTGCGCCTGGACGACACGTCGGTGCCGGAGGGCGACCCGCGGATGCCCCGGCCGTATCTGCACGGTTACCTCACCGACAGCCGGGGCGTGGCGGTCGACGTCAGCGAGCAGGGCGGCGACCCGTCCAACATGATCTCCACCCCGGCCGACCTGGACCGGTTCATCACCGCCCTCTTCCGGGGCCGGCTGCTGCCGGCCGCGCAGTTGCGGGAGATGTTCGCCCTCCCCACGGACGCGAACGGCCGGGTGGTGCCCTACGCCGACACCTCCGACTGCCTGACGCCGGACGGCAGGCCGGGACCGGCCTGCTTCGGTGCCGGCCTGATGTCCGTCCCGCTGCCGGACGGCACCCTGCTGTGGGGCAAGACCGGGCATGACTACGGTTACGCCGACGGGGTGTTCGCCACCCGCGACCTGTCGCTGCGCGGGGTCTACTCCATCTCCACCACGACGCTCAACGACGGCCGCCCGAACCCGGTCTCGGGCCGCCTCCTGCTGGCCGCGACCACACCGTCCCGCGGGTAGCGGACGTCAGTACGGCAGGCCCTCGGCCGCGGTGCGCAGGGCGCGGTAGACGCGTGCGGCCAGTTCGTTGTCCGATGACCGCCGTCCGGCGGAGCGCAGCGCGTGCTCCTCGACGGCCGCGCGCAGCGCGCCGTTGATCGCGGCGGCGTGCACCTTCACCCGCAGGTCCGCGGCGTCCGCGCCGGACCTGCGGGCCAGGATCTCGCCGAAGACGGGCAGGGCGTCGTCGTGGACCCGCAGCCAGACGGCACGCAGGCCCGGTTCGGTGCGGGTCATCCGGATCAGGTCGAGGACGGCGGGGTCCAGGGGCGGGAAGTCCCCGCGGCGCCAGGTCTGTTCGAGGAAGTCCAGCAGTGGGGTGCCCGCCGGCCAGTAGCGCAGCCGGTCGACGGCGACGTCCAGGCCCGCGGTCAGCAGCGGGCGCACGCAGCTCTCCTTGCCCGGGAAGTGGCGCCACAGGGTGCGCGCCGAGATGCCCACCGCCTGGGCGATCTCCTCGCCGGTGGTGGCGGCCACGCCCTTGGCGGTGAACAGGCGGACGGCCTCCCGGGCGATCTCCAGACGGAGAGCGGTCCTGCGGCGTTCGCTGAGCGGCGGGCGCCCCATGCGCCGCGCCGCGGACGACTGCTGTGCGGGTGCTGCGTCGTGCACCGTTGCCCCACCGTCTGAGGATTCCTGGATCTGTGCAGCATAGCGGCGTGCTGCCTTTTTGACGCCTGCAGACATCTTGTCACTGAGTGACGCCAAGTCTTAGCCTGCTCGCCGAAACGCTGGTTACCAGAGGTAACTCACGGTGTGCCGCCGTGTGTCGGCCACGGGGCCGGCGTGTCCGCACCTTTCCTCGACGCATGGAGTGAGCCGCGTGGGACGACCGAGCATCACCCCCCACCCCCCGTCACCCGCCCCTGACGGAGGCGCGGACACCGGCGCGGCCGGCCCGTCCGCCCGCCGGGGCCGCGCCACAACGGCACGCCGAGGCCCAGGCCTGGCCCACGACC
>JBEHXI010000035.1:0-39353 GCA_048498775.1 Actinomycetota bacterium | reverse complement strand
CGGTCCTTGGCGGCGGCGATGTTGTTCAGCGCCTCCCAGGCCATGCCGCCGGTCAGGGCCCCGTCACCGATGACGGCGACGACCCGGTCGGAGCGGCCGCGCAGCTGGTTGGCCTTGGCCAGGCCGTCCGCCCAGCCCAGCACGGTGGAGGCGTGGCTGTTCTCGATGACGTCGTGCTCGGACTCGGCGCGCGACGGGTAGCCGGACAGGCCGCCCTTGCCGCGCAGGTTGGAGAAGTCCTGGCGGCCGGTGAGCAGCTTGTGCACGTAGGACTGGTGCCCGGTGTCGAAGAGGACCTTGTCCCGGGGCGAGTCGAAGACGCGGTGCAGGGCGATGGTGAGTTCCACCACGCCGAGGTTGGGGCCGAGGTGACCGCCGGTCTTGGAGACCGCGTCGACCAGGAAGGCGCGGATCTCCGCCGCGAGCTCGACCAGCTCCTCCTGGGTGAACCGGTCGAGGTCTCGCGGTCCCCTGACACGGCTCAGCAGACCCGGCCCGTTGCCCGTCACCCCTGCGGTACGACGTGCTTCGCGCGGCCCCTGTGGCACTGTGCCTCCTTGTTTAGCCTTCGGTCAGCCGCCCGGCACGGGCGAGCTGAGGCAGAGCTCCCCGTCGAGCCGAGCTTGCCGGTCCGCTTGAGTCTAATGTTCCGCTTCGGCTGCCGCCCTCGGGGCACCGCGATGTCGGTCACCCGGACGGCCCCGCCCGCTACGCGCGTAAGCCCGCCACCGGAAGGGGCACTTCCGGTGACGGGCCTGGCGGGAGGGGGTGGGGGGCAGTGCCGTGTCAGTCGGGGTTTGCCCGTCAAGGAGCGGCGAACCCCGGCTGGTGCGGCACTAGGCCCGGCCGGACGCCTTCTGGGTCTTGCGGGACACCGAGTCGACCACGACCGCGGCCAGCAGCACCGCACCGGTGATCATGTACTGGATCGCGGTGTTCAGGTTGAGGATGTACATCCCCTGCTGGATCGAGACGATCACCAGCGCGCCGAGCAGCGCCGACCAGGTCTTGCCCCGGCCGCCGAAGAGGCTGGTGCCGCCGATGACGGCCGCCGCGATGGCGTTCATCAGGGTGTTGCCGCCGCCCTGGGTGGACTGCGCGGAGTTGACCTGACCGGCCAGGAACATGCCGCCGATGGCCGCCATGGTGCCGGAGACCATGAACACCGAGATGCGGATCCACGCGACGTTGATGCCGGCGCGGCGGGCCGCCTCGATGCCGCCGCCGACCGCGAAGATCTGGCGGCCGTAGGCGGTGCGGCGCAGCACCAGGTCCAGTCCGACGACGACGACCAGGAAGAGCAGCAGCGCCAGCGGCAGGCCGTCGGCCTGGTTGAGCACCGCGGCGGCGCCGAAGGCCACGACCGCCAGCAGCACGGTCTTGAGGACGATCTCGCTCAGCGGCCGGTACGGCACACCGGCACGGCGGCGCCGGGAGGCCTCCCACAGCGAGGAGCCCAGGTAGAGCAGGGTGCCCACCAGGGCGAGCCCGTAGGCGGCGGCGACATCACTGAAGGTGTAGTTGTACAGGTTGTCGAGCAGACCGCCCTGCGGCAGGTTGACGGTGCCGTTCTTGCCGAGCACCCACAGCATCGCGCCGTTCCAGGCGAGGAAGCCGGCCAGGGTGACGACGAAGGCCGGCACGCCGACCTTGGCGAAGAAGAAGCCCTGCAGGGCGCCGATCGCGGCACCGGCGGCGATGGCCAGGAGGAGCGCCGGCCACTCGGGGATCCCGTGGTAGACGCTGAGCACCGCGAAGACGGCGCCGCACAGGCCGCTGACGTAGGAGACCGACAGGTCGATCTCGCCGAGCAGCAGGACGAAGACCACACCGACGGCGATCATGCCGGTGCCCACCACGTTGAACGAGATGGTGGACAGGTTGTTCGCCGACAGGAAGGTGCTGTTGAGGCCCTGGAAGATGCCCCAGATCAGGACGAGGGCGACGATCACCGGCATGGAGCCGAGATCGCCGCTGCGTATCCGGCGCTTGAACTCGGTGATGTAGCCGGCGAAGCCCTGTTCGCGGACGAGCAGGCGCGGGTCGACGGCGACGATGGCGTCGGCGGCGGGCGGCGGCGCGGCGACCGCCGCGCCGGAGTCCGCGGCCGGCTCGGCGGAGTCCGCCGCGGCGGCACCGGTGGCGCTCTCGCCGGCCGGGATCCGCTCGTCGGCGGCGGTGGCCCCCTGCTCGGGCACGGTGGGCTCCTTGGCGAGGTCGGAGTTGTTGCTCACAGGGCGGCCTCCGCGTTGCGGGCCTTACGGCGGGTCACGGCGTTGTCCGTGGCACCGGTGATGGCGGCGATGATGTCTTCCTGGGTGGTGTCCTTGACGTCGAAGACACCGTTGTTGCGGCCGAGGCGGAGCACGGCGACGCGGTCCGCGACGGCCTTCACGTCCACCATGTTGTGGCTGATCAGCACGACGGCCAGGCCGCGTTCGCGGAGCCGTTCCACCAGGTCGAGGACCTGCGCGGTCTGCTCGACGCCGAGCGCGGCGGTGGGCTCGTCGAGGATGACGAGCTTGGGGTCGCCGATCAGGGAGCGGGCGATGGCCACGGTCTGGCGCTGGCCGCCGGAGAGCGAGGCGATCGGGATCCGGACGCTGGGGATCCGGATGGACAGCGTGTTCAGCAGGTCACGGGACCGCTTCTCCATCTCGACCTCGTCGAGCACGCCCACCCGGCGGATCTCCCGGCCCAGGAACAGGTTCTGAACGACATCGAGGTTGTCGCACAGCGCCAGGTCCTGGTAAACGGTCGCGATTCCCAATTCCTGGGCGTCATGCGGGCGGTTGATCGAAACGGGCCGCCCCTCCCATTCGATAACGCCGTCGTCGATCGGGTGAACTCCCGCGATCGTCTTGACCAGCGTGGATTTTCCGGCGCCGTTGTCGCCGACCAGGGCGACCACCTCACCGGCGTGAATCTCCAACTCCACGTCGGTCAGCGCCTGAACCGCGCCGAACCGCTTGGAGACTCCGCGCAACGCCAGCACGGGCGTAGCGGACACGTGAACCATCTCCTTCGCCGCCTGACCGGCGGGGGATGCCGCGCCCACCCGGGGCGGGCGCGGAAGGCTGTGCGACAAATGTACGAGAACGCGGGCGGGAAAGCGACGCCTTCTCCGGCAACGCGGCGGCCGATTACGGCGGTCTTCGGCGAGTGCGCCGCAGCGGTCTCGGCCGGCGGTGTTCCACCCGGTGTCCCCCATCCCGGCAGCGGGGTTTGTCGATGGGATGGGGGACACCGGGCAGGTCTGTGCCGGCCGCGCTCACGTCGGCGCCGCGCCGAATCGCCTTACTTCAGGCCGATCTTGGCGCAGTCGGCGGCGTACTGGCCGCTGCAGATCTGCGAGGCGGTGTAGAGGCCGCCGGCGATCACGGTCTGCTGGACGTTCTTGGTGTCCAGGATCGTGGTGGCGATGAGCTTCGCCGGGATGCCCTTGTTGGTGGCGCTGTCCACCTTGGTGTCGGCCACGTCGACGGCCTTGCCGGTCGCCACGTCGATCGCCATCTGGGCGGCGGTGTTGGCCTCGTCGGTGTACGGCTTGTAGATGGTGAAGGACTGCAGGCCCGCGATGATGCGCTGCACGGCGTCCAGCTGCGCGTCCTGGCCGGTGACCGGCGGGAGCGGGTTGATGTGCGCGGACTGGAGCGCCGAGATGACACCGGCGGCCATGCCGTCGTTGGCGGAGTAGACGCCGACGATGTTGTTGTTCAGGCGGGTCAGCGCGCCGGAGACCTCGCTGTTGGCGCCGTTGGCCAGCCAGCCGTTGGTGTCGTACTCGGCGGCGATCTTCACCTTGCCGTCCAGCACGCTGTGCGCGCCGGCCTTGAACTGCGCGGCGTTCGGGTCGCCCTTGTCGCCGTTGACCATGATGATGTTGCTGGACGGCGAGGCCTTGGAGCCGAGCGCGGCGAGGAGGCCCTGGCCCTGCTGCTGGCCGACCTTGTAGTTGTCGAAGGAGGTGTAGGCGTCGATCGGGCCCTGCGCCAGCCGGTCGTAGGCGACGATCTTGATGCCCTTCTTGTGGGCCTTCTCGACGGACGGCTGAATCGCCTTGTAGTCCACCGCGTCGAGAATGATGACCTTGTCGCCGTCATTGATCAGCGTGTCGACCTGCTGCTGCTGGGTGTTGGCGTTCTGTGCCGCGTTCTCGTAGTCGACCTGGCACTTCGGGCACAGTTCCTTGAGCTTCGCGACGATCTTCGGGTGGTCGACGGCCTCATACCGGGTGGTCTGGTTCTCCGGGAGAGCCAGACCGATCCGGAATCCGTCGTTTACATTCGCCGCGGTCGTCTTGCTGCCGCCGGCCTTACCGCACGCCGCCATGGAGAAAGCCATAGAAACTGCCGCCGTCGCGATGACGACACGACGCAGAGTGGTGTTCACGGGGGGACCTCCCTGACAGGGCCGCGACGATGCGGCCGAGGTGAGAGGAGTCAACCGCCATGAGCACATGCCGTCAAGAAGTTAATCATTAACGAGATGGCAACGACACGCTTCGTTATCTAGGTGAACGCAAGCGTTGCCGGAGCGGATTGGGTGGAACCTTCCAGAAGTGTCGAATCGCCCATCTCGCTGAGCACCAGGGCGAGCGCGCCCAGCACCTCGGCCCGGCCGCCGAGCGCGCCGGGGACGACCGACAGCTGCCGCGCGGCGCTGGGGATCGCGTAGCGCGCCACCGACTCGCGGATCGGCCCCAGCACCAGCTCCCCCGCCTCGGCGAGGTCCCCGCCGAGCACCACCCGGCTCGGGTTGAGCAGGTTGCACAGGTTCGCCACGCCCATGCCGACGTGCCGGCCGACGTCCGCGATCACCCGGCGGCAGCCCGGGTCGCCCTCCCGGGCCATCTGCACCACCTGCGGAACGGTCAGGTCCGGTCCGTGGCTGCCGCGCAGCAGCTCCAGCACATGGCGGGCGGCGGTGAAGGTCTCCAGGCAGCCGCGGTTCCCGCAGCGGCAGACCGGCCCGGACTCGTCCAGCGTGATGTGCCCGATCTCGCCCGCCGTGCCGCCCGGGCCGCGGTAGATCCGGCCGTTGATGACCAGGCCGGCGCCGACGCCGCTGGCCACCTTGATGTACGCCAGGTCCTTCACCCCGCGCCCGGCGCCCCAGACCAGTTCGCCCAGCGCGCCGAGGTTGGCGTCGTTGTCCACGGCGACCGGCATGCCGAGGCGGGTGGCCAGCTCCTCGCGCGGGTTGACCCCGCCCCAGCTCGGCAGGATCGCGGTCGAGCCCAGCACCCCGGTGGCCACGTCGATCGGGCCCGGCACGCCGAGGCCGACGCCGATCACCTTGTCCTGGCCGACCCCGGTGGCCTCGATCAGCCGGCCGATCAGCCGCTCCGCCCGGTCGAAGCTCTCCGCGGCGGAGGCGTCCACGTCGATGGGCTCGGACTGCTCGGCGAGCACCTGGTGGGCCAGGTTGCCGACCGCCACCCGCAGGTGGGAGTGGCCGAAGTCGACGCCGACGACCACGCCGGCGTCGCCGGAGAGCGAGACGCTGCGGGCCCGGCGGCCGCCCGAGGAGGTGGGCGTGACCTGGACCGTGCCGTTGTCGCGCAGCTCGCGGACGATATTGGAGACAGTGGCCGCGGACAGCCCGGTGCTCCGGGCGATCTCCGCCTGGGTGAGCGAGCCGGCCAGGCGCACGGCCCGTACCACCCGTTCGAGGTTGGCCCGGTGCAGTGACGACTGCGATCCCGGAGTCTCCACGTAGATCCACTCCTGCCCTGGGGGACGGCACGACGACCGTCCCACCGGGCGGGGCTGCCCCACCGACGCCCCGCCGTCTACAACATGTGAACTCTAAGGAGAGCCTCAGCGCTTGTTCCACGTCAAGGCATTGAGCGCCACCAACCTCAGATGATCCATGATCGCATCCGCTTCCGGGGCGTGACGGACCCGGCACGCTGGGGTACGGAACCGAAAATCAGCCGATACCCGATCGGACGATATGAAACCGGTACGGACGTCGCCGAAGCGGGTGACCGCGGCCGGCTACTTCAGCGCTCCCGCGGTCAGCCCGGCCTGCACCTGCCGCTGGAAGGCGACGTAGACGACCAGCACCGGAAGCATCGCGATCACCAGTCCGGCGAACAGCGCCGACCAGTCGCCCCGGTACCCCTGGCTGACCGCCAGCGCCGCCAGGCCCTGGGTGAGGAGCTTGCCGTTGTCCGAGCCCTGGTTCAGGGCGAGCGGCAGCAGGTACTGGTTCCACTGCCCGAGGAAGTTGAAGATCGCGATGCTGATCAGGCCGGGCTTGGCCATCGGCAGCATCACCATGAAGAAGGTCCGGGAGTGGGAGGCACCGTCCAGCATGGCCGCCTCCGCGATCGAGGTGGGCAGCGTGCGGAAGAAGGAGGTCATGAAGAAGACGGTGAACGGCAGCGAGTAGGCGATGTAGACCAGGATCAGGCCCTGCGGGGTGTTGAGCAGGGCGAATCCCTTCATGACGAAGAAGAGCGGGACGATCGCCATGATGATCGGGAAGGTCATGCCCCCGACGAACAGGAAGTAGATCAGCCGGTTGCCGGGGAAGTCGAAGCGGGCGAGGACATAGGCCGCCATGGACCCCAGCAGCATCGTCCCGGCCACCGAGAACGCCACCACCACGATGGTGTTCAGGAAGAACTGCCCGATCGCCGCCTGGCCCCAGGCCCGCGCCCAGTTGTCGAAGTGCAGGGCGGTGGGCAGCGACCAGGGGCTGGACAGGATCTGCCCCGAGGTCTTGAACGAACTCATCAGCGCCCACAGCAGCGGCCCGGCCGCCATCACGCTCCACAGGATCAGGAAGCCGTGGGAGAAGACGTTGAGGATCCGGCCCTCCGCGCGCGACGCGCCGGACGCCCCGGAGGCCCCGGACGGCGCCGCGGACACGGGCGGGCGGCCCGTTCCGTCCGGCGCCGCCGGCCGCGGGCCGCCGCCGGCCACCCCGGGCAGGTCGGCGGGCTCAGTGCTGGTCATGGCGTCCTCTCCCGTCCCCGCTGGTCACAGCTCGATCCGGTCGCGGCGGCCCAGGCGCATGGTGGCCACCGCGAAGACCACGCTGACCAGCAGCATCGCCACGCCGACCGCGGTCGCGTAGCCGGCCTGCCCGTCCCGGAAGGCCTTGTTGTACAGGTAGAGCGGCTCGACCAGCGTGGAGTAGTCGGGGCCGCCCTGGTTGACGGACATGATCTGGACGACCGCGAAGCCGTCCAGCGCGATGATGCCCATGTACACCCAGCCGGTCTGCACGGTGTCCCTGATCAGCGGCAGGGTGATGCGGAAGAACGTGGTGACGCGCCCGGCGCCGTCCAGCAGTACGGCCTCGTAGATGTCCCTGGGCACCGAGCCCATCGCGGCGGAGAACAGCACCACGTAGAAGCCGACGTTGGCCCAGACCATCACGGCCATGATGCAGATCAGGGCGAGGCGGGGGTCGCCCAGCCAGGACTGCTCCAGGGAGCCGAGGCCCAGCGCGTCCAGCACGCCGTTGAGCAGGCCGCCGTCCGGGTCGTAGATGTACTCCCACAGCACGGCGGTGATGGTGATGGACAGCACCTGCGGGAAGAAGTACACGATCTTGTAGAAGCCGGCCCCCCGGACGCCGGCGACCGCCTCACCACGGCGGTGGCGGCCGCCGACGTTGAGCATGAAGGCGAAGAACAGCCCGAGTCCGAGGGTCACCACCGGCAGCACCAGCAGCATGATGACGTTGTGCCACAGCGCCTTCCAGAACAGCTGGTCGTGCAGGAGCTTGGTGTAGTTGCCCAGCCCCACCATCGAGAAGTTGCTGCTGTAGCCCGTCCAGTCGGTCAGCGAGTAGTAGAACGTCTGGAGGAAGGGCGAGATGACGAAGACCCCGTACAGCACCAGCGGCACCAGCAGGAATCCCGCGATGAAGCGGTACTTGACGAACTCCCGGTAGCGCCGGGAACCGCGGAACGCGGCACGGCGTGTGCCCTTGGCCGTCGTCCGGCTCGTCGTCGCCATGATCGCCCGCTTCCCCGCTCGTCGCCTGAAGGCCGGTCAGGTGTGCTTGTACTTCGTGACGGAGTCGTCCTTGGCCACCTCGTCGGCGGCCTTCTGGATCGCGGAGATGGCCTCGTCGGGGGTCATCCGGCCGGCCATCATCTCGCCGAGCGCGCCGCCGATCTTCTCCTTCTCCAGGCTGGGGTACCAGTCGGCGATGCGCGGGTTGAGCAGGTTGTTCCCGGCGGCGGCGAGCGCCGCGGAGGAGGACTTCAGGCCCGGCGGCAGGTTCATCCCGTCGGTGGCCCCCTTGACGCAGCTCAGCGAGGAGACGAGCCGCGAGAAGTCGCCGGCCGACTTCTTGCCGAGCATGATGCGCAGCATCTCCATCCCGCCGGGCACGTTCCTGGCCTGCTGCGGCACCATGAACGGCTCGCCGGCCTGCGCCCACAGCGTGCCGAACGGCATCTTGTCGGAGCTGTCCAGGCCGGGCGGCGGCGCCATCGTCATCTCGAAGTCCGCCGGGGTGGTCGGCTTGGCCTCGTTCTCCACCCAGGAGCCGTTGGGGATGAAGAGAGCCTTGTAACGGGTCCACTGGGTCTGCGACTGGATGTGGTCGATGCCGGGGGTGCCCTTGAGGATGTACCCCTTGGCCTGGAGCTCGTAGTAGGCGTCGAACGCCTTCTTGACGGCGTCGTTGCGCCAGGCGTTGGGCTCCAGGTTGTCGATCGCGTCCAGGACCTGCCGGCCGCCGATCTTCCCGATGAACGGGTACAGGCCGAACGGCAGGTAGTAGGGGTACTTCCCGGCGTAGGTCCAGCCGGCGATGCCCTTCTTCTTGGCCTGCTCGCACAGCGCCAGCATCTCGTCCCAGGTCTTCGGGTACGTCCAGCCGTTGTCCCGCATCAGCTTGCCCGAGTACCAGATGCCGAAGACCGTGTAGGCGTAGCTGAGCAGGTACACCTTGTCGTTGCCGAACTGGCCCATCTCCAGGGTGCCGGGCAGCAGGGTGTCGCGGACCTTCACGTTCGGGTCGTCGATGGACGGCGCGTCCAGCAGCGGGGAGAGCTCGGCGATCTGGCCCTTGGAGATCAGCGTGGGGGCGTCCATGGCCTTGGCGCCGGAGTTGTCGATGAGGTCCGGCGGGTTGCCGCCGACGAACCGCGGCTGGAGGGTCGGGGAGATGTCCTGGGTGGCCCGGTGGGTGATGGCCGCCTTGGGGAACTCCTGCTTGTAGAGGGCCTCGGCGTCCTTGGCGTACTGCTGGCCGAAACCGCCGTCGAAGATGACGACCTCCAGCGGCGCGGTGTCGTTGACGGCCAGCGGGTTCTTCGCGGACTTGGTGCCCTTGGCGACCTTCTGCCCGTCGCCGCCGCTGCCGCTGCTGGCGCAGGCGGACAGCAGGCCGGCGCCGGGTACGGCGATCAGGCCCAGTGCGGCGGCTCGTCTGATCAGGTCGCGACGTCCGAGGTCGGAGGTGGATCCCATGCTCAAGTCCTCGCCTTCTAAAGGACTCAGGCGGTGCGCCGAATGGCCTCCGCACCGCGGTCTGTTGGAGCTCGGGTCGTGCTGGCGTCCGCCGGGACCGGACCTGGTGCGATCGAACAGCCGCTGCGCGGGCGGCCTCTCCCCCGGCCGGTGGCTGGTTTCCCTGCCCCCGGACGCCGACAGGTATAGTCCACTCTCCGCGCGTAGGGCAACATCGAACGAGGGTTTGGTCAGGAAGCTTTCCCGAGTTGCAACATGCCGGGCATGCCCGTCCGGGGCGCGACTCACCCGGACGGGTGAAGGCTGATCGCGGCCCGGGACCGCCGGCGGGGCCTCGTGGAGCCCGCGGCGCCCCACGCTCGCCGATCAGCAGCACGGGGGCATCATGCCGCCTCGGCCGCCGCCCCCGGCCGGCGACACGGCGGCATGACCCCTTCTGCCGGCGTTCTGAAAGCGTTCTGACAGCGCACACGACGCGGCCGGGCCGCACCCCCCTGGACGAGGGGCGCGGCCCGGCCGCTTCGCTGCGCCGTGGCGGCGCCGTGCCGCTTACGCGCTGAGCACTACTTGCTGATCAGCGAGCGCAGCACGTACTGCAGGATGCCGCCGTTGCGGTAGTAGTCCGCCTCGCCGGGGGTGTCGATGCGCAGCTTGGCGTCGAACTCGACGTCGCCCGCCTTGACGTGGACCGTCTCGGGGATGCCGCCGTCGTTCAGGGCGGTGACGCCGGTGATCTCGAAGGTCTCCTCACCGGTCAGGCCCAGCGACAGGGCCGAGGAGCCCTCCGGGAACTGCAGCGGCAGGACGCCCATGCCGATGAGGTTGGAGCGGTGGATGCGCTCGTAGCTCTCGGCGATGACGGCCTTGACGCCCAGCAGGGCGGTGCCCTTGGCGGCCCAGTCGCGCGAGGAGCCGGAGCCGTACTCCTTGCCCGCCAGGATCACCAGCGGGATGCCGGCGGCCTGGTAGTTCTGCGCGGCGTCGTAGATGAAGGAGACCGGCGCGTCCTTCTGGGTGAAGTCGCGGGTGTAGCCGCCCTCGGTGCCCGGCGCGATCTGGTTGCGCAGGCGGATGTTGGCGAAGGTGCCGCGGATCATCACCTCGTGGTTGCCGCGGCGCGAGCCGTAGGAGTTGAAGTCCCGGCGGTCCACGCCGTGCTCGGTCAGGTACGTCCCGGCCGGGCTGTCGGCCTTGATCGCACCGGCCGGGGAGATGTGGTCGGTGGTGACCGAGTCGCCGAGCTTGGCCAGCACCCGGGCGCCGGTGATGTCCTCGACCGGGGAGGGCTGCTCGGTCATGCCCTCGAAGTACGGGGGCTTGCGCACGTAGGTGGACTGCGGGTCCCACTCGAAGGTGTTGCCGGTCGGGATCGGCAGGGACTGCCACTGCGCGTCGCCCGCGAAGACGTCCGCGTAGTCCTTGGCGAACATCTCCTGGCCGATCGCGGAGGCGACGACCTCGTTGACCTCCTCCTCGGAGGGCCAGATGTCCTTGAGGTGGACCGGGTTGCCGTCCTGGTCGGTGCCCAGGGCGTCCTTGGTGATGTCCACCTTCATCGAGCCGGCGATCGCGTAGGCGACGACCAGCGGCGGGGACGCCAGGTAGTTCATCTTGACGTCCGGGTTGATCCGGCCCTCGAAGTTGCGGTTGCCGGACAGGACCGCGGTGACGGCCAGGTCGTTGTCGTTGACCGCCTTGGAGACCTCCTCCGGCAGCGGGCCGGAGTTGCCGATGCAGGTGGTGCAGCCGTAACCGACCAGGTTGAAGCCGAGCTTGTCCAGGTACGGGGTCAGGCCGGCGCGGTCGTAGTAGTCCATGACGACCTTGGAGCCGGGCGCCAGGGTGGTCTTGACCCACGGCTTGCGGGTCAGGCCCTTCTCCACCGCCTTCTTGGCCAGCAGCGCGGCGCCGACCATGACGTACGGGTTGGAGGTGTTGGTGCAGGAGGTGATCGCGGCGATCACCACGGCGCCGTGGTCGATCTCGTAGACGGTGCCGTCGGGGGCGGTCACCGGGCTGGGCTTGCTCGGGGCGCCGTTGGAGACGGCGGGGGCGTCGGACGCCGGGAAGGACTCCTTGCCGGCCTCGTCGAGGTCCTCGGCGTCGGAGACGTAGGCGCGCACGTCCTGGGCGAACTTCCGGGACGCCTCGGCCAGGATGATGCGGTCCTGCGGGCGCTTCGGGCCGGCGATGGACGGGACGACCGTGGACAGGTCGAGCTCGAGCTTCTCGGAGAAGTCCGGCTCGGCGGCCGGGTCGAGCCACAGGCCCTGCTCCTTGGCGTACGCCTCGACCAGCGCGATCTGCTGCTCGCTGCGGCCGGTGAGCTTGAGGTAGCCGATGGTCTCCGCGTCGATCGGGAAGATCGCGGCGGTGGAGCCGAACTCCGGCGACATGTTGCCGATGGTGGCGCGGTTGGCCAGCGCGACCTTGGAGACGCCCTCGCCGTAGAACTCGACGAACTTGCCGACGACGCCGTGCTTGCGCAGCATCTCGGTGATGGTGAGCACCAGGTCGGTGGCGGTGGTGCCGGTGGGCAGCTCACCGGTGAGCTTGAAGCCGACGACCCGCGGGATCAGCATCGACACCGGCTGGCCGAGCATCGCGGCCTCGGCCTCGATGCCGCCGACGCCCCAGCCCAGCACGCCCAGGCCGTTGACCATGGTGGTGTGCGAGTCGGTGCCGACCAGGGTGTCGGGGTACGCCTGGCCGTTCCGCACCATGACGGTGCGGGCCAGGTGCTCGATGTTCACCTGGTGGACGATGCCGGTGCCGGGCGGTACGACCTTGAACTCGTCGAACGCGGTCTGGCCCCAGCGCAGGAACTGGTAGCGCTCCTTGTTGCGGCCGTACTCCAGCTCGACGTTCTGCGCGAAGGAGTCCGGGGTGCCGAAGCGGTCGGCGATGACGGAGTGGTCGATGACCAGCTCGGCGGGGGCGAGCGGGTTGATGCGGGCGGGGTCGCCGCCGAGCTCCTTGACCGCCTCGCGCATGGTGGCGAGGTCGACGACGCACGGCACACCCGTGAAGTCCTGCATGATCACGCGGGCCGGGGTGAACTGGATCTCCTGGCTGGGCTGGGCGCTCGCGTCCCAGTTGCCCAGCGCCCGGATGTGGTCGGCGGTGATGTTCGCGCCGTCCTCGGTGCGGAGCAGGTTCTCCAGCAGCACCTTCAGGCTGTACGGCAGACGGGCGGAGCCCTCGACCTTGTCCAGCCGGAAGATCTCGTACGACTCGTCGCCCACGCGCAGCGTGCTGCGGGCGTCGAAGCTGTTCGCCGACACGACAGTCTCCTTATGCATGATTTGCGCGTACCACCGCAATTCTGCCCAGTAAGGACGCGGCGCACCTTCGGCAGATATCTCGATGTCGAGATAACTGTAGTACATCCGGGCCGCTCGGTCATGCCCTGGCCTGTTCTTATGCCCCAATCTCATATGTGAGATAGCCTGCCCCTATGGCAGACGACTACCTCGTACGTATCGGCAAGCTCATCCGCGACGCGCGCCAGCACCGCGGCTGGACACAGTCGCAGCTCGCGGAGGCTCTGGGGACGAGTCAGAGCGCCATCAACCGCATCGAGCGGGGAAATCAGAACATCAGCCTTGAGATGATCGCCCGAATCGGTGAAGCGCTGGACAGTGAGATCGTCTCGCTGGGCTACGCGGGCCCGATGCACCTGCGGGTCGTCGGCGGGCGCCGGCTCTCCGGCTCGATCGACGTCAAGACCAGCAAGAACGCCTGCGTGGCGCTGCTGTGCGCGACGCTGCTCAACTCCGGGCGCACCACGCTGCGCCGGGTCGCCCGGATCGAGGAGGTCTACCGGATCCTGGAGGTGCTGGGCAGCATCGGGGTGCGCACCCGCTGGATCAACGGCGGCAGCGACCTGGAGATCATCCCTCCGGCGAAGCTGGACCTGGACGCCATGGACACCGAGGCGGCGCGCCGCACCCGCAGCGTCATCATGTTCCTCGGCCCGCTGATGCACCGCACCGACCGCTTCCGTATCCCGTACGCGGGCGGCTGCGACCTGGGCACCCGCACGGTCCACCCGCACATGGCCGCGCTGCGCCACTTCGGCCTGGAGGTGACCGCCACCGCCGGCTCGTACCACGCCGAGGTCGACCCGGCCGTCTCCCCGACCCGGCCGATCGTCCTGACCGAGCGCGGCGACACCGTCACCGAGAACGCCCTGATGGCCGCCGCCCGCCACGACGGCGTCACGGTGATCCGCAACGCCAGCTCCAACTACATGGTCCAGGACCTGTGCTTCTTCCTGGAGCAGCTGGGCGTGCGGGTGGAGGGCATCGGCACCACCACGCTGACCGTGCACGGCGTCCCCGAGATCGACCGGGACGTGGACTACGCGCCGTCCGAGGACCCGGTCGAGGCGATGAGCCTGATCGCGGCGGCCGTGGTGACCTCCTCGGAGCTGACCGTGCGCCGGGTGCCGATCGAGTTCCTGGAGATCGAGCTGGCGGTCCTGGAGGAGATGGGCCTGGACCACGAGCGCAGCGAGGAGTACCCGGCGGACAACGGCCGCACCCGGCTGATCGACCTGACGGTCCGGCCGTCGAAGCTGCGGGCACCGCTGGACAAGATCCACCCGATGCCGTTCCCCGGCCTGAACATCGACAACGTGCCGTTCTTCGCGGCCATCGCGGCGACCGCCCAGGGCTCGACACTGATCCACGACTGGGTCTACGACAACCGGGCCATCTACCTGACCGAGCTGACCCGGCTGGGCGCCTCGGTCAAGCTGCTCGACCCGCACCGGGTGCTGGTCGAGGGACCGACGCGCTGGCGGTCCGCGGAGATGATGTGCCCGCCCGCGCTGCGCCCCGCGGTGGTGGTGCTGCTGGCGATGCTGGCCGCCGAGGGCCGCTCGGTGCTGCGGAACGTCTATGTGATCAACCGCGGCTACGAGGACCTGGCGGAGCGGCTGAACTCGATCGGCGCGCAGATCGAGACGTTCCGGGACATCTGACGGACGTCTGACGGACATCCGACGCGGTGGCCGGCCGGGGGCGTCCCGGCCGGCCGTCCGCTCAGCCCAGGGTGGCGACCAGGACCGCCTTGATGGTGTGCATACGGTTCTCGGCCTGGTCGAAGACGATCGACCGCGGCGACTCGAACACCTCGTCGGTCACCTCCAGCGACTCCAGGCCGTACTGCTCGTGGATCGCCCGGCCCACCGCGGTGCCCAGGTCGTGGTAGGCGGGCAGGCAGTGCATGAACTTCACGTCCGGGTTGCCGGTGGCCGCGAGCACGTCCGCCGTGACCGCGTAGGGGGCGAGCAGCGCGATGCGCTCGTCCCAGACGTCCTTGGGCTCGCCCATGGACACCCACACGTCGGTGTGGACGAAGTCGGCGCCGCTCACGCCCGCCGTCACGTCCTCGGTGAGGGTCACCCGGGCACCGCTCACGGCGGCGAGCCGGTGGGCCTCGGCCACCACCGCCTCGTCCGGCCACAGGGCCCTCGGCGCCACGATCCGCACGTCCATGCCCAGCAGCGCGCCGGTGACCAGCAGCGAGTTGCCCATGTTGGAGCGGGCGTCGCCGAGGTAGGCGTAGGAGACCTCCGTCAGCGGCTTGGTGCTGTGCTCGGACATGGTCAGCACGTCGGCGAGCATCTGGGTGGGGTGCCACTCGTCGGTCAGGCCGTTGAAGACCGGCACCCCGGCGTACGCGGCGAGCTCCTCGACGGTCTCCTGGGCGCTGCCCCGGTACTCGATGCCGTCGAACATCCGGCCGAGCACCCGCGCGGTGTCGCGGACGGACTCCTTGTGGCCGATCTGGGAGCCGGAGGGGTCCAGGTAGGTGGTGGAGGCGCCCTGGTCGGCGGCGGCGACCTCGAAGGAGCAGCGGGTGCGGGTGGAGGTCTTCTCGAAGATCAGCGCGATGTTCCTCCCGCGCAGCCGCTGCTCCTCGGTGCCCGCGCGCTTGTCGGCCTTCAACCGTGCGGCCAGGTCCACCAGGTGGCGGAACTCCTCGGGCGTGAAGTCCAGCTCCTTGAGAAAGTGGCGGCCCGCCAGGTCGATGGCCATAAGGGGACTCCTCGGTCGTCAACGCAGTACTCTGGAACTCTATACGATGGACCGTATCCTTATGCAATAGTCGGCCGCGTCACAGGGCCGCCGCCCCGCGCGCCTCACACCGGGTCGCGCTCGATCGGGCAGCTCATGCAGCGCGGACCGCCGCGCCCGCGGCCCAGCTCGCTGCCCGGGATGGTGATCACCTCGATGCCGCGCTTGCGCAGGAAGGTGTTGGTCGTGGCGTTGCGCTCGTAGGCGACCACCACGCCCGGCTCGACGGCGAGCACGTTGCAGCCGTCGTCCCACTGCTCGCGCTCGGCCGAGTGGACGTCCTGGGTGGGGGTGAGCACCCGGATGTCGTCCAGGCCCAGGGCCGCCGCTATCGCGCGGTGCATGTGCTCGGGCGGATGGTCGGTGACCTTCAGGTCGTTCTCCCCGGCCCCCGGCTCGATGGTGTACGAGCGGAGCATCCCCAGCCCCTCGTACTTGGTGAAGGTGTCGCCGTCGATCATCGTCATCACGGTGTCCAGGTGCATGAACGCCCGGCGCTTGGGCATGTCCAGCGCCACGATGGAGCGTGCCGAGCCGGCCGCGAACAGCCCCCGCGCCAGCAGCTCCACCGCCTGCGGCGTGGTGCGCTCGCTCATGCCGATCAGCACGGCCCCGTTGCCGATCACCAGCACGTCCCCGCCCTCGATCGTCGACGGGTAGGCCGACTGCCCCTCGCACCACACCTGGAAGCCGCCCCCCGCGAACAGCGGGTGGTGGCGGTAGATGGCCTCGAAGTGCACCGTCTCGCGCCAGCGGGCCGGCCAGCGCATCGCGTTGACGCTCACCCCGTCGTAGACCCAGGCGGACGCGTCGCGGGTGAAGATGTGGTTCGGCAGCGGGCTGAGCAGGAAGTCGTCCAGGTCCATGGTGTGGAAGCGCACCGAGACCGGCTCGTCGTGCCGGGCCAGGAACTCCCGCTTGGTCAGCCCCCCGACCAGCGCCTCCACCAGGTCGGCGACCGGCCACCCGGCGACCGCGGCCCGCAGGTGGTCGGTGGCCAGCGGCCCGAACTCCCGCTCGTCGAAGACCCGGTCCAGCACCAGCCGGCGGGCCTCCGGCACGCCCAGCGCCTCCCGCAGCAGGTCCCCGAAGAGGAACACCTCCACCCCGCGGTCGCGCAGGATGTCGGCGAAGGCGTCGTGCTCGGCGCGTGCCCGGCGGACCCACAGCACGTCGTCGAAGAGCAGCGCGTCCTTGTTGGAGGGCGTGAGCCGCTTCAGCTCCAGGTCCGGCCGGTGCAGGATCACCCGGTGCAGCCGCCCGGCCTCGGAATCGACATGGAAACCCATGGCTACACCCTTCCCGTCCCGGGCGTCCGCCCACCTCCGCGGGGCCGCCCATCCTCGTCCCCCGGGTCAGGGGGCGTCCAGCACCCGGGCCAGCTCGGCGATGGTCCGCGGACCGACCCGGCAGCAGCCGCCGATCAGCCGGGCGCCGGCCGCCTGCCAGCGGCGGGCCCGCCCCGGGTCGAAGGTGGGCACCCCGCGCCAGGCGCGGGCCCGCTCGTCCCAGCGTTCCCCGCTGTTGGGGTAGACCACGACCGGCTTGCCGGTCACCGCGTGGGCGACGGCGATCGCGGCCTCGGCGTCCCGGGCGTCACAGCAGTTCACGCCCACCGCGATGACCTGGGGATGCCCGGCCGCCAGCCCGAAGGCGGCGGCGAGCGGCTGCCCGGCGCGGGTGCGCTCCCCGGCGATGGTGTACGACAGCCACACCGGCGTCCCGGTGCCCTCCACCGCCCGCAGCAGCGCCTCCGCCTCGTCGGTGTCGGGCACCGTCTCCAGGGCGAGGACGTCCGGCGCGGCCTCGGCCAGCGTCTCGATCCGGGGCCGGTGGAAGCGTTCGAGCTCGGGCACCGTCAGTCCGTAGCGGCCGCGGTACTCGCTGCCGTCGGCGAGCATCGCCCCGTAGGGGCCGACCGAGGCGGCCACCCAGACCGCCGGGTCGTCCCCGGCCGCCCGGCGGGCCAGGGCCACGCTCTCGCGCAGCAGCGCCGCGGCCGCGGCCCGGTCCAGCCCGCGCCGCGCGAAGCCCTCGTAGGTCGCCTGGTAGCTCGCGGTGGTCAGCACCCGGGCGCCGGCCGCCGCGTAGGCCGCGTGCGCCGCCTGGACGGCCCGCGGATCGTCGGCGAGCAGCCGGGCCGACCACAGCGGGTCGGACAGGTCACAGCCGAGGTCCTCCAGGGCGTTGGACAGCCCGCCGTCGAGCACCACCGGGCCCCGGCGCAGCGCGGCGGCCAGGCCGGGCTCCTGCGGGGGCGGGGGCGGAACAGGCACTGCGGGCGCTCCTTCGCCAGGTGAGCGCTCCGGGCCCGGCGGACGGCGCCGGGCCCGGAGCCGGGGTGTGTCAGTCGAGCTGCGACTGGACCTGCGAGGAGATCAGCTCCAGGTGGTCCAGGTCGTTCAGGTCGAGGACCTGGAGGTAGATCCGGGAGGAGCCGGCCGCCGCGTAGCGGCCGATCTTCTCGACGACCTCGGCGGGCGAGCCGGCCAGCCCGTTGGCCTTCAGCTCGTCCACCTCGCGGCCGATGGCGGCGGCGCGCCGGGCCACCTCGGCGTCGTCCCGGCCGACGCACACCACCAGCGCGTTGGAGTACACCAGCGCGTCCCCGGACCGGCCTCGCGCCTCGGCGGCGGCCCGCACCCGGCCGAACTGCTTCTCGGAGTCCTCCACCGAGGCGAACGGCATGTTGAACTCGTCGGCGTAGCGGGCGGCCAGCTCAGGGGTGCGCTTGGCGCCGTGCCCGCCGATCAGCACCGGGATCCTGGACTGCGCCGGCTTGGGCAGGCCGGGCGAGTCCTTCAGCCGGTAGTGGGTGCCCTCGTGGTCGAAGGTCTCGCCGACCGGCGTGGACCACAGGCCGGTGACGATCTGCAGCTGCTCCTCAAGCCGGGCGAACTTCTCCCTGGGGAACGGGATGCCGTAGGCGGTGTGCTCCTGCTCGTACCAGCCCGCGCCGATGCCCAGCTCCACCCGGCCGCCGGACATCTGGTCGACCTGCGCGACCTCGATGGCCAGGACGCCGGGCAGGCGGAAGGTGGCCGCGGTCATCAGCGTGCCGAGGCGGATCCGCCGGGTCTCACGGGCCAGGCCCGCCAGGGTGATCCAGGCGTCGGTGGGGCCCGGCAGCCCGTCCGAGTCGCCCATCTTCACATAGTGATCCGAGCGGAAGAAGGCGTCGAACCCCAGCTCCTCGGTCGCCTTCGCGACGGCCAGGAGGGTGTCGTAGGAGGCGCCCTGCTGGGGCTCGGTGAAGATACGAAGATCCATGGCTCCATCCTGCACCGGGGCGGGGCGGCGGCGCACCGGGCCTCGGGGGCGGCGGCGCGCCGCGCGTCAGGGGCGTGCGGTCAGCGCGCCGGCACCGCGCCTCAGGGCCGTGCCGGCACCGCGAGGGACACGGCGAAACGTTCCTGCGAAGAGGTCCACCACCGCTTCAACTCCAGCCCCGCGGCGGCCAGTTCACGACGCACCCCGTCCTGGCGGAACTTCGCCGAGATCTCGGTGCGCAGCTCCTCCCCCGCCGCGAAGTCCACCGCCAGGTCCAGCGCCGGGATCTTCACGCTCAGCGCGCGCCGCGCCCGCAGCCGCATCTCGATCCACTCACGGGTGCGGTCCCACAGGGCGTGGTGCTCGAAGTCGTCGGGGTCGAAGTCGGCGCCGAGCTCGCGGTCGATCACCGACAGGACGTTCTTGTTGAACGCGGCGGTCACCCCGGCCGCGTCGTCGTAGGCGGCGACCAGCGTGCCCTCCTCCTTGACCAGGTCGGTGCCGATCAGCACGGCGTCGTCCGGGCCCAGCGACCCGCGCAGCGCGGCGAGGAAGACGGCCCGCTCGGCCGGCAGCAGGTTGCCGATCGTGCCGCCGAGGAACGCCACCAGGCGCGGCCCGCCGCCGTCCGGCAGCCGCAGGCTGCCCTGGAAGTCGGCGAGCAGGGCGTGCACCGTCAGCTCCGGGTAGTCGGCCAGCAGCGCCTCGCCGGCCTGCTCCAGCGCCGACTCGCTGACGTCCACCGGGACATAGGCGGCCAGCGTGCCGTGGGCGCGCAGCGCGTCGATCAGCAGCCGGGTCTTCTCCGACGAGCCGGAGCCGAGTTCGACCAGGGTGCGGGCGCCGGTCAGCGCGGCGATGTCGCCGGCCCGCCGCTGGAGGATCTCGCGCTCGGCGCGGGTCGGGTAGTACTCCTCGAGCCGGGTGATCTCCTCGAACAGTTCGCTGCCCCTGCTGTCGTAGAACCACTTGGGCGGCAGCCACTTCGGCTCGTCGGTCAGGCCGCGGGCCACGTCCGCGCGCAGTGCGGCGGCGGTGGCGTCGGCGGGCAGCTGCCTGCTGAGGGTGAAGGCGCTCATGCGGTGGGCTCCTTGAGTGCGGTGACGTCCACGGTGACGCTCCGCCCCTCGCGGGTGGCGAGGAGCAGGCTGCGGTCGGGCACCCGGCACCACGCCGGGTCGTCGTCGTACGGCTCGGACGCGACGGCCACCGAGCCGTCCGGGCCGGTGCGGTGCCACAGGGTGTCGCCCCAGGTGGTGGCGGCGATCGTGGTCCCGTCGGTGAGCAGCAGGTTCAGGCGGGCCGGGGTGCGGGCGGCGATGTCGGTGACGGTCTCCGCCAGGGTCTGGCCCAGGGCGTCCCCGGCGCGCAGCCGGTGCAGGACCAGGGCCCACACCAGGGCCGCGTCACACCGCGCCTCGATGGCCAGCAGTTCGGCGGGCGGCAGCAGTCCGGCCAGGTCGGCGACGGAGTGCGGCCAGCCGGTGACGGCGCCGTTGTGGCTGAACAGCCAGCGCTCGGCGCCGTAGGGCGCGGCGGCGGACTCGTCGGGGGCCGAGCCGTCGGTGGTGTCGCGCACCGCGGCCAGCAGCGCCCCGGCGCGCACCACCCGGGCCAGGTCGCGGAAGGACGGGTCGGCCCAGATCGGCCGGGTGCGGCGGTAGCGGGCGGGCAGCGGGTCGCCGGCCGCGTACCAGCCGACGCCGAACCCGTCGGCGTTGACCGTGCCGTGCCGCTGCATCCGCGGCGACCAGGACTGCCGGTACAGCGAGTGCGGCGGGGTGGCCAGCACCGCGCCGAGCGGCAACTCCGGCCCCAGATAGGCGATGTGACGGCACATCAGCCGGCCTCCGATACGGACGCGTCGCGGGCGGTGCGGAAGCCGGAGAAGATCTGCCGGCGGACCGGGTGGTCCCAGTTGCGGAAGGTGCCGCGGCAGGCCACCGGGTCCACGGCGAACGAGCCGCCGCGCAGCACCTTGTAGGAGCCGCCGAAGAAGACCTCCGAGTACTCCCGGTAGGGGAAGGCGCGGAAGCCCGGATACGGCACGAAGTCGCTCGCCGTCCACTCCCACACGTCGCCGACCAGCTGGCGCACCCCCAGCGGGGAGGCACCGCGCGGGTAGCTGCCGGCGGGCGCCGGCTGGAGGTGCCGCTGGCCGAGGTTGGCGTGCTCGGGGCCCGGATCGGCGTCGCCCCACGGGAAGCGGCGTGAGCGGCCGGTGGCCGGGTCGTGGCGGGCGGCCTTCTCCCACTCGGCCTCGGTCGGCAGCCGGCGGCCGGCCCAGCGCGCGTAGGCGTCCGCCTCGTACCAGCTGACGTGCAGCACCGGCTCGGCGTCCGGTACGGGCTCGGTGACGCCGAAGCGGCGGCGCACCCAGCCGGTGCCCTCCCGCTCCCAGAACAGCGGCGCCTCCAGCCCGTTCCTGCGGACCATGGCCCAGCCCTGGGGGGCCCACCAGCGCTCGTCGTGGTAGCCGCCGTCCGCGATGAAGCGCCGGTAGTCGCCGCAGGTGACCGGTGCGGTGTCCAGGTGGAAGGGCGCGACGTCCACCTGGTGCGCGGGCCGTTCGTTGTCCAGCGCCCAGGGCTCGGTGGAGGTGCCCATCGTGAACGGGCCGCCCGGCACCAGCACCTCGGACGGCAGCAGTGCCGCGTCGGCGGGCGCGGTGGGGGGCGGCGGCGCGGTCAGGGCGGCCGGGCCCCGGCGCAGCTGATGGGTGATCAGCATGGTCTCGTCGTGCTGCTGCTCGTGCTGCGCGATCATGCCGAACGCGAAGCCCGCCTCGACCAGGGCGTCGCCGCGCAGCGGGGCCGACTCCAGCAGGTCGAGCACCCGGCCGCGGACGTCGGCCGCGTAGCCGCGGGCCTCGGCGGGCGGCAGCAGGGGCAGGCTCGGCCGCTCGGCCCTGGGGTGTTCGAAGGCGTCGTAGAGCGGGTCGATCTCCGGGCGGATCGCGTCCTGCCCGCCGACCGCGCGCAGCAGCCACTGCTCCTCCTGGTTGGCGATGTGCGCCAGGTCCCACACCAGGGGCGACATCAGCGGGGAGTGCTGGGCGGTCAGGTCGTGGTCCTCGACGCAGGTGGTCAGGGCGCTGGTGCGGTCGCGGGCGGTGGTGAGCTCGCCGAGGACGCGCAGCCGGACGGCCTCGGGGTCGGATGCGGTGGCGGCGCCGGGCAGTGGATCGGTCACGGGCACGGGTCCTTTCCGGTCGCGGAGACGGGGCTTACGGCCGTACGGGGTCCGGCGACGGCGTCGAGCAGGTCGTCGGCGGGACATCGGCCGCGGGCGACATAGCGCTCGGTGAAGGCGGCGACCGCCTCGCGTACCGGCGCGCTCGCCCCCAGCCGGGGCAGGGCGTCCGCGGCGGCGGCGAAGCAGTCCTCGGCGGCCGCCCGCAGCGCCGGGTCGGCCAGGCCGTACCGGGCGGCGCGCCGCCAGGCGGTGCTGCGCGGGGCGCGCCGGCCGTCGGAGGGCGCCAGGGGCAGCAGCGCGCGGACGGCCGCCTGAGCCGCCGCCGGGTCGTCGATCAGGGCGGTGGCGACGGCCAGCGGCACGATCCAGCCGTCGTCGCCGGGCTGGGCGTCGATCATGCGCAACTCCAGGTGGCCCTGGGGGCGGATCGGCGGGAAGAGGGTGGTCAGGTGGTAGGAGACGTCGTCCAGGGTGGGGGGCCGCGGGCCGCCGCCGCCGATCCAGTCGCGGAAGGTCAGGCCGCCGGGCGCCCGCCAGGAGCGGTCGTCCCCGCGGACGCACAGCACCGTCGCCTGAAGGGCGTAGCGCGCCCAGGCCTCACGCGGGTCGGCGGCCGGGCGGGGGGCGAGGGTGCGGGCCGGGTCGAGCGCGGTCCAGATGCCCTGCCGGGTGCAGCGCAGGCCGGTCGGGCGCCCTTGGCTGAGCGGGGAGTTGGCGAACGCGGCCACCAGGACGGGGCCGAGCAGATGGGCCAGCCGCCAGCGCGCCGGATAGCCGTCCGGGCCGGGTCCCCCGGTGCCCGCGTCCAGGCACACCTGGACGGACGCGGTGCTGCACATCATGGAGCGTCCCACCGGCCAGGCCCGGTCGAAGTACTCCTCCATGGCGGTGTAGCGAGGGAGTTCGAGGACCCGGCGCGGCCCGTGCCAGGGGTCGTGCCCGTGGCCGGCCAGCCGCAGCCGGTGGACCTCAAGCCGCTCGCGGACGGCGGCGAGGTCGGCCGCCACGGTCTCCACGCAGTCCGTCAGCGATTCGGCGGGCGGCGAGCTGAGCTCCAGCTGCCCGCCCGGCTCCTGGGTGAGCGACGACCGCAGGGGCAGGCGACGGAGGTCGGCGAGGGCGGCGGCGAGCCGCGCCGGGCCGACCGGGCGGAGCGGGTCGAGACCGTCGTGGACCAGCCACTCCAGCTCGACGCCGACGCGCCGGGGCGGGCCGGTCTTGAAGCAGATGCCACGTATGTGAGCCTCGGCTTCGGCCTCGGTAATCGAACGAACGCTCGGCATTGCTCGACTCCTGTCGACGCTGACGCCCGTCATTCACTCACATACTGCATCACGAGTAGCGCCACATCGCACCCTTTATGAACAATTGTTCACCAAATGGCCATGGGTGCCGAGCGACCGCGCCCCGGCCTCACTTGCCCGGTCGGCGGGGCTTCAACCCTGCGGCGCGCCCACCGGTCCCGGAGTGGCCGAAACACCCCGCGCGGCCCGGCGCGGTCCCGGCGCGTGCTCCAGCGCCAGCACGCCCACCCCGGGCACCGCCTCCGCCTCCGCCGCGCCGTGCGCCGTCCCCAGCAGCCGCACATGGCCGCGTCCGGACGCCCGGACGGCCAGCGACAGCAGCTCCCGGGTCTGGTGGCGGTCCAGTCCGGCGTCGAGCCCGTCCACCAGCACCGTCATGGCCTGCCGAGCGGCCGGGACCTCCGGGGTGTGGTCCATCGCCAGCACGCCGGGGCCGGTGAGCAGGACGAGGGCCAGCGCCAGGAAGCGCAGTTCGCTGTCGCCGAGGCGGTCCACCGGCATCAGGCCCAGCGGCCCGCGGTCCACCGCCGCGAGCACCCCCTCGTACAGCGCCCCCGGCGCTGGCAGCACCCGCCGCACCACCGTGAGCCCCTCGACGGGCGCCGCGCACACCGCGTGCGCCGCCGCCACCAGCGCCGCGTGCCGGGTCCTGCACTCCCCCTGGGTGCGGTGCAGCACCGCGGACAGGTTCTCGCAACTGCCCCGCAGCAGCGCGTCGCCGACCCGGGCGGCGGACCGCATCCGCCGCGGCTGCGGATCGACGGCGAAGACCGCGCGCAACGCCACCAGCACCTGCTCGGCCGCGTCCAGCACCAGCCGCTCCCCCTCCGTCGCGCCCGCGACCCGCAGCGGCAGCAGCGCGGTCGCCAGCAGGTCGCCGGGCAGCGGCGCGCGGGTCGTGCGGCCCTGCCCCGCGGTGTGCCAGGCCGCCTCGACGGCGCCGCGCGCCGGGTCGCGCAGCGCGGTGCTCAGCAGCGTCCGCCCGGCGGCCGTCAACCGCTCGCCCGCGACGCGCAGTTCCGGCTCCACCTGCACCGCGAGGTCCAGCCGCACCGGCCCGGCCGGCCCGTCCGCCGAGCAGCCGACGCGGAAGCCGCGGCGCCCCAGCGCGTCGGGCGGCGCGTCCTGCGGCACGCACGCCCCGGCGCCACCGCGCACCACCCGGGGCAGCACCTCGTCCAGCGTGCCGCCGGCCGCCAGGCCCGCCAGCACCCCGAGTACCTCCAGCACGCTGGACTTCCCGCTTCCGCTTCCGCCGGCCAGCACGGTCACCGGGCCGAGCGGGAAACGGCCGCCGCGGTGCGACTTGTAGGCGGACAGCCGCAGTTCGGTCAGGACGGGGCGCTCGACGGCAACGGTCATGCCCGCGAACGTAGTCAGGCCGCGGCACGCCGAACCGTTCCGCCGTGCCACCCGTCCTTCGAAAGGGCTACCCGCTCCCGGCGGCCGGGTCCAGTTCCGGCCCGCAGAAGCCGAAACAAGAGAAGAGGGCCCGTCCAACCCGCCCGCCGGAAGAATCAGGACACCGCTGCTTCCCCCACCACCAAGGAGGCACCCCACCGTGCTCCATGGCATCGATGTCAGCTCCTACCAGCCCGCCGACTACTCCACCGGAAACCTGTCCTTCGTCTTCATCAAGATCACCGAGGGTCTCACCTACACCAACCCGAAGTGGACCGCCCAGCGCGCCACCGCGCGCGCCGCGGGCCTGGTCACCGGCTTCTACCACTACCCGAGGATCGCCAACTCCCCCACCGCCGAGGCCGACCGCTTCCTCGCGCAGATCAACCTGGTGCCGGGCGACATCCTCTGCCTGGACTGGGAGTGGTACGGCCAGGACGTCAGCGACGCGCAGGCCCGCGACTACAAGGACGCCTGGCTCGACCACGTCCGCTCCCAGGCCCCTGGCCACCGCACCGTCCTGTACTGCGACCGCAACAACTGGCTGAACGTCGACACCGACTCCCAGTGCGGCGACGGCCTGTGGATCGCGGACTACACCACCGCGGGGCAACCCCGGATCAAGCACCCCTGGACGTTCCACCAGTACACCGACTCCCCGCAGGACCAGAACGTCGCCAACTTCCCCGGCGTGGCGGAGCTGCGCAGCTGGGCGGGCGCGCCGCACCTCGCCGGGGACCTGCCGAACTAGCCGTGCCGTTCCGGCGGGTCGGTGACGCGGCCGGCCCCGGGCGCCCGCCCAGGACCGCCGCGCGTCCTGACTTCTGACCAGGTCACGGTGTCAGATCACGGTGCCGACGTCCTTGGCGGTGATGGCGTCCATCGCCCGCTCGGCCACGGCGGCGATCGTCATCGAAGGGTTGCACGCTCCCGTGGTGCCCGGGATGAGGGCGCCGTCGAGGACGTAGAGTCCACGCTGGCCGTGCACCCTGCCCTCCAGGTCGCACACGGTGCCCATCGCGGCGCCGCCGAGCGCGTGCCAGGTGCTGTTGGCCAGGTAGTTGGTGTCGGTGAGGACACCGAGTCCGCCGGAGACGGCGGTGATGCGCTTCTGGATCTCCCGGTGGCTGCCGGCGTCCCCGCCGAGCGGCCAGTGCAGCGACACCGAGTCGGTCAGCGCGTTGTACCGGAACCGGCCGCGGTCGGGGCTGACGCCGAAGCCGACCAGCATGGTGGTCCGGGAGTCGATGCCCAGCGGCGGGAACGACGCCTGGATGATGGTGTTGGCGGTGTGCGGGTCGCTCCAGTCCTTGCTGCCGTAGATGACCGGTCCGCCCTGCGCCGCGCCGAAGTCCTCCTGGAGGTCGGTCCAGGCGTAGATGCGGTCGCCGTTGGTGCCCCAGCCCTCGCCGAGGCCGTCGGGCAGGCCGGGGATGGCGCCGGTGGCGCCCGCGCGGACGAGGAGCCGGCTGGTGCCCATGCTGCCGGCCGCCATGATCAGGGCGCGGGTGGTGAGCACCTTCTGCTCCAGCACGCGGCCGGTGTCGTCGGTGCGGTTGACGTGCACCTCCCAGCGGCCGTTCTTCGCCCGGGCGACGGAGGTGACGTTGTGGTGGGTCTCGACGGTGACCCTGCCGGTCGCCTCGGCCTGCTTGAGGTAGGTGACGTCGACCGAGTGCTTGCCGCCGTTGTTGACGCCGAGCGCGCAGTTGCCGTTCGTGTAGGACGGCTTCATCTCGCCGCGCAGTTCGGCCAGGGCGTAGCTCCAGTCGATCGGCATCGGGATCTTCTCGAGGTCGTAGCCGGCCTTGCGGGCCCGCTCGGCGAACACCCGCGCCGCGTAGTAGTTCGGCGAGGCGATCAGCGCGTCGGGGGCCGTGGCGACCTGGAGCATCCGCGCGACCCGCGGGTAGTGGACCCGGTCCATGCGCCGGTAGTCGAGCTGTTCGGGCAGCCAGGTGTTGAACACCGCTTCCGACGGCTGGAGGGTCATGCCCTGGTAGACGAGCGACCCGCCGCCGACGCCGGCCGCGCACACCCCCAGGATGTTGTCGCCGAGCACCGGCTCCAGCAGGCCGACATAGGGCCCGAAGTTCAGCGGCGTGCCGATCAGGCTCGCCAGGGGCCGGACCGCCTCCGGGAGGGTGCCGTACCACAGCGCCCGCTTGTCGAGGTGGGCGAACGTCGGGAAGGTGTCGGCGTTCGGCCCGGTGGGCCAGCGCCGTCCGCGTTCCAGGACCGTCACCGGGACGCCCGCCTGGGCCAGCCGCAACGCCGCCACGCCGCCGCCGAAACCCGAGCCGATGACCACGACGCGGTGGTCCTCCCTGGTCAGTCTCGTGCGGGCGGCGGCGGCCGAGGCCGCGGGGGCCGCGAGCAGACCGGCCGCGGTGCCTGCGGCGGCTCCCGCGAGGAGGGTGCGCCTGGTGAGGGTCATGGCTGACTCCTGTAGAGGGTGAGGGACCAGGGGGTGGGCGGCGCCGTCCGTGCCGCACGCTGTGAACGCGCGCGGCGCGCCGCGGTGTTCGGCGGCCGAGCGGCGCCGAGCGGGTGCGGGATCGACGGAGTACTCCGCGTACGGCGGACGCGGAGTACGCACGGCGGACGCCCACGGCTCGTGGCCACGCGTCCGCCGTCTCGCTCTCAACGGCCTCGGGATGTCCGACTCCCCTGACGGGAAAGCGTGTTACCGACGGTCACGTTCGGGAGGTTAGGGGTCCCTGTCACTCAGCGACAAGATGTCTACATGTGTCAATTCGGTGCGCGTTGCGGGCTGCCGAGCACGGCCGCGACCAGGGGTCGGGGGCGGGGACAACGACAGGAGGTCGCGCGGGTTCCCTTCGCGCGCGCCCGCCCCGCCCCCGACCGCAACACACCTACCCCTGTTACCGATTTGGACGCCTATGGGCGATGTGCCCCTTACCTGCCCGACCGCCCGCGCGTCCGGCACGCGCGCAGGGCCCGGCCGTCATATCGGCCGGGCCCTGCGGTGAAGCGGGTGTACGGGTCAGATCACCATCGATACCAGCGTCCCCGGCCACCACCGGCGCTGGTGGAGCGCATGACGAAGCCGAGGAGCCACACCACCAGGACGGCGACGGCGACCCACCAGAGAATCTTGATGGCGAAGCCGGCACCGAAGAGGATCAGGGCGAGAAGCAGAACAAGCAGCAAGGGAACCACGTTTTTAACCTCCTGGACGCTCCTTTGCCGCGCACCGTCGCCCCCATGCCATCCCGGCCTCTTGTTTTCCGGTGGAAATCCGGGGCACGAGCCGGTTACCGCGACAGCGGCACACCAGCCAAAAGGAGGCGCTGTTTCATGACTGCCGGCGAGAAGGCCAAGGCGAAGACCGAGCAGGCCGAGGGCAAGGTCAAGGAAGCCGCCGGAAGCGCCGTCGGGAACGACCGCATGGCCGCCGAGGGCCAGACGGAAAAGAGCACCGGTGATGTCCGCGAGGCCAAGGAAAAGGTCAAGGACGCATTCAAGCGCTGACTTTCCTCCGTCCTGCCGCGCATTTTCCAAGGGGCCTTCCCGGCGCAATCCGGGAAGGCCCCTTCCGGTGGCGTCACCCGATTCGGGCCCAAGGGCCCGAGAACGTCTCCTGCCACGCCGGACGCCGTGCACAGCCTGCCGCCCGGTGCCCCGGGATCCGCGGCGCACGGTCTGGCCCTGAAGGTCCCGGGCAGCGGCTTCGGCACCGCGTTCCTGGTCTGCGCCGCGGCCCGGGCGTTGCCGGCCTCAGCTCGCCTGTGTGGTGATGCGGGCGTAGGCGAGGAGTCGTTGTTCGACTTCGGCGGCCGTGGCGGCGCCGACGAGAACGTCCAGGCAGTAGCCGTCTTCCAGGGCCACGAAGCTGCGCGCGAGCTCGGTGGCCGGGGCGGCCAGACGGAACTCGCCCGTCCGCCGGCCGTCCTCCAGAACGCGCTCGTACAGGGCGGTCTGCCGGGCGATGAAGGAGCGCTGCTGTTCGGCCGCGGCTTCGTGGCGCAGGGCCACGGGGAACAGTTCGTAGAGCAGGCGGCTGGTCTGCTCGGCATGACCGGGCCAGGGCACGCCGGAACGGATGCAGGCGGCCAGTTGCTCTTGCGCCCCCTGCACGGCGGTGATCTGCTCTTCCCGCAGCTGGCAGTAGGTGGCGCCGCCACGCTCGAAGACGGCCGTGAACAGCTCCTGGATGTCGGGATAGTAGTAGAGCACCGAGGCCGGCGTGACCCCGGCCTCCTCCGCGATGTCCCGCAGGCGCGCTCCGGTGGCCCCGTGCTCGATGAGCGCCTTCGTTGCCGCGTTGATCAGGTTGGCCCGCTGGAGGGCCTGGTTCTTCGGTCGGGGCATGCGGCCATGATCGCACGCCCTTCGAACGGAGCCTTGACACCCTCCTCATTCGTTAATTAAATTTCATTTAACCAACCGTGACGCACCTCACACGAGACTCGGTGATCTTCTTGACGCGCCCTCTTCCCCTACTCCTCGCACAGGCCCCCGCTCGCCCGATGGACGACCTCACGGGCCTGGCCGCCGACGCGGAACGGCGAGTCGGCCGCTGGCAGGTCCCGCCCCTGCTGGTCTATCCGGAACTGCACCTGTCAGCGGTGGCGGGTACCGGGTCCGCCGGCGGCGGACCCGAAGAACTGGCCCAGCCCCTGGAAGGACCACGGGACCGCCTGCTGGCACAGATCGCCGGAGACCTTGGCGTCTGGCTTGTCCCGGGGAGCGTGTACGAGCGCGGTGCGGACGGGCTCGTCTACAACACCGCCTGTGTGTACTCCCCGCAGGGCCGGCGGGTGGCGTCGTACCGCAAGATGTTCCCCTGGCGTCCGTACGAGACCACCGCGTCCGGCTCCCGGTTCGTCGTCTTCGACATGCCCGGTGTGGGCCGGGTGGGACTGTCGATCTGCTACGACGCCTGGTTCCCCGAGACCACCCGGCACCTGGCCTGGATGGGTGCCGAGCTTGTCCTCAACCTCGTGCAGACCCCGACCAGCGACCGGGCGCAGGAACTGGTGCTCGCCCAGGCGAACGCCATCGCCAACCAGGTCTTCGTCGCCAGCGTGAATGCCGCGGCGCCCACCGGCCAGGGCCGCAGCCTGCTGGTGGACCCCGAGGGCCGGATCCGTACCGAGGCCTCCGGGAGCCAGGACATCACGCTGACCGACGTGATCGACCTCGACGCCGTGGCCACCACCCGCCGTTTCGGTACCGCCGGCCTGAACCGGATGTGGGACCACTTCCGCGCTGACGACCGGCCCATCGAACTCCCGCTCTACGCCGGCGCGATCGACCCCGCCACCTGGGCGGGCCGGCACGCCAGCGAGCAGGACACCCCCCGAACCCGCCCGTCCGTTCCCCCGCAGGAGACAGCGTGATGGCACACCAGCGAACCCAGCTCCAGGGCAGACTCAGCCTGTCCTCGATCGTGCTCTTCGGCGTCGCCTACATGGCTCCCGGCGTCGTCGTCGCCACCTTCGGGGTCATCGCGGCCACCAGCCACGGCGCCTCACCCACGGCCTACCTGATCGCCACCGCGGCGATGCTGCTGACCGGACTGAGCTACGGCAAGATGGCCCGGCTCATGCCGGCATCCGGGTCCGTCTACACCTACGCCCGCAAGATGCTCCACCCGCGTATCGGATTCCTCGCCGGCTGGGCCATCCTCCTTGACTACTTCTTCCTGCCCATGGTCGCCTGGCTGATCCAGTCGATCTATCTCAACGCCCAGTTCTCCGCGGTCCCGGTATGGGCCTGGCTGGTCATCAACATCGTGGCGACCACAGGCGTCAACATCGCCGGCGTCGTGCTGGCCGACCGCCTCAACAAGGTCCTCATGACGCTGACCATCGCCGGCCTGCTGGTCTTCGTCGCCCTGTGCGTGCACTACCTGGCAGCCACCTCGGCCGGCCCGGTCACCCACACCTTCTGGAACCCGGGCACCACCGCGTCCGCGATCACCGCCGCCGCGGCCATCGCCGCGTACTCCTTCCTCGGCTTCGACGCGGTCAGCACCCTCAGCGAGGAGACCCACGACCCCCAGCGCACCATCCCGCGCGGCATCGTGCTCACCGTGCTGATCGGCGGACTGATCTTCATCACCCTCTCCTTCCTCATGCAGTGGGTCCACCCCGGCGGCCAGTTCGCCGACGAGTCATCCGCCGGCTACAGCATGTCCGTCCTCGTCGGCGGCCGCGGCTACGCGCAGATCGCCAACATCATCAGCCTGATCGGCGGCTTCGCCTCCGGCATGGCCATCCAGGCCAGTACCAGCCGTCTGCTGTACGTCATGGGCCGCGACGGCGTCCTGCCCCGCCGCTTCTTCGGCCGCCTGCACCGCACCTGGGGCACCCCGGTGCTGAACCTCGTGCTCATCGGTGGCGCCGCCCTGCTGGCTCTCAACCTGTCCCTGGACACCGCCACGTCCTTCATCAACTTCGGCGCGTTCCTGGGCTTCACCCTGGTGAACCTCTCCGTGATCGCCTACGCCGTCCGCCAGTGGCGCGCCGGGGCCCGCCGCCCGATCCTCGGGTACCTGATCGTGCCGGCAGCCGGCGCCGCGATAGACGTCTACCTCATCACCCAACTCGGTGCCACCGCCCTGCGACTCGGCGTGGGCTGGCTGGTCATCGGCATCGTCTACCTGGCCGTGCTCACCAAGGGTTTCCGCGGCCCCACCCCCGAGTTCCACCTGGCGCCCGAACCCAGTGAGCCGGAGCCGGTCACCACCTGAGTCCCCCACCGCGGGCTCCTCGGGCAACGCTGCCTCGCCCCGGACGCCGACCCGGCGGCGACATCCCCATCGGCTGCCACCCGCCCGCGGTCATCACCGCTGCTCCTCCCCTCCGGCAACACCCGACTGGAAGGTGGCACCACCGTGAGACGACCCCGCGCCAGGCTGCTCTCAGCCGCGCTCGGCCTGCTGCTCGCCACGTTCACACTGCAAGGCGGCGTCACCGCTTCGAACGCCCAGGCCGCCACGCCCAACCCCGTTCCCGGTGATCCGCTGACCGGCAGCGGCAACGTGACCCGCACCCTCTTGCCCTACAGCCAGCTCACCGCTAGCAGCACGCCGAACGCCCCGGTCGACGACGGCGCCTACGCGCTGCCCGCCGACGCGGCAATGCCCCAGTACACCTTCGAGGGCACCTTGACCCTGGCCAATCCGCAGGCCGCCGGAGGTTTCAAGAACATCAAGGGCTGCTCCTCCGGCTGCGGAAAGCACCTTCCCCCGATCAGCCTGGACCTGATCCAGAACGGCAGCCATCTGATCCCCGCCGTCCAAGGCCTCACCATCACCGGGGACACCCAGTCAGGCTCCACCTACAACCTGATCGTCGGACCTGGACGCGCCTGGTCGGAGAGTTCCGACACCGGCTCGGCCGGCAGCTACGCACGCGCGTCACTGCCCCTCACCCTCGTCGACCGGAACCAGAACTGCGCCCACAACGGCGAGCTCACCTTCCTGTTCAACGCGACCACCATCTCGCAGGTCGCCTACCAGATCACCACCGAGACCTGCGCGCTGCACCAGTTCGACATGTGGGGCCAGCTCGCCGCCGCCTACACCCCCCACCAGGTGACGAACGACCTCGCACTGCAGAACGCCGAGGCCGCCGAGGTGGCCGACCATGTGCCCACCAAGCCACTGTCGGCGCTCGCCACCGACTACCCCGGCGCCGGGCTCAACCTGTCGACCTTCGGCAGCGGCATCACCCCCTCGGCGATGACCGTCTACGGCGTGGTCTACAACGGCGTCAACTACGTGGCCGACGGCACCTCAGCCAACAAGAGCTGCCAGACCCGCTACGGCAGCTACCCGTTCTGCACCGACCTGCGGCTGCCGTCCTACTCCACGGCCAAGTCGGCCTTCGCCGGCCTGTCCCTGGCCCGGCTGGTGACGGACTTCGGAACCGGCACGCCCAATCTGCTCCTGAAGAACTACATCCCCGAGATGGCCTCCAGTCCCAACTGGAACTCGGCCGATGTGACGTTCGACAACGCCGCCGACATGGCGACCGGCAACTTCGGCTCCCAGACCTACGAAACCGACGAGAACGGCTCCACCACCAGCAGCTTCCTCTCCGCCGAGCCCTACGGAACCGCCACCAGCGGCAAGACGGGCTACGCCCTGGGATACCCCCACCACGCCAACGAGCAGGGCAGCACCTGGGTCTACCACTCCGTCGACCACTACCTGCTCGCCCAGGCGGAGACCGGCTACCTGCAGGCCCAGCGCGGCTCCGGTGCCGACCTGTTCAACATGATGCGCGACGAGGTCTACACACCCCTCCACCTCACCGCCGGGACCCTGACCAGCGAGCGCACCGACAACGCCGCAAGTGCCGGAACCTCCCCCACCACCGGCCGCCCGTTCGGCGCCTACGGCCTGTTCTGGACGGTCGACGACGTCGCCAAACTCGCCACGCTCTTCCAGAACGACGGCCAGGCAGGCGGCACTCAGCTGGTCGACCGCGCCCAGATGCTCGCGGCCATGCAGCGTCTCTCCTCCGACACGGGTGTCGCTGCCGCCTCCGCCAACCTCACCGGTAACGGCGACGGAACCGTCTCGGCAGGCGGTTACCGCTACAGCAACGGCGTATGGGCGTACCCGACAACCGCCCAGGTGCCCGGCTGCGCGCTGCGCATCCCCTTCATGTCCGGCTACGGCGGCATCACCGTCGCCATGATGCCCAACGGCGCCACCTACTACTACTTCAGCGACAACAACGAGTTCAGCTGGGCCGGCACCATCGCCGAGCTGAACAAGCTCGCCCCGATGTGCGCGCCCACCGCAACCAGCGTGACCGCCACACCGGCAACGCAGTCCGCCGGCCAACCGGTGACCCTCACCGCCACCGTCACCGCGGCCACACGGTCCTGGGCGCCCACCGGAACCGTCCAGTTCAAGGTCAACGGTGCGAACCTCGGGACGCCGGTCCCCCTCGACGCGAACGGACAGGCCGGCTACACCACCACCGGCCTCGCCGCCGGTACGGACTCCATCACAGCCGTCTACGCCCCGGACCTCACCGTGAACACCGGTACCGCTTCAGCACCGGCGCGCACCACGCTCACCAGTTCCTGCAGCACCACCGCCACCACCTGCGACGTCACCAGCACCGCGGGAATGCACATCGGCGACACCATCGCCATGGGCACCGCCACGGCCACCGATGACATCCATGTGATCACCGGCCTGACCGCCACCAGTCTGTCCTGGGCCGGGGCCTACCAGAGCACCGGCCACACGGCCGGCCAACCGGTATGGGTCCAGGACACCGCCGGCGGCGGCTTCACCACCAGCATCAGCAGCCCCGCCACCATCACCATCGGCTGAACCGCCCGACTCCGCGGGGCAGTACACCGGGCCGAGGTGTGCTGCCCCGCAGACCGTGAGGCGAGTACCCCCTGGGTTGACGGGCGTCCTGCCTCCCGCACCCGTCACCCACCGGACGCACTCCACCCCAACAGAGGTCAGCGGCCCTCCGCGGCCGGCTCCAGGATGGCCACGCACTCCATGTGGTGGGTCATCGGGAACAGGTCGAACGCCCGCAGGGAGACCGGGCGGTAGCCGGTGGCGGCGAAGCTCGCCAGGTCGCGGGCGAGGGCGGCCGGGTCGCAGGCGACGTAGGCGATGGCGCGGGCGCCCAGGGCCGCCAGCCGCTCGACGACGGCCCGGCCCGCGCCGGCGCGCGGCGGGTCGAGGACGATCAGGTCGGTCTCGGTGATGCCGGTGCGCGGCAGCACCTGCTCGACCTTGCCGTGTTCGATCCGGACCCGCTCCAGGTCCGCGAGGTTGTGGCGGGCGTCCTCCACCGCGCGCTTGGAGGACTCGATGCCGAGCACCGCGCCGCGCTCGCCGACCCGTTCGGCCAGCGCGCCGGCGAACAGGCCCGCGCCGCAGTACAGGTCGAGCGCGGTCTCGCCCGGCCGCGGCCGCAGCCCGGTCAGCACCGCCTCGGCCAGCAGGTCGGGCGCCTGGTGGTGCACCTGCCAGAAACCGCCCGCGCCGACCCGCCAGGTGCGGCCGACGGCCCGCTCGCGGACGAAGGCCCGGCCGTGCACCCGGTGCACGCCGCCCTGCTCGTCCACCCGCAGCACCGAGACCGGCCGGTCCAGCTCCACGATCGGCAGCCGCTCGCCGGGCCGGGGGGTGAGGATGACCTGGCGGTCCGAGGAGCCGGTGGCCGCGATCGCGTCGATCGACTCCACGGTGGGCCACTGCCGGGCCTCGATGCCCAGTTCGCTGACGCCCGGCGCGGCGATCAGGCAGTGGTCGATCGGCTGCACCTCGTGCGAGCGGTGGCGGCGCAGACCGGCGCGCCCCTCCCCGTCGACCGCGTAGGCGACCCGGGTGCGCCAGGCCGGGACCTGGCCGCGCGGCACCTTGTCGCCCGGCGCCGGCTCGACGGTGCCGTCCCAGCCGGCCTCCTCGGGGGTCAGCCCGGCCAGCCGGGCCAGCTGCTCGGTGAGCACCGCGACCTTCAGCCGGCGCTGCGCCCCGGGCGCCACGTGCTGCCAGTCGCAGCCTCCGCAGCGGCCCGGCCCGGAGAACGGGCAGGGCGCGGCCACCCGGTCCGGGGAGGCCGTGAGGACCTCCACCGCGTCGGCGCGCAGGAAGCGCGAGCGCTCGTCGCCCTCGGTGACCTCCGCGACGACCCGTTCCCCGGGCAGCGCGTGGCGTACGAACAGCACCCGGCCCCGGTGGCGGGCGATGCAGTGCCCGCCGTGGGCGACCGGCCCGACCTCGACCTCGTAGCGCTCGCCGACCAGTGAGCCGTCGCCCGCCTCCGCGGACCGGTCCTTGGTGCGGTTGACCCGTGTGCGGCTGGTCACGGCGATTCCTGGCTCCTGGGCTGAAGGGGTGCTGCGGGACAACAGCCGACCAGTCTACGTCCGGCGGCCGCGGGCTCGTCACCCGCGGCCGCCCTTGGAGCTCCTGGGGAACGCGCCCGAGCGCTACTCGCGCCCGCTCGGCTCCGCCTGCCGGGCCGCCGGGCCGACCGGGCCACGCCGCACCGAGCCGGGAGCGTTCCACTCGGCCCGCCGGCGCGCCCGCACCTTGGCCGCCTCGGAGGACGCCAGCTGCCAGGGCACCGAGGTGACCATCACACCGGGGGTGAACAGCAGCCGGGTCTTCAGGCGCAGGGCGCTCTGGTTGTGCAGCAGGTGCTCGTACCAGCGGCCGACCACGTACTCCGGGATGTAGATGCTGACCACGTCGCGCGGGCTGGAGCGGCGCAGTCCGCGCACGTAGTCCACCACCGGCCGGGTGACCTCGCGGTACGGCGAGTCCAGCACCTTCAGCGGCACGTCGAGCCCGCGCCGGTCCCACTCGGCCTTCAGTTCCCTGGTGTCGGCCGGGTCGACGTTGACCGTCAGCGCCTCCAGGGTGTCGGAGCGGACGATCTTCGCGTAGGACAGGGCCCGCAGGGTGGGCTTGTGCAGCTTGGAGACGAGCACGATGGCGTGCACCCGGGAGGGGCGCACCTCCTCCTCGGCGTGCTCCTCGGCGGCGGCGAGCTCGGCCGCCACCCGGTCGTAGTGCTTCCTGATCGCCGTCATCATCAGGTAGAAGACCACCATCCCGACCACGGCGACCCAGGCGCCGTGGGTGAACTTCGTCAGCAGCACGACCATCAGCACGATGCCGGTGAAGAACCCGCCGAACGCGTTGATCGCCCGCGAGCGCATCATCCGGCGGCGGACCGCCGGGTCGGTCTCGGTGCGCAGATGGCGGTTCCAGTGCCGCACCATGCCGGTCTGGCTGAGGGTGAAGGACACGAACACGCCGACGATGTAGAGCTGGATCAGGCGCGTGGAGTCCGCGTCGTAGATGTAGACCAGCACCCCGGCGAACAGGGCCAGCAGCACGATGCCGTTGCTGAACGCCAGCCGGTCACCGCGGGTGTGCAGCTGGCGCGGCAGGTAGCGGTCCTGGGCGAGGATCGAGCCGAGCACCGGGAAGCCGTTGTACGCGGTGTTGGCGGCCAGGAACAGCACCAGCGCGGTGACCGCCGCCAGGTAGACGAACGGCGCCGAGCCGGACCCGAAGACCGCCGCCGCGACCTGCGCGATCACCGGGTCCTGGGTGTAGCCGGAGCCCAGCGGGCGGCCGTGCAGCAGCAGGTCGGTGGCCGGGTTCGCGGCCATGTGGACCTTGGTCACCAGGGCCAGCGCGATGATCCCGCAGAACATCGTGACGGCCAGGCCGCCCATCAGCGCCAGCGTGGTGGCCGCGTTCTTCGACTTCGGCTTGCGGAACGCGGGCACGCCGTTGCTGATCGCCTCGACGCCGGTCAGTGCCGCGCAGCCCGAGGAGAAGGCCCGCAGCAGCAGGAAGACCAGCGCGAAGCCGGACAGCCCGGTGGTCTGCGCGTGGATCGTGTACTGCGCGGTCGGCGCCGACAGGTGCTGGCCGAGCGCCAGCCGCAGCACACCCCAGCCGATCATGCAGAAGACGCCGAAGACGAACGCGTAGGTGGGGATGGCGAAGATCGTGCCCGACTCGCGCACTCCCCGCAGGTTCATCAGCATCAGCAGGATGATGGTGGCGAGCGCCACCAGGGCCTTGTTCTGCTCGACGAACGGTATGGCCGAGCCGAGGTTCTCCACGCCGGAGGCGACGGAGACGGCCACGGTCAGGACGTAGTCCACCAGCAGCGCGCTGGCGACGGTCAGGCCCGCCCGGGAGCCGAGGTTGGTGGTGGCGACCTCGTAGTCGCCGCCGCCGGAGGGGTACGCGTGGACGTTCTGCCGGTAGGACGCCACGACCGTGAACATCAGCACGACGACCGCGACGGCGATCCACGGGCTGAAGCGGTAGGTCGCCGCCCCCGCGACGGACAGCACCAGCAGGACCTCGCCGGGCGCGTACGCCACGGAGGACAGCGGGTCGGAGGCGAAGACGGGCAGCGCGAGGCGTTTGGGCAGGAGGGTCTCTCCCAGCCGGTCGCTGCGCAGAGCACGGCCGATCAGTATGCGTTTCGGCAGTTCCGTGAGTTTGGGCACCAGAGGATGTTAGGGACTGGTCGAGATACTGACTACCCGTACCCCCCACCCCGGAGCGGGCATGTGTAGCTTTGGCGGCGGTCTGAGACCCTGGTAGGGCCTTCTCAGACGAGACGATCAGTTGCCGGAAGGACAGGCGTGCACGTCGTAATCATGGGATGCGGGCGGGTGGGATCCACTCTCGCGCACTCCCTCGAAGAGCAGGGTCATACGGTCGCCGTGGTCGACCAGGACCCGACGGCGTTCCGCCGTCTCGGGTCCGGATTCTCCGGTCGCCGGGTGACCGGGGTCGGGTTCGACCAGGACACACTGCGCGAAGCCGGGATCGAGGAAGCCGGTGCCTTCGCCGCCGTGAGCAGCGGAGACAACTCGAACATCATCGCCGCCCGGGTCGCCCGGGAGATGTTCGGAGTGGAGAACGTGGCGGCGCGGATCTACGATCCGCGGCGCGCCGAGGTCTACCAGCGCCTCGGCATCCCGACCGTGGCCACCGTGCGCTGGACGGCCGACCAGGTGCTGCGCAGGCTGCTCCCGTCGGGCGCCGAGCCGCTGTGGCGCGACCCGAGCGGGGCGGTCCAGCTGGCCGAGGTCCCCGCGTCCACCGCCTGGGTGGGCCTGAAGATCAGCAAGGTGCAGGAGGAGACCGGGGTCCGAGTGGCGTTTCTCACTCGGCTGGGTGAGGCGATGATCCCCACGTCCACCACGGTCCTGCAGGAGGGCGACCTGGTCCACGTGATCATGCGCACGGACGAGGTCGAGAAGGTGGAGGCGGCGTTCGCCCGGGGCCCCGAGGAGGGACACTCGTGAGCGGCGCACGCACGGCCGCCGGCCGCAACACGAACACCAGCGACAGCCCTGGCCGCGGAAGCGGGGCCGGTACCGGCCGCAGCGGCGGGGCGAACGGAGAGGCACTGTGAGGGTCGCGATCGCCGGGGCGGGTGCGGTGGGGCGTTCCATCGCCAGCGAGCTCCTGGAAAACGGGCACGAAGTGCTCCTCGTGGACAAGAACCCGACCTCCATCTCGGTGGAGCGGGTACCGCAGGCGGAGTGGCTGCTCGCCGACGCCTGTGAGATCACCTCGCTGGACGAGGCGGCGCTGCAGCGGTGCAACGTGGTCATCGCCGCGACCGGCGACGACAAGGTCAACCTGGTGGTCTCCCTGCTGGCCAAGACCGAGTACGGCGTCCCCCGGGTCGTCGCGCGGGTCAACAACCCGAAGAACGAGTGGCTGTTCAACGAGGCGTGGGGGGTGGACGTGGCCGTCTCCACCCCGCGTCTGATGTCCGCGCTGGTCGAGGAGGCGGTCAGCGTCGGCGACCTGGTGCGCCTGATGCGCTTCAGCCAGGGCGACGCCAACCTCGTCGAGCTGACGCTGCCGCCGGACGCCGCGCTGGTCGGCACCCGGGTCGGCGACGTGACCTGGCCCTCGGACACCTCCCTGGTGACGATCATCCGGGGCCACCGGGTGCTCACGCCGTCCCGGGACGACGCGCTGGAGGCGGGCGACGAACTGCTGTTCGTGGCGGCGCCGGCGCGCGAGCAGCAGCTGGAGGAGCTGCTGTCGGTCAACCGCGAGGGCTCCTGACCCGGCACGGGTCGAGGCACGGGTGAGACGCGGCGAGGCCCCCGCACCGGTCGGTGCGGGGGCC